>SLKS01000019.1 GCA_007134465.1 Kiritimatiellia bacterium | reverse complement strand
CGCGCAGCACCTGCTGCTTGAATGCCTCGCTATACCGTATGCTCGCATCCATACACACCTGCTCCTCACTGTTGCAAGTGTCAACCTATATCAGGACGCGACACAGATCCTGATCACCGACTACTGATTACTGATCACTTCTGCGATGCCGTCCCCAGCAAATTGTCGGCGGTCATTTCCTTCGGAATCGGCAGACCGAGCAGGTGCAAAACGGTCGGGGCGAGATCCGACAGCTTGCCGCCGGAACGCAGCCGTCGCCCCGGCGCGTCCTTGGCCACGTAGATGCACTCGACCGGATTCAGGGTGTGGCTGGTCTTGGTCATGCCGGTCGCGTAGTCGGTCATCTGTTCCGCATTGCCGTGATCGGCGGTGATCAGGATATGCGCGTCCAGCGCCAGCAAACGGGCCACGAGCCTGCCGAGGCAGTCGTCCACCACCTCGATCGCCTGTTTGGCGGCCTCGAAATCGCCCGTATGCCCCACCATGTCGCCATTGGCGTAGTTGACGGCGATGAAGGCGTACGGATTGTCGGCCAAACGGCGCAGCGCCTCGTCGGTGACGTTGTAGGCGTCCATTTCCGGATGGCTGGCGAAGGTGGCCGGATCGAAGCGGCCGGGAACCTCGACCTGATCCTCGCCTTCATATGGGCGGGTGGACTTGCCGTTGAAGAAGCTGGTCACATGCCGGAACTTCTGCGTTTCGGCGATACGCAACTGGCGCCAGCCTGCGCGCGCGATTTCCTCGCCGAGCAATCGGCTCATGCCGCCGCCTTCGTCCATGGCGCCGAGCATGAATTCGGTGAAATCGTTCCAGTAGCGCGTGAGCCCCGCATAGGCGATCTTGGGCTTGGCCTTGAGCGAGCCGGGATAGGCCGGATCGAAAAAGGCCATGGAAAGCTGGATGGCCCGGTCCTGGCGATAGTTCGTGTGCAGCACGGCGTCGCCGTCCCTGATGCCGTCGTATTCGCCAAGGATGCAGGGAGGCACGTATTCGTCGGCCATTGGGGTCTTGTCGGGCGTCAGGTCGTTGTCGTAGGAATGGCGAACCGCCGTTTCCGCGTCGGACGCGCGCCGGCCTTCGGCGCAAACCAGCGCATGGTAGGCCTGGTCGGTGAGCGTCCAGTTGCGCGAGCGATCCATGGCGTAGTAGCGGCCCATGACCGTGCCGATCGCGCAGCCGCCGACCTCGTCCATGACCATGCGCAAGCGGGCCAGATACTCCAGGCAGCTTCGCGGCGGCGTATCGCGTCCGTCCAGGAACGGATGCACGATCAGTTGGCCTTCGGGCCATTCCTGGCGGGCCCGGCGCATGATTTTGAACAAATGTTCCTGGTGCGCGTGGACCCCTTCGTCCTGCAACAGCCCCAGCAAATGCAGGCGCCCGCCCTGCCGTCTCGCATGCTCGATCAGCCCGGTCCATTTCGGGCTTTGGAACAGCGCGCCTGTACGCAACCCGTCGTCAATGCGCTTGAGTTCCTGAACGACGATACGGCCGGCGCCCATGTTCAGGTGGCCCACCTCGCTGGAACCCTGGTAGCCGTCCGGCAGCCCCACCGGCTCTCCGGCGCAGGCCAGCGTCGTCCAAGGATAGCCGGCCTTCCATTTGTCCACGTTGGGCGTGGCGGCGGCGGCCACGGCATTGCCTTCCGTCCGTTCGTTGAGTCCCCAGCCGTCTCGAATGATCAGCGCCACGGGGCGCGCGGGTCTTGTCGCATCCATAGTGTTCCTTTCGCTTTCCGGGATTGCGAACATAGCCATAGCCGAAACGCGGCCGAAACGAAAGTTTTTTCTTGCTCGTCAATTGCGCCACGGCATGCCGTGGCCTTATGGGAAACGGGCGCGCATCGGGTTCACAGGCGGACGATTTCCTTTTCGGGATCGGCCTCGGCAAGGATGCAGGCGAGCATGCCGTCCGGGTTGAGGTGGCCGACAACGAGCCGGTCGCAGCGGGCAAGCACATACTGGTTGCACCATGCGGCGCGGCGGGCGTTGGGCGCGTCGAGGGCGGGATCGAAGGGCGAAAGAACGAGCAACCGCCCCTCTTCAATGGCGGCACGGCATGCCGTGCCGCTTCGGAAGGCGGCGAGACCATGCGGCAGCACCCAGATCATGGGGCGTTTGCGGGCCAGGCCGGCCCGAAACACAGCCCGTTCCATGGGCGAGAGAAACCCTGACACAATGGCTTCGCCCTGCTTGAGCGGCAGGGTGCCATGCAAAACGCTTTGGCCGCGCGATGCCAGGAAACCAAGCGTGGGCAAATCCAACAGCGCTTTGTCCCCGAGAAATTTCGGTTCTCCGCCATTCATGACGGCATCGTAATTCTCCGGGTTCTGCCGGATGTAGCGACGAATGTTCGAGCGAGCGGCCTCGTCGCGGGCGCGTACTTCGTAGAAACGGCTTTGCCAAGGGTTTCGGCCCAGCGCCCGTGTGACCGCGCCTTTGTACGAGCGCATGATGGTGGACACCGAACCGGCAACTGGCTTCCCAAACGCCTCGCGACGCGCCGTGACACCATGGAAACTCCAGCCATCCGCCGCGAGGTTGAGCAGCCCGTGCACATGGTTGGGCATCACGACATGTTCGTCCAGAACGGCACGGGGGAAATGCGCCGGTATTTCGCGCCAGAACTTGTCGGCCTTGCGGCCGGCCTCGTTCAATACCATGCGGCCTTTGACAACCGTTCCAAAGACAGGCCGCATGTCCCTGGTGCAGATGGTGAGAAAATACCAGCCCGGACTGGTGAAATCCCAGCCCTGCATGCGGATATTCTTGCGGCGAGGCGTCAATTGCGCCACGGCATGCCGTGGCCTTATGGACTTTGGCGCGGGCATAAGATCAACGTTTCCCGCTCACTTGCGGTCGGTCGGCTGCATGCGGACGGCGGGCGCGGCGCCGCCGCCAGCCATGGCCGGCGGCGCGGGCCGCTCTTTCTCCACGCCTTTCTCGCGCTGATAGAGCCGCAAGGGCAAGCCGGGCGGATCCATGCGCACCACATCGGGCCCGCGCCAGACAAGCCGCAACGCGCGGCCGGCAACCGTTTCCTCGCTTTCGCGGTCCTGAAGCGGATGCTCCACTTCGAGCACGTCGCCTGCCTGCGCGCCCGCAAACACGAAACAGCCCTGCGCCTGAACGACCGGCGCCGGCCGGCCGTTGACGCGCAAGGCCGGATGCGGCCCCATCCAGGGGTAGGCGCGCACGAACACATCGTTCGGCTGCTTCACCGCCACGCGCATCAGTCCGCGGTTGGGGTAGCCAACTTCGACCCGGACCTCCTCGGTCTCGCGGTCGAAGGGCATGTGCACAAAAACGCCGTCCGCCTTCCGTTCGACAATCTTTTCCCACACAAGCCACAGCCCGACCGGCGCCGTGCCGACACAGCAGCCGGCGATCGAGCGGAAACGGGCCAGCGAAAGGCTGTTCGGTTCGGCACCGCCGGACCAGCCCCCGACCACGCGCCGATCCAGGTCTTTCCAGGTGTGCCCTTTCCGCGGATCGTCGGGCCGGTCGCGATCCACGGCCACGAAGGAGCCGTCCTTGATCTGCTGCTCGCTCAACTGGTTGCGGGTGTACTTGACGATCAGGTCCCAGGTGTCGTAGCCCATCTCGGCCGCCGTCAGCGCGAATTCGATCATGTCCTTGATGCAACAGGTTTCGCAATGCGTTTCGCCCGGCGCGAACCACTGCGCATATTCGGGCACCCAGCCGAATTCGCTGCCGAGCGAACGGACATAGCGAAAGATTTGCCAGGCCTTCTCGACATAGTGCGCGCGTTGCATGTGCCGGCCGAGCTTGAGCAGCCCGATCGCGAACCAGAGCGCGGAATGGACGTGTCCGAAAAACTCGCCGTTCCAGTTGAAATAGCGGGAAAGCCCGAGCATGTGGTTGGCCAGGCCTTCGGCCAGCTCCAAGGCGACGTCGTCGCCAAAGGCAATGGCACGGGTCGTTAGCGGCTCGAGCAGAACGGCATTGCGGATGGATTCCTCCCCTCGACCCGTGCAGCGCTCGGGCACGAACCCGCCGTCGCGCAAATACAAATCGGCCGGAAACTCGAGCACGGTTTCCGGGATGGGAAAATCGCCCGACCAGAACGTTTTGATCTTGCGCTGAATCGCCAGCGCCCGCAAGCCTTTCACCAGCCCTTCGGCACGCTGGCGCGCCTGATCGTTGTCCGGCTCTTCCAGGCACAGCCGATTCAGCCCGGCCAGCACCCAACCCATTTCGTGGAACGAGGCATGATTCGTGTTCGACCATGGATAGTCGCGATGATAGCGCAATCCGGCCGGCCCCCAGCAATCGAGCAGATGTTTCCTGAACCCGGCCTGCGCCGCCTGCGCCCGTTCGTCGCGGCCCAGAATCTTCTGCAAGGCCACCACCGCCTCGTACCAGCTCGCCACAAGCTCGGCATCGTCCACGCGCACGTGCCGGGCAAAGGCGGGCGCAACATGGATGCCCACATACCAGTAGGGCAGAAAATCGTTGGCCTCGTCCGTCATCGAGGTCACATAGTTCAGGCCCTTGGCCGCCACATCCGTCAGATCGAACGCCTCGTATTCCCGTTGCGCCATGTTCGTCGCTCCTTTCCGCTTTTCCGATGCGAACACAGCCATAGCCGAAATGCGGCCGAAGCAAAAGTTTTTTCTCTTGCCGCAGACAGGGAAACGCGGCTACCGTTCCGAGATGTGGTAGGCGGCGAGTCCAGGTATCCAAGAGAAACGGCGCAATGCATGCAACAGGCTTCTCGCAAGGAACGGCGCATTCTCCGCCCCGCCATCGGCTTTTCGTTTCCACGCCGCTACGGCCGCCCTATGAATCATACCCTATATTCGCGATCGTGGTTGCCCTGCGCTTCTTTCGCCATCGCCTTGACCGGGCTGCTTCCCGGCACAACGCGCTCGGAACCGCTCATGAATCCGCGCCAGCGTCTGGCCGCAGCGGAACCCCGCGTTCTTTGGTCGGCCGGCGAGGACAACCCGAAGGCCACCGCCGCGCAAGCCCGCTTTCGGCCTGACGGCCGACAGCTTGCCTGGCGCCTGAACACCGGCGCTGTCATGGTTCATGCCATGGACGAGGGGCCGACCCGTACCGTCTGGCCGGCCGACGAAAACGGCGCGACGGCCGACTTGATCTGGAGTCTGTCCGGACGCCTGGCCGCCTGTCGGCCCGGCCCGGCCAACGCGCCGGGCGCACTCTGGATCATGGACCCCGACGGAACCGGCAAAACGCTAGCTCTGTCCAATACCCGCGGCATTCGGCGCCTGGCCTGGCGCGACGACGGCCAGGCGCTGGCCTTCGCCTCGGGCGACGGGCTGTTCCTGCACGATTTCGCTTCCGAGAAGACGACGCAACTGGCGCCCGCGCGACGCTCCCGCGTTCGACAACTTGATCTTCGCGGGAACGGCCGTGACCGCGCGCGCTGCCGGCAGCGCCAACTGGATTCTGGCCTGGCCCGACGGACGCACGCTCGATCTTGGCGATTGCCGAGGCGTCCTTCCGGATCCGACCCGCAACAGGCTCTTTCTCGTGCCCTGGCTGACCGGACCCGTCCACATCCCGCGCGGGGCCGGCATTGTGCGCCTGGACCTGACAGCCGATCCCCCAACCCGCCATACGGTTGCGCCCTACGCCACCGACGCGCCCTATTGGCTCGTGGACATATGGGATTGGGAATATCCTTCGGCCGTACGCCTCGCCCCGGACGGCGAAACCCTGACCTTTGTCGGCGTACAGGCGGGCGTCCTCTCGTCGAACGTCTGGCGCGAACTGCGGCTGTGGCAGGTTCCGGCCGACGGCAGTCGCCTGCCGGAACCCCTCGTGGACATGGGCATGGTTTTCAAACGGTTCGATGTGGGCCGACACTACGGCATCGGCTGGCGCTACTACCTCGAAACCGCCATCGTCCTCGTGGATTTCCGCGCGCGCCAGGCATGGAAACTGCCGGAAGGCTTCGATGTGCAACGCACCAATACCGACGTGCTAGTGGAACGAAAACTCGTTGCCGCCGCCCGCGGAAACGAAGTGGTTCTGATCCAGTTAAAACCCGAATAGATGCCGCCTCGGCGCCGGGGCGACAACGAGCGCCCTGCCGAGGCATGCAATGACAAGGAGGATTCGCAAGTCATGCGAAATTCGCTACGGTTTTCCTGCGGACTGCTGGCCGTCACGGTCGCCGCGTTTGCCGCGCCGCAACCGGACTCGGCGCCGGCGGCGGTCGAGCCAACCCGCACCGTGCGGGGCATACACCTTCGAACGGATCGTTCTCTCGACTTCTTCAGCCGGGAAACCTTGCTGGCCGGAACGATGCGACCCGAGATGACCGACGAGGAAAAGGCCATTGCCATCTGGCGTCTGACGAACCGCCGCATCTGGCATTTCCCGCGACCGGACGAAAACGATCCCATGCGCGTGCTCAACGTGTACGGCTACGCCCTGTGCGGAACCATCCAGCGCGTCATGGTCTGGCTGGCGCAAGGCGTGTGGGGCCAGGAAGGCGGCGGAAGCGCCGGCCTGAACAGCCGGCCGATCTCCGACCCGCGCATGTACGAAATTGCCGCCGGCGGCTGGCTGGTGGACAGCATGATGCGGCTCGGCGGCCGCAAACCGTCCTCTACAGGCCAAGTCTCGACCCGCATGGGCCATACCTGGTGCCAGCTTTACTACGGTGGCCGCGCGGCGTTTCTCGATGCGCACGCAGGATTCTTCGTCTATACCGCCGACGGAAAGCACATCGCGTCCATCTCCGAAATCGCCGGCGATTTCACACTGGTGTCAGATCCGGTTCGCACCAGCGAACCGTTCATGCCCTGCGACGGCGGCCGCCCCGAATTCTTCTACCGCTGCACGGGCGGCGCCCGCGACAAAGGCCTCCAGCAAACTCGCCATTCAATGGCCCTGACCGTCCGGCCCGGCGAAACCCTGACGTTTCATTTCGACAAGTTGCCCGGCGCCTATTTCAAGCGCTCCCGCTCCTGGCTCAAGCAATGGGTGCCCGAGTTCTACGCGGACGGCCCCTTCCATCGCTGCCCCGGCGCCGGCGACGGGCATTGGCGCCACTACGGCAACGGCGAAATCCGATTCCGGCCCGACCTGACCAAAAACGGATTCCGGGAAAGCCTGGCCGAGTTCGACAATCTCGCCGCCCCGGCCGACAGCGGCAACCCCGGCCTGCGCCCGGCCCGCGCCGGACAGCCGCTCCGTCTCGCCTTCGGCTTCGAGACGCCCTATGTCATGGTCGGCGGCGAAGTCGAGGCCGAATTCGAACTGCCGCCCGGCACAACGGCCTCTCTCTCGCTGGTCTCTCCCGTCCGCGGAGTCCGGCCCCAGCTCCTCGCGCGCGCGGAAGGCGCCGAAGGGAAGGACCGGCGGCAACGGCTGCGCGGCGTCATGGACCTGTTCGAAGCGCGCTACCCCTACGACGCCCGCATCCTGATCGAGACAACCGGCGGAACCGACGAGGCGCCGCCCGCCCTGCTCGACCTGGACATCCGCTTCGTGACCCAGCTCAACTTTCTAACCCTGCCCCGCCTTCTGCCCGGCCCCAATACCGTTCACTGGAGCAATGCGCCGGAAACTGCGCCCGAAGGAACCGGCCTGACCCTGACCTGGACCTGGACAGAAACCGGCGGAAAAGAGCGCACCGACCGCCGAACAATCACGGCGTCCGATACAACCTACCCGCTCGCCGTCGGAACCGTGGACACCCAGCCGGAAGAAAACCCCAAATACATGCGCCATATCGAACTGCACATGCCGGATTGATCCGCGCAACGAGCGCAGCGCAGGAGAGGATCGCCCCTGCATCGGTTATGCGAAGCGCAGCCGTACAATACAGCCCGAAAATTGGCTGGCCAAAGGCGCCGCCAGCGGCTATGCATGTCGGCATGAATCACGCTTTTCTCGGCGGCGTCATCGGCCTGCTGCCGGTCGCCGCGCTCTATATCGCGCACAAGGGACGCGCCAGCCTGCCCATGCTGATCGCCGCGCCGTTGGCCATGGCGGCGGGCATGCTGTGGGCGTCGTTCCCGGATCTGCCCCGTCTGCTGGGCCGACCGGACCTGTATTTCCGCTGGCATGCGGATCCGCGAACGGATATCTTCTTCTGGCATTACACGATTGATCAATGGGAAAATAGCGGGCTGGTCTCGGCCGACGCCCGCGGCTGGACGGCGGGCATCGTGCTGCTCGTTTTCGCGCTGCTGCTCATGGCCTGGCGCGAGCTGAACCGGCGCGAAACGGCGGCGAACGACGCGCTGCCTCGTCGTCCAGATTAACCTGAAGACACTATGGCGCATGCGGCTTTCCATTTTTCGCTCGGCATGACCGCCGCCACGGCGGCGATGGTCCCGCTCTGGCTTCGGCGTCGGCGCGAGCCGGGACGGCTCGCGCCGTTTTTCGCATGCTGGATCGGCGCCGCGCTTCTTGCCGGCGGCTGGGCGATCGCCCCGTCGCTTCTGCGGCATGTCGGCCTGCCCGAATCCTTTTGCCGGGGCTGGTGGATGAACGTTTTCTTTCTGCATCCCTGGCTTCAGCATGTCGCGCCCGGCCGCGGCATGCTGCCGGGCGCCCTGCTGATCCTGCTCGGCTTCGCCCTCCCCTACTCGCTCATGGTCGCCGCCATCGCCTCTGGGCGTCGTACGGCAGGAGAGCGGCGCTCCCGCCTGGCTCGCCCCGGCGGAGAAGACAATGGCAGGCGATCCCGCCGGGCTTGTCCCGGCGGTGAAGAAAATTTGGTGGCGGGAGGGCGCAACGCCCCGCCCCCCACCCCCCCCTCAACGTTTGTACCACCGGCATCCAGCCTTCGCCAAACCTACGGCGGACAGGCAAACCCGAGGGGCGAAGACGGACAGGCGAGGCAACCCGGCGACTACAATTAGGGCCGCCGCTACCCGCCTGCGCCAAGCCTACGGCGTGGCAGACCCGCCTTAACGCTTCGCGATAATGGCGCCACAGGCCCTTCCCCGTAGAAGCATCTGCGATCCCCCTTCTCCATGAGCCTTCTCTGACACAAACGGTGCGCCAACATCGGACTTCCTGACCTCGGCTGGGGATGGGGAGTTGTTTTTCGGAAATGCCCCGCAGTGAACGGTTGCCCAAAACAGCGCCTTCCGCTTCCCGCCCCCGCTGGCCATGTCCGCGAACGAAAACCGTCTCGCCCCTCCCCACTGCCTGAATCGCAGCAAATCAAAATGAACCCTTGCATTCGACGCCTTCTTCTGCTTGTCTCGCCTCTTTTCGCGACAGGGGCAAGGAGTGTGCCATGGACAAGATCAACCGTCTCCGTGGCTGGAGACAAGCAGGCGCGGCCGCGCTGCTCGCGCTGGCGTTCGCAATGAACGTCTCGGCCGTGCCGCCGCAGGCTCCCGAACAAGCCGCCGAACGGACGAGAAACAACCGGGACGCGCTGGCCGACCGCAAACGCGAGGCGGCCCTCTACGATTCGCACATGGCCAAAGCCATTGCCGATCTGAACGATCTGGTCGAGGAGTTCAACAGCCACCAGTTCCAGTATCTGGCCATCATGGCGCCGGGCATAGCTCTTGTTCGGCCGAAAGGACTACGCCCCTATGCGCGCAATCCGCTGCCGCGCAACCGGATCGAGCGGGACGACACCGAAAACCGCGACGGCGTCGAAGTCTGGCCCGTGACCGTGCAGGAAGACCCGCGCACCCGCGAACGCGTGGTGCGCAGCCGGACCGGAACGGAGCTGCTGCGCGTTCCCCCGCCGCCAGGCTACGATCCCTGGACGCTCATGCGCAGGCAGGTTCCTTCTTTCGAGCGGATCTCCGCCGCCAACCGCGAACGGGTTCTGGCCGATTACGATCCCTCGCGCATCGCCCTTTCCTACGAGATCCTGTCGCCCGCCGCGCTGCGCATCCATTGCGCGTTGCGCGCGACCCGGCGCGACGAGACCGAACGGCTGGCCGAACGCCAGTTCGAGACCATGGCCCTGCTGGCCGGCGGCCCCGCGCCCCATCTGACCATCGCAAGCCTGTCGCTCGACGAAGATGAAGTCCGGCTGACCATCGCTTTCCCCGAAGACCGTTACGCCGACGGATTCGACGTGTTCTACCGCACGAATCTGGTCGCGGGCTCCTGGACGCTGCTGGCGACGAACCTGTCCTCGACGGCCGGCAGTCCCGCAGTCTGGTCCGGCCCCGCTCCGGCGGACCCGACCGGCTTCTTCATCGTCGGCTGCGCGGGCGACGACGATGGCGACGGGCTACCCAACGCGCAGGAAGTCCTCATCTACGGAACCGATCCGTTCAACCCGGACACCGACGGCGACGGCATGCCCGACGGCTGGGAGGTGAAGTGGAACTTCGATCCGCTCGATCCCTCGGACGCTCAGCAGGACGCCAATGGCGACGGCCTGACCAACTTGCAGGCGTTCCGCTACGGAACGCGCCCCGTCGGCGCGCGCGCCATCCGCGACGAAAGCATTTTCCTGGAAGTGCATACTCCGCTGCGAACAAGGGGGAAGCCATGAGCCGCCCCGTCCTGTCCGCCATCGCGATCGCCGGGCTGCTTCTGTACGGAACCGCCGGCCAGGCCGTCGCCGAAACGCCGCTCTATCCCGACAGTCCCCATTCGCCCGACCATTGGCCCGCCCTTCCCGCATGGGTCCAGCTCAAGGAACACATCGGGCAATGCCACCAGGCCATCACGAACCGGGCCGCCCTGCTCGGCTGGAACACGGACGGCATGGCGAAACCCAGCTACATCCTGCCCGCGCGCGACTACCTGACCTTCGGCGCGCAACTGGACGCCCTGGCCGACAGCGGCCGATTCATAGACATGCGGCAGGCGCAGGACGGTTCCTTCGACGACTACTTCGCAGGCGGCGATCCGAAACCGGACGATTTCCCACGCTGGACCTCGCAGGCGCTGCGCGAGCATCTGGAAATCGAGGACTGGAACGACGGGCTGCTGCTCCATTCCTGGAGCGCGATCCCCGAAGAAACCCGCATCGCCCTGCAAACCCGCATTGTTGACGCTCTCGCGCTCCTGCGCTGGACCTGCCACGAAGCCATGCCGACCGAAGGGGAGGAAACATACTTTAACCAATGGCATGTTTCCTTTCCGCCTTACTACGAGGAAACCTTCGAGCGAACCGTGCCCGTTTCCGGAACCTGGCGCTGGACCGGCTACGGCTGGACCGAGGTGGAGGCTCAAGCCGCGCGCGACGACTGGTCCAACCTGAGAATATACAATTCGATCGTCGGCTGGCCCTTCGCCTCGTCCGATTACGCCGCCGAACCGCAAGGCTGGCACAGCGTAACGAACGCCGCGGACAAGAAATGGGGCGATGAAGAGAATTGGAACCCCCGCAAAGGCGAACTGTGGCGCAACCATGTGGCCGCAGAACACGAAAGCCGCCCGAACTGGACCTACAAATGGAACTTCGTGACCAGCGGACGGGTGGACGGCTGGCAGCCGACGCCGGAAGCGCCATACGAATACTGGATCGTCCTGTCCAGCCCCTACGGACTGCTGCATGGCTACACATACCAGAACATTCCCCACCATTGGAACGATGTTCCTTCGACGGGCGTCGTCGGCCCGATCGGCGACCATTTCTTCGAGATTCGATATTCGTATCAGTCTCTTTACCATTCCCCTTGGAGTTCAACCCATTTCTGGGGCGAATACACCGTCGAATCCGCCGAATACGTAGATGCCTTCCTCGATGTCCGGCGCGGCGCGGCCGTGATTTCCGCTCTGAACGTCCCTGCCGTCAACCCGAGCCGGCGCGATCTGTACCTGCTGGGCGCCTATCCCGAACTGAGCGGCTACGAGGAACTGACCGGCCCGAACGCGACCTTCGTGTGGGAATCCGAAATCCCCGCGCTGCGCCAGGGCATGTTCTCGCGAATCTTCACCGAACCCTTCGGCCAGGAAAAGGAAACCCATTACCATGGCATGCAGACCGGACTGCTCGGCGCGGAGGGACCGCCCGCCCTGGCCTTCGCCGGCTCGACAAGCGTTCAGAAAGGCTGGGGCGTGGCCGACGGACGCTGGCTGCTCGAATGGGATTTCGGCGAAACCATTTCGCCCTACGTCGCCACCACGCCCGTCTTGCCCGATACCGACCGCGACGATCTCGCCGACATCGGGCTGGACACGACCGCCTTCGGGCCGGACACCGGCGCCATTGTCTTCGAGGCCGAACACGCCCGCCCGCAAGTCACCATTCCGCTGGCCCGCACGCCGCCCTGGACGGGCGGCATTCCCGTCCACGCCTATCTCGCCCAGGGCGCCTTCGACGGGCTGCCGCACGAATACCTGACGCTCGACAACGCCGTCTGGACCTGGCTGAACGCCAATCCGCAGCGGCGCGCGCAAGTCCTCGAAGCCGCGCTCGACGACGACGGCCCGCTCCAGGCGTTCAGCCTCAACACGCGCATCCTAGAAAGCGTCGCCGATACGAACGCCGTGCCACCCGTCAAAAAAGCCGCGCTGCTCCGTCCGCGCGGCGCTCTGGTCGTCTTCGACTTCCCCTGGACCGGCGACGACTTCAGCGAAATCGGCTTTCCCGAAGGCGTTAACGCCAACCGTTCCTACGTCCTGCGCGACCTCACGCCCGACCACCACCGCGACCGCCACTACGAGCTGCATTTCGAAAGCGGCATCGTCCACCGCTACGGACGGTTTATGGACTGGCGCGAAGAGAACGGCGATCCCTCGGCAGGCGAAACGTTTCCCGGCATGCCGGGCGGATGGGCTCACGACATCCATCAAGGCGGCTGGCTGGCCGAAGTGCGGCATGCGGACGGACGCTCGACCAAAATCGCACAGGATTTCATGATGTTCGGCATTTCCACAAGAATCCAATTGCCCGGCGGAGAATCCGTTTGGGACTTGTGGCAGGGCGCCTGGCTCGACTGGCCCTTCGCGCAGAAGGACTGGCTTGGCATGTGGGAACGGAGCGGTGGCGAAGAAATCGCTTCCGACGCCAAGTACACCATCGCCTGGGAGCGGCAGGACGGCCGCATCGCGAGCGTCGCATACGCAAGCAAGGACGCCAGCCAGACAATAACTGCAACCCTGGTCTACGATCCGGCCGACGGCCGCATCGTCCGCCTGGAAAAAACCGGCGCGGCCGACATTGCGCACGGCAACGCCGAAATCGCGACGCCCGCCCGCATCGCCTACGCCTGGGGCCATGTCGAGCGCGCCGAGACCGGCCCGCCCGGCACGGCCCGCACCGTTACCCTCTCCCGCCAGACCGACGGCGTCGGCACGGCGACCCGCGCAACCGACTTCGACGCCTTCGACCGTTTGCGTGAAATCCGGCTCCAGGCTAACGACGATACCGCCACGACCGTGTTCCACTATCATACCGACGCCGCCGGCCGCTATCCGGCCAACGGCGCCCTCATGCGGCGGAAGCTGCGGGAAATCGTCCGCCCCGACCTGTCTTCCGAGGAATACGAATACGCGCCCGATACCGGCTGGCTGGTCCGAACCCGCTCGCGACTGCCCGCCCCGCAACCCGACGCCCTGCAATGGTCGGAAACGCTCTACGCCTACGCCCCCGCCCATGGCGGCGACGCGGCGGACACGACTCTCCTGACCGAACGCCCCCGCGAAGTTACGCGCAAACTCGGCGGAACCGTCATCGAACGCGCGCTCTACGCCTACGAAGGCGCCAGCCGCATCGTCGAAGAACGCCTGCGCCGACCCGACGCCGCCTGGGGCGACGCCGACAACCTGCGCGCCGAAACCGTCTTCCGCACCGACCGCTCGCTGCCCGGCCTGCCGCACAGCGTCAAGACGCCGAACCATGACATCCAGTATTCCTATTCGATCTTCGGCCTGTCCGCATCGGGCGACAGCTCCCAGTTCACCTCGATCGGAACCCTTCAGACCGTCGCCACCGTACGAACCGCCGACGGCTCCGCCGCCTACCGCCGCGAGACGACCCGCGCGAACGCCTTCGGCTTTCCCGAACTCAGCCGCACCGAAGAGCGCGACACGGGCGGCGCATGGCGCGTCGTCGCCCGCGCCTCCTCGACGGCTCCGTCCGATACCGACCCCTTCGGCCGCATCCTCAAAGTCGCCTTCCTCGACGGAACCACCGAGGAGTATCCCGCCTGGAGCCTGCACGGCCCCGTCGCTTTCCAAGGCGCGGACGGCGTTCTCAACACCGTCGAATACCGGAGCGACGGCCTGCCGCTAACCGTCGCCGACAACAGCGCCGGCCGCGCGTTCGCGTACGAATACGATCCGCTCGGCAACCGGACGAAAACCACCGTCTCCGCGCCCGGCGAACCCGACTATGTCGCCACCGCCACGTTCGACGCGCAAGGCAGGCCGCTCGAAACCGTCGAGCGCGGATTCGTCACCGTCCGCCAGTACCAGCCGCTGACCGTCGCCGGCCAAGCCTACGGCACGCGGCTCGTCGCCGATCTGCCAAGCGGCGGCCAGTGGATCGAGGACCGTCTCTTCGACGGGCGCCCGCTGGAAATCGGCGGTTCCGCTGCCGTCGCCCGCCGCCGCTTCCGGTACGGCGTCGAATCCTTCGCCGGCCAGACCTCGCCCTACGCCGAGGAAATCCGGCTCAAGGACGGACCCCATGCCGAATCCGAATGGACGCGCTCCTACTTCTGCCTGCTCGGCCTGACCCGCGCCACGCTCGACAGCGGCGCGCTCGGCCCCGACGGCCTCTTCGATCCCGCCCGCCACATCGAAATCGCGCGCGACGACCGCGGCCGCCCCTGGCGCGAACTCGACCGCCGCGCCGATCCCGCCAATCCCCTCGAGCGCGTCCTGATCCATGACGAAAAGAACTTTGTCGAAAAGGCAGGCATGGTCGTCGGCGGCGCGCCCGGCCAGCTCGACCCCGCCGGCCGCGACCGCTTCAGCCGCTTCGACCGCTCCGTCGCCGCCGACAGCATCGCCCTGGTCCGCACCGCCTACCTCGCCGACAACGACCCCGGCTCCGGCGCCGCCCTCGAGACCGTGCGCGCCTTCCCCGCCCAGAACAAAGTCGAGCGCGAAATCGCCGGCCGCCTCTCCGTTTCCGCCCTCGCCGACAACGCCGTGCAGCCCGAAGGAACCTTCGCCATCCGTCACCGGCTGCCCGACAGCACCTGGCTCGTCGAGCGCTACGCCCGCTGGCGCCCTGCCGGGACCGCCCGCTACGGCGCCGGCCCCGAACCGCCCGCCGGAACACCGCTCTCCGAAACCGTCCGCCTCCGCACCGGACACGGCCTCCCCAAAACCGATCTCGTCATCGAGGACGGCCAGCTTCTTTCCCGCACCGAATACGAGTACGACGCCCGTTTCCGACTCGAATGGATCAAGCGCTACGACGCCCAGGACCAGCCGCTCCAGGCCCCCGAACGCATCCGGTACCGGCCCGGCACCGACTGGCCCGACGAACACACCGCCTCCGACGGCGCCGTCACCCGCTTCGAGTATTACGACAACGGCCTGCTCAAGCGGCAATGGGACGGCACATCCTACGACGTCTCCTTCGCCTACGACGGCCAGGGCCGCCTCGTCGAGCTGACCACCCGCCGCGAAGGCGTCCCCCAGGTCACGACCTTCGCCTATCATCCCGCCACCGGCCTCCTCGAGAACAAGACCATCGGCGGCACGGACGTCAAGACCGTCGAAACCCGCGCCGACGGCCGCGTCGCCCGCACCGCCAACGCGCTCGCCGTCCATGAAACCCGCGACCGCGACCCGCTCACCGGCGAACTCGCCCTCCTGCGCTACGCCGACAACCTCACCCTCGCCCAGCACACCCGCTGGACCCGACGCGGACTCGTCGCCTCCAACACGCTCGGCACGGTCTCCGGCGAAATCTTCTCCCCCGAAATCGGCCGGCAGTTCCAGTACGCCGAAGACGGCCGCGTCGTTCAGGACCGGCTCGTCTTCGCCAACGGCGGCCCGCCGGACTTCACGCTCGACTACGCCTGGCGCCCCGCCGACGGCCGCCCGACCGGCTTCGCGCTCGACGGCTCCGCCCGCGAAATCGAAATCGGCTACGACCCCGTCCTGCCCTTCCGCGTCGCCCGCTCCGCCGACCGCCGTTCCGGTCAGCCCTGGAGCACCGCCTCCTACGGCTACGCGGGCGCCTCCACCCTGCTCGATACCGTCGCCCTGCGGTCCGGCGACGAACAGACCCCGCCCGTCATGACCCGTTCCATCCAGTGGGACCGCGCACGCCGCCGCATCGCCGCCATCGAATACCGGCTCCCCGACAGCACCCTCGTCGCCGCCTACGCCTACGACTACTGGCCCGACACCGACCTGATCCGCACCATGACCCTGGCCGACGGCTCCTGGTGGGCCTACGAATACGACGACAAGCGCCATCTGCGCACCGCCGACCTCTTCGCCCCCGACGGCCAGCCCGTGCCCGGCCGCCAGTATTTCTACGAAACCGACGACATGGGCAACACCCTCGCCCGCGT
>SLKS01000222.1 GCA_007134465.1 Kiritimatiellia bacterium | reverse complement strand
GCTTTGCTGCGTCAGGCTTTCAGCCTGGAACACAAAGAGAACCGGATTATGGAACCCAAAGGCCTGATCATCGAGTGCGATGCGTGCGGTCGGGAAACGATCGTTCGCCGGGAACCTTGCTACGAAGGGTTTCGGAAAGTCGGCGAACGAATTCTGTGCGCGGCCTGCGGCCGCGAGTTTCCCGCCGAAAGCCGCGTGCCCTACAAGACCAGGACGCAGACGCGTCTGTTCGACGAAAGCGATCGCGTGGCCACGCCCGATGTTCTGGCGCGCGACGAGCGCATCGTCAATTGCCGTCGTTGCCGTCATTACGTTGTCAATCCGTTCGTGCAACGCTGCGGCCGACACAATCGCTTCGTCGAGGCGACCGATTCGTGCCAGGATTTCGAGGCGCCGCCCGATTCGTAAGGGCGGCGGAGGTGGCGGCGGGCATGAAGCCTGTCGGACAAGTCCGACACGTCCGACTGGAAAGCGCGTTTGAAATGCTCCATTTTCTCGATCCCGCCGGCCTTGCGCCGCTGGCAGCAGGTCGCCTATTTCCCGATCCCGCCGGCCTTGCGCCGGCGGTGAAGAAAGTTGAGGGGATGGGGCGCAATGCCTCCCCCCTCTCAACGTTTGCCTCCACCGGCGCAAGGCCGGCGGGCAGCAGGTCGCCTATGAGAAATGCGCCATTCCTTCGTGGTTGAAATGATTGCCGATCACCGATTGCCGGTTGCTGCTCTTCTGCCGCCCTGACGTACGGCCTCGTACAGGAGCAGTGTGGCGGACGAGGCTACGTTCAGTGAATCCGCACGCCCGAACATGGGGATTTTCACGACAGCGTCGGCCTCGTCAAGCCAGTCCTGCGCGAGTCCGTATTGTTCCGAGCCGACAACGAGGGCGACGCTTGGCGGCAGGGCAATATCTGTATAGAGCGTATCGGCATGGGGCGAGGCGGCGACGACAAACAGTCTGTTGGCGCGCAGCCATGCGCGGGCAGACGAGGCGTCGGTCTCCGCCACCGGCACGGAAAACAGCGTGCCGAGGCTGGCGCGGATCACGTTGGGATTGTTAATGTCCGTGGTCGGGTCGCATACGACGACCGCAGCGGCGCCCGCCGCGTCGGCGCTGCGCAGCATTGTGCCCAGATTTCCGGGTTTTTCCACGGATTCGGACACTAGGACCACGGCGTTCGTTCCCAGCCTTATGGCCGACAGATCGCGCGCGACTTTCGGGGCCAGAGCCAGCAGCCCGTCCGGCCGGTCGCGATAGGACATTTTCTCGAACGCGCGCCGAACGCATTCCACAGGAACGGCTCCGACAGCCGTTGCCTTGGCGATCAGCGCCGGTTCGTTTTCGCCGAGAAACAGGTCGGGACAGAAATACAGTTCGCGGACGGGATGGCCTTGTTCCAGTGCGCAACGAATTTCCCGATAGCCCTCGACAAGCGTCAGGCCGCTCGCGTCGCGATGGGACCGTTGACGGAGCCGGACCGCTTTCTTGATTCTAGGGTTGGCCGAACTTTCAATGCGAATCATGGGGCGCTGTTTCCGATTAAGGCGGGCTGACGCCCGCAACCCGATTTCAGACTTCCTGACCTCGGCCGGGGATTGAGGCTGTTTTCCGGGAAATGATTTGGCATGTTTTTCGTGGCATGGGCGTCCCGCCCATGGTTAATGCCGAGAAAACAGGGTCTTCCGCAGAATCTGTGGGTATGTTGTGGTCTTCTAAAGTACTCAAAACCGACGAAGCAGGTCGTTTAGGTGTAACCAAGTAAGTGTGAGCTTAAGTGTGCGATGAAGTGTGGGACTAAGAGTCATGGGCTGCGACCTTTGCGGAGCAGTTGAACTGCTCCATGTGGGTTTATTTGTCTGCCGCGGAATGTGCGAAATACGCGAAACATGGGTTAAGCATTCGGGCTTCATTCGTGCTTCCGTCTACGCGCTTCGCGCTACGCCGCGACACGTGGGTATTTCGGATTTAGGATTTTAGCGCACCCATGTTTCCTGGTGCGCCTAGGGATGGACAATCGTTGCCTGGGCGGATATTCGATTGGCATTCGTACCGGAAATCCTTGCGTTGACTGTCACGACCTGCACGACGTTGGTTCCGCCAATGCGCGTGTAGCGCACGCGGTCGCCGGTGCGGTGGGATAGAGCGCCGTAGGCGTCGTGTTTGAGTGTCCAGGAGTATTCGTCCCAGCCCGAAGCGACAAGGTCGACCGATTCGCCGTGCCGCACCGTCGCGTGATGGGGGGAAACATCAATTCTGGCCTTGCGAACCGACTTCGTTCGGTCCGATTCGCATCCGGTCAGTCCGATGACGGTTCCGAACAATGCCGCGCCTGTCGCGAAGGCAAGCAGGGAGATGACGGTTCTTTTCTGTATTCTCATGTCGGAAAATTATGACAAACACCGCCGATAGTCAACGGTTTTAAGCATGGTTCTAAATCGGAATGACAAACTGTTGCCCTTTGCGCCCCATTTTATTGAACCATGCCGTTTGTTCTTGGCAGAACGCAGGAATTGTGTCACCACTATGGTTCTCGGATTTCAAGGACAGGCGAGCGAACGGAAGGGACGGCAGTTTTATGCGGAGGATTCTTTCGGGGACAATGATGGCGTATGGATTGGCGGCGGCTGCGCTTGCGGCCCCGATTCCGATCGACCGCGTTGTGGCCTACGTCAACGAATATGCCATTACCTTGGGCGATGTCGAAACGATCATAGCGCCGCAGGCGCGTTTCCTTCGCTCGCGAAGCGATGCCGAAGCCGAGGCGAATTTGGAAACATTGCGGCGCCGGGCATTGGAGCATCTGATTGAAACGCGTCTGATCCTCGACGCGTACGAGGCGCAGGAGGGGCGTATTCCGGACTGGGCGGTGGACCAGCACATGGACGAGATCGTTCGCATGGAATTCAAGGGCGACCGCAATGCCCTGGTACGCATGCTGGCGCAACACCGCATGACCCTCGAACAGTGGCGCGATGATCTTCGCCAGTCCATGATCGTATCGGCGATGCGCTCGACGGCTGTCGGTCGGAACATCGCTGTCTCCCCCGGAGATAAGAAGGCCTTTTACGAAGAGAGACGGGATTTGTTCCGGACCGACATGCATGTTCGTCTGCGCATGATTGTGTTGCGGCCGCAAGAGGCGTCTCTGGCCGAATCCATTCGGAATCAACTGCTGGAAGGTGCGGATTTCGGTACGTTGGCGCGTCAGTACTCCCAAGGACCCAGGCGTGGAGAAGGGGGCGAATGGGGGTGGGTTAATGTGGAGGATTTACGCCCGGAACTGGCCGAGCGCGCACGGCAAACGCCGGTTGGCGTTGTCGAGAATCCAGTTGTTACCGAGGACGAAATCTATCTGGTGCAGGTAACGGAGAGAAAAGCCGGCGAACCAGTTCCCTTTGAAACGGCCCAAAAGGAAATTGAGCGTTTGTTGCGCGCGGAACAGGCCGAACATCAATACTTGGAATGGATTGAACGTCTCAGGAAACGCGCGCATGTGTGGGTTCGGGACGATGGGTAGCGGTTCCGTTGTCCGCAGTCTGCCTGGCCAAACGCGGGAATGGCTGAAAACGCTGGGCGTTCGTCCGTCCAAGGCTTTGGGCCAGAATTTTCTGGTGGACAGGAACATTCTGGACATTCTTATGCGGACGGCCGAGCCGGACCCGCACGATGCCGTGCTGGAGGCGGGGCCGGGCCTGGGAACGCTGACCGAACGTTTGCTGGCGGCCTACGGCGCTGTGACGGCTGTCGAAAAGGACGCGCGTTTGGCCGCCTTTCTTAACGAACGTTATGCGGATGAAGGTCGGCTATGCCTGTTGCAGGGCGATATGCTGGCCATGGATACAGATGCGCTGCTGGCTGGCGAGAGCGCCGGTTCGCCGTGTTTAACTCGTGTGGTTTCGAATTTGCCATACGCTGCCGGAACGCGCATGCTTGTGAATCTTGTTCTTTCCCGCGCGGCGCCGCGAAGCGTTACCGTGACTTTGCAACGCGAAGTGGCGCAACGTCTTGTTGCGCCCCCTGGCTCCCGCGAGTATGGGACCGTGAGCGTGTGGGTCCGCATTCGCTACGATGCGAGAATTGTCAAGCATGTGCCGCCCGCTTGTTTCTGGCCGAAGCCGGACGTGGTCTCTTCGATCGTGGACTTGAGAATGCGCGAGGAGGGCGCGCGCGACATGGCGACCATCCGCCGCGTGCGCGAGTTGTCCAAACGGGCGTTTCAGCAGCGGCGCAAGCAGGTGATTGTTGCCCTGTGCCGGAACGACGGGAAAAGGCTGGAACGCGACAGATATGCCGCTGCGTTGCGCTATGCGGGTGCGAAAGATGCGGATCGCGCCGAGAATTTGGCGCCCGAGCAGTGGGTTGCTCTGGCCCGCGCGCTGGGAGAGGGCGGGGGATAGTATGATAGTTGCCAGTAACCAGTAACCGGTGATCAGTAACCAGTGGAGGCATAAAGGAGGGCTTCGCCCGCAACCCAAGAGGTCGGAAGTCAGATGTCGAAGGTCAACGGAACACGACTACGGCGACGACTACGGGGAACGAATTCCGTCACTCGTAATCCGTCCCGACCGCGAAGCGCGTCGGGATCGCCGTAGTCGTCCACCGAATCCTCTTGTTTTTTGACGCAGCATTGCGTGGTTAAGGCGTTAAGCTGTTCCGTCACGAGATGCTGCGCATTTGCGTATCCTCGTTTGAAATATGAAATTTGAGATTTGGGATGCGGGCGAAGCCCGTCATAAGGCGGATATGGACCGGATAAGGAGGACGAGGACATGAGAGCGAGAGTGCGAATGGCCGGTTTGGCGGGTGCGGCGTTGCTGGCGGCCTTGGCCGGTTGCGGACGGGGCGACGGCACGCTGCGCATCGAGAGCGAGAGAGAGGGAACCTACGAGATATTCGACCCGTCGGGAAACCGTTTGGTGGCCACAGCCGAGTCGGGAAAGGACTTGGCTTTGCCGCCCGGCCGCTATGCGCTGTTCGTGAACGGAGCCGGCGCGCTTTTCCACTTGCGGGCGGGCCGCCAGTTCGAGATTCGCCTGGCCGACTTTACTGTGGAAGGGGCCGGACACGACAGGTACGATGTACTTGATCCGACCGGCCAGCACACGCTGTTTTCGCTACCCACGGGCGAGGGAGCGGACTTGCTGACCGGTCGTTAC
Source organism: Kiritimatiellia bacterium (assembly GCA_007134465.1). Classification (GTDB taxonomy): domain Bacteria; phylum Verrucomicrobiota; class Kiritimatiellia; order UBA8416; family SLMC01; genus SLMC01. Next base: position 11,354 of record SLKS01000222.1, on the reverse strand, counting down.
CAGGCAAGATTGAACGGTGTTTCGACGCCGTTTTCGGTGGCCGAAGGCGAGGCCGAGACGCTGCGCGCCGGAACCTTGCTCTCGCCGGCGGACGGGCCGCCGATCGTAACAGTGTTCGATACGGACGGGCAACGGCTTCTCTTTCGCGGCGCCGGAAAGCCGATCGAACTGCTGCCGGGCAACTATGTGGCGGAATATGCGGGCCGAAAGAGGACTGTGACGATCCGGGAGGGCGAAGCGACAACGCTGGCGCCGTAACCGCGCTATTTCCGCATTGACAACGCCTAAGAATACGCCCATTACAAACTCTGCGCCATTTTGGCGTTCGCGGAAACGGTTCGCAAGACAGGAAATCTGAAAACGGAGGCATGATGAGTTCTGTGAAAGAAATCCCGCTGGATACGTTGGATGCGGATTCGTTTGTGCGCGAGCAAGAGGAAGCCATTCGCGCGGTGGCTGGCGACGACATGGCGATCAGCGCCCTGTCGGGCGGGGTGGACTCGGCGGTGGTTACGCTGCTTGGCCATCGGGCGCTGGGCGATCGTCTCAAGACGTACATCGTGGAAAACGGGCTCATGCGCGAGGGCGAGGTGGAGCGTGTGGTCGCCTGGTTTGCCAAGCTGGGCGTGCCCGTCGAGGTTGTGGACGCGCGCGACAAGTTCTTTGCCGCGCTGAAAGGCGTGACGGATCCGGAAGAGAAGCGCGAAAAAGGCATCACGCAGGTTTTCTACAAGGACGTCTTCGCATCGCTGGTGAAAGAGAGCGGCGCCAAGGTGCTTCTGCAAGGCACCATTTTCACGGATGTCGAGGAGACCGCCGCCGGCATAAAGCGGCAGCACAATGTGTTCGAGCAAATCGGCATTGATCCGCAACAGGCGTTCGGCTACCGGGTGGCCGAGCCGATTCTTGCCTTGCGCAAGCCGGCGGTGCGCGCGCTGGCCCGTGCGCTCGGTCTGCCGCCGGAAATCAGCGAACGGCCGCCGTTCCCGGGGCCGGCGCTGGCGGCGCGGGTTGTGGGCGAAGCCACGCCGGAACGCGTGGCTTTGGTTCGCAAGGCTACGGCGATCGTGGAAGAAGCTTTGGCTGGCGTATCGGCCTTTCAGCATATGGCGATTTTACACGCCGATCTGGTGACGGGAATACGCGACGGTCGGCGGGCGTTCGGACGCCAGATCGAAATCCGCTGCTGGGACAGCGCCGATGCCGTGACGGCCGCGCCGACGGCCTTGCCTTTTCCGCTGCTGCGTCAAATGGCGGATCGGCTGGTGGCCGAAGTTCCCGAGGTCGTCAGCGTTACGTACAACATTGCGACCAAACCGCCCAGTTGCATCGAGGCGGTGTGAGGCGGGCGGCGGGTTTCGGGAAGAAAGGCTGCGCCCCAAACCCAATTTGATTGTCACCATGAAGGGCATGAAGAGCATGAAGGAAGACGGATGAAGCAATTCATATCTTCATGTCCTTCATGCTCTTCATGGTGCGCATTCCGAAACATACACGCAGAACGTGTGTCTTCACCGGAAAGTCTTTAAGCTGCGGGGCGATTCATGAGCAAGCAGGCGTTCGACAGCGAAAAATATGTCGCGGAGCAATCGGCCAGCATTCTCGAGCGCGCGGCTCGGTTCGGCAACAAGCTGTATATCGAATTCGGGGGCAAGCTGGTGTGCGACATGCATGCGGCGCGTGTCTTGCCCGGGTTCGATCCGAACACGAAGCTGCATCTTTTGCGCGCGCTGAAGGATCAGGCCGAGATCATTCTCTGCATTCATGCCGGGGATATCGAGCGCAGAAAAATACGCGCCGATTTCGGCGTCACCTACGACGACGACGTTTTGCGCCTGATTGACGACCTGCGCGAACGCGATTTGCCGGTTACGGGCGTGGTGTTTACGCGGTTCGAGGATCAGCCTGCCGTGCGTCCCTTCCAGCGCCGTTTGGAACGTGGCGGCATTCGTTCCTATGCCCATCGTTCGACACCCGGCTACCCGACGGATGTGGAGTTGATTGTCAGCGACGAGGGGTGCGGCGCGAACGAATGGATCGAGACATCGCGTCCGATCGTCGTGGTCACGGGGCCCGGTCCCGGCAGCGGCAAGATGGCGACCTGTCTTTCCCAGCTCTATCACGAGTATCGGCGCGGCCGCTCCTGCGGGTTCGCCAAGTTCGAGACCTTCCCGATCTGGAATTTGCCTTTGAAGCACCCTGTGAACGTTGCCTACGAAGCGGCTACCGCCGACCTGGGCGATGTGAACATGCTGGATTCGTTTCATCTGGATGCGTACGGGGCGTCGGCCGTAAGCTACAACCGCGATATGGAAGTGTTCCCGATCTTGCGCCGCATTCTCGAGCGCATTGCCGGCCGCGCGTCGGCGTACCGCTCGCCCACGGACATGGGCGTGAACAGGGCGGGATTCGCCATAGCGGACGATGCGGCCGTACGCGAGGCGTCCATGCAGGAGACGATTCGGCGTCATTTGCGCGCGCGGTGCGAGTTCACGCTCGGTTTGACGGAAAAGGAAACCGTTCAGCGGACGGAACTGCTGATGAACGAACTGGGCGTGGACGACAGCTATCGGCGCGTCGTGCCCGCCGCTCGGCAGGCGGCGCAGCAGGCGCGCGAGAAGGGGAAAGGGCACGAATCCATCTTTTGCGGCGCGGCCATGGAACTGCCCGAGGGTCAGATTGCGACCGGATGCAATTCTCCGCTTATGCACGCCGCGTCCAGTTTGGTGCTCAATGCGGCCAAACAATTGGCCGGCATTCCCGATTCTCTCCATATTCTCGCGCCCAATGTTCTGGAATCCGTTGCCACGCTCAAAAGCGGTATATTCAACGGAGGAACGCCCAGTCTGGATCTGGAAGAGACGCTGATCGCCCTGAGCGTGAGCGCCACTCTGAATCCGGCGGCCCAAATGGCCATGGACGCGCTCAAGTCGCTGCGCGACTGCGAAACGCATTTGACTCATCTGCCGACGCCGGGCGACGAAGCCGGCCTGCGCCGGCTCGGCGTCAATGTGACCAGCGATCCGGAGTTCGCCGGGAAAAATTTGTTTGTGGACTGATGCGGGATTTATCCCGATTCATCAAAGGAGAAAGACATGCCGAAACTGGATGCGATCGACAAAGTCATGATTATAGGTTCTGGCCCCATTGTGATCGGGCAGGCCTGCGAATTCGATTATTCCGGGACGCAGGCCTGCAAGGCGCTGCGCGCGCTCGGCTACCGTATCGTGCTGGTCAATGCCAATCCTGCCACGATCATGACCGATCCCGACATGGCGGACGTTACCTATGTCGAGCCGCTGAATGCCGCCACCATGGAGAAGATTATCGCCAAGGAACGGCCCGATGCGCTGTTGCCCAATCTGGGCGGGCAAACGGCTCTGAATCTGGCCTGCGAGCTGAAAAAGCTCGGTGTTCTCGACCGCTACGGCGTGCGAGTGATCGGCGTGCAATTGGATGCCATCGAACGCGGCGAAGATCGGATCGAGTTCAAGAACATGATGGCGAAGCTCGGCATTGGCATGCCGCGCAGCGAGGCCGTGTATACGGTCGAAGACGCCGAACGGGTTGCCGGCGAACTTGGCTATCCGGTGGTGATACGCCCGGCCTATACGATGGGCGGCACGGGCGGCGGGCTGGTTTACAATGTGGAGGAACTGCGCATTGTGGCCGCGCGCGGCATTGCGGCCAGCATGGTGAACCAGATTCTGGTCGAAGAATCCGTGCTGGGCTGGGAGGAACTCGAAGTGGAGGTCGTGCGCGACGAAGCCAACCGCATGGTGGCCGTCTGCTTCATCGAAAACGTGGATCCGATGGGTGTCCATACGGGCGATTCCTTCTGCACGGCGCCCATGCTGACCATTTCCGACGAGGTGCAGAACCGGTTGCGCGACCATGCGTTCGCCATTGTCGAAAGCATTGGCGTCATCGGCGGCACGAATGTGCAGTTCGCGCACGATCCCGCGACCGGCCGCATTGTCATCATCGAAATCAATCCCCGCACCTCGCGCTCCTCGGCGCTGGCCTCCAAGGCGACGGGCTTTCCCATCGCGCTGGTCTCCGCCAAGCTGGCGGGCGGCCTGACCCTGGCCGACATTCCCTACTGGCGCGACGGAACGCTTGATCGCTACACGCCTGGCGGCGATTACGTGGTGGTCAAGTTTGCGCGCTGGGCGTTCGAGAAGTTCAAGAACGTGCAGGATCGGCTCGGCACGCAGATGCGGGCTGTGGGCGAAGCGATGAGCCTGGGCAAGACTTACAAGGAAGCCTTCCAGAAAGCGATTCGTTCGCTGGAGAATGGGCGCTACGGGCTGGGCGGAATTCCCGCCTGGCAGGCTTGCTCGCTCGACGAACTCATGCGCCACCTGAACGACCCCACCAGCGAACGGCATTTTGTTCTCTACGAGGCGCTGCGCAAGGGCGCGACCGTGGCCGATCTTCACGAAAAGACCCGTGTCAAGCCGTGGTTTCTCGAACAGATGAAGGAGCTTGCGGAGCTGGAGGAGGAGCTGCTGGCCTATCGCGGACGAGACTTGCCCGACGATCTTTTGCGTCGCGCCAAGCAGGACGGCTTCGCCGACCGCTATCTGGCGACGTTGCTGGATACTTCGGAAAAGGCCGTTCGCGAACGGCGCGAAACAGCGGGTATCGTGGAAGGCTGGCATGCCGTGCCGGTGTGCGGCGCCGAGGATACCGCCTATTACTATTCCAGCTATCATGGCAAGGATGCCGCTCCGGCGAGCGACAACCCGAACAAGGTCATGATTCTGGGCGGAGGCCCGAACCGGATCGGACAGGGAATCGAATTCGACTATTGCTGCGTGCACGCCGCCTTCGCCTTGCGCGATATGGGCGTGGAAACCGTCATGGTCAATTGCAATCCGGAAACCGTTTCAACCGATTACGACACGTCGAACAAGCTGTATTTCGAGCCGCTGACCGTGGAAGATGTGTTGCAAATCTACAGGAAAGAGAAGCCGAAAGGCGTGATTTGCCAGTTTGGCGGGCAGACCCCGCTGAATATCGCGCGCGAGCTGGAAGAGGCAGGCGTGCGCATCCTGGGCACGACCACCGACACGATCGATTTGGCCGAGGACCGCGACCGATTCCGTCTCATGATGGAGAAGCTGGACATTCCGATGGCGCCCAGCGGCATGGCTTCGACTCTGGACGAGGCCTTGGCCATCGCCGCTACGATCGGCTATCCGCTCATGTTGCGGCCGTCCTATGTGCTGGGCGGGCGCGGCATGGAAATCGTGTACGACGAAGACATGCTTCGCGCCTACATGCGCGCGGCAACCGAAGTGACGCCGGATCGGCCCGTGCTGATCGATAAGTATCTGAGCAACGCCGTCGAGGCCGAAGCCGACGCGATCGCCGACGGACGCGACGCGTACGTGCCGGCGGTCATGGAGCATATCGAGCAGGCCGGCGTTCATTCGGGCGATTCCGCCTGCGTGATTCCGCCTACGACCATCTCGGACGAGCATCGCCAGACCATTCGCGACTATACGCGCAGGATTGCCCGAGAAATGGGCGTTGTGGGCTTGATGAACATGCAGTACGCCATTTGCGACGGGGTCGTGTACGTTCTCGAGGCCAATCCGCGCGCGTCGCGCACGGTTCCGCTGGTGTCCAAGGTTTGCGGATTGTCCATGGCGCGTATCGCCACGGAAATAATGATGGGCAAGACGCTGGCCGATTTCGACCTCGCCGATCATCCCCCATCCCATTTCGGAGTCAAGGAATCCGTGTTTCCGTTCAACATGTTCCCCGAGGTAGATCCGGTTCTCGGCCCCGAAATGCGTTCGACCGGCGAGGTGCTCGGATTGGCCGATTCGTTTGGTATGGCCTTTTTCAAGGCGCAGGACGCCGCGAAAGCGACCTTGCCGCTCGAGGGCGCGGCGCTGCTCACCGTTTGCGTTCGCGATCGGAATGCCGCGTTGGCGCAGGCGGCGCGCACGTTCCGGGAAAACGGCTTTCGCTTGTTCGCGACGCGAGGAACGCGCGCGTTTCTTGCGGAGAACGGTGTCGAATGCGAACCGATTCTCAAGATGCACGAAGGCCGTCCGAATGTCGGCGACGCTATCGCCAACGGCGAAGTTCAGCTCATTGTCAACACGCCGTCCGGCAAGTTGAGCGTGACGGACGATTCCTACATCCGCAAGGCCGCCATTCGCTATCGCATTCCCTATATCACGACCGTGGCGGCCGCCTGGGCCGCTTCCGAAGGCATCGCCGCGCGCAAGGCGGGCGATGCGAGCGTCAAATCGCTGCAGGCCTATCGCGAGGACATGCGGAAAAATACAGTTGCAAGGTGACGGGATTCCGGATAGTCTTGACCACAATACGGTAAACAAAAAGGCTTAACTACGAAGGTATACAGGAGGTATTTGTGAAGAGACGGTTGCGCATGGGCATGGTGGGCGGCGGCAAGGACGCGTTTATCGGGGCGACGCACCGATGGGCGGCACGCATGGGAGACGAGGTGGAGCTGGTGTGTGGCTCCTTCAGCAGTTCAAGACGGAAATCCATGGAAAGCGGCGCCGATTTGGGATTGGATCCGGATCGCGTGTATGGGACCTATCGCGAAATGTTCAAGACGGAAGCCAAGCTGCCGCCGGACAAACGCATGGATTTCGTCGTCATTGTCACGCCGAACAACATGCACTATCCAATTTCCATGGCCGCGCTCGATGCCGGATTCAGCGTGGTCTGCGACAAGCCAATGACCGTGACCCTCGACGAAGCGCAGAATCTGGCTCGCAAAGTCAAGTCCTGCGGCCTTCTCTTCTGCCTGACCCACAACTATGCGGGAGCGCCCATGGTCAAGGAAGCCCGCGCCATGATCGCGCGCGGCGAGCTGGGCCGGATTCGTCGCGTTGTGGCGGAATACCCGCAAGGCTGGCTGGCGACCCGCGAGGAAACCTCCGGTTGCAAGCAGGCCGTGTGGCGGACCAATCCCAAGCGCGCCGGACTGAGCTGCTGCATGGGCGATATCGGATCGCATGCCGCCCACTTGGCCGAGTACGTGACGGGCGACGAGATCGCCGAAGTGTGCGCCGATCTGTCCACGTTTGTGCGCGGACGTCAGCTTGACGACGACGGCAGCGTGCTGCTTCGTTTTCGCGAAGGCGCGCGCGGCGTCCTCTGGGCCAGTCAGGTGGCGGCCGGCGAGGAAAACAATCTTCGCATCCGCGTCTACGGCGAGAAAGGCTCGATCGAATGGGCGCAAATGGAGCCCAATACGCTCGTCGTTCGCTGGCATGGCAAGCCGACGGAATGCCGACGTGCGGCCATGCCTTACCTGAGCGAATCGGCCCGCAACGCATCCAGGCTTCCACCCGGACACCCCGAAGGCTATCTCGAAGCGTTCGCCAATGTCTACACGAACTTCTTTCGCGCATTGCGCGATCACGCCGAAGGCAAAAAGATAGACGAGACGGTCTACGACTATCCCGCCGTGCGGGACGGAATCCGTGTCGCCTCGTTTATCGAGTCCGTCGTGCGCAGCTCGAAATCCCATAAGGAAAAATGGATTCCCCTGGCGGACTGAGGCGGGCGAAGCCTGTTCTGTTACGGATGCTACGCATTTGCGATGCATCTTTATTCGTGTGAATTAGCGTTCATTCGTGGTTCTGGCCTTCGGTTGCGGGCGCAGCCCGCCATAAGAGATGTCCGTGGACCCTAATCTTTTGCCCTAATCTCTGCTCTCTTGAACTGAATCTCGCAAAGGAGGAATGCCTTATGCCTAGACCCGTGACTCTCTTTACCGGACAATGGGCGGATTTGCCCTTGAAAACGCTGGCGGCGAAAGCCGCCGACTGGGGCTACGACGGCCTCGAACTGGCTTGCTGGGGCGATCATCTCGATGTGGCGCGCGCGGCACGAGACAAGGCCTATGCTCGAGGACGCGTCGAGCTGCTGGCCGAGCACGGCTTGAAGACGCATGCCATTAGCGCCCATTTGGCCGGTCAGCTCGTGTGCGATCCCAACAACGACTCCCGCTCCGACGCGTTTGCGCCGAAATCCTGCCGGGGCAATGCCGAGGCCAAGCGCAAGTGGGCTGTGAAAGCCATGAAAGACTCCGCGCGCGCGGCTCGCAACATGGGCGTTTCCGTGGTCAATGGTTTCACCGGCTCGCCCCTGTGGCATATGATCTACAGTTTCCCGCCTGTAAGCGAAGCCATGATCGAAAAGGGGTACTGCCGTTTCGCCAAGCTATGGAATCCCATTCTCGACGTGTTCGACGCTTGCGGCGTGCGGTTCGCGCTGGAGGTGCATCCGACGGAAATCGCTTTCGATATCGTTACCGCCCGGCGCGCGCTCGACGCGCTGGACGGCCGCAAGACGTTCGGCTTCAACTTCGATCCCAGCCATTTGCACTGGCAAGGCATGGATCCTGTCGCGTTTCTGCGCCGATTCCCGGATCGCATCTATCATGTCCACATGAAGGATGCCGCCGTTACGCTCGACGGCGAGAGCGGCATACTGGCCTCCCATCTCAACTTCGGTTCGCCGGGTCGAGGATGGGATTTCAGAAGTTTGGGCCGGGGCGATATTGATTTCGAGGCGATCGTACGCGTCTTGAACTCGATCGGATACAAGGGCCCATTGTCCGTCGAATGGGAAGACGCCGCCATGGATCGCGAATTCGGCGCCGAAGAAGCCTGCGCATTCGTAAGAAATCTGGATTTCCCGACCTCGGACCGCGTGTTCGACGAGGCGTTCGGCTGAGGCGACGGTGGAGGGCGGGCGACCCCGACCGCCGGATGGGAAAAGATTGACCACGAAGAGCACGAAGGACACGAAGACTGGAGGGCGGCAGGCCGCTGCCGCCAGATGCCCGGACCCGGCGACGGAGGCCCGTCGCCCTCCAGTCGCGTGGGGCAGGCCGCTGGAGGGCGGGCGTGTTAAGCTAAGCGCAAATCAACAGCCAACAGCCAACAAGGAATTTCCAATAACCAAGTGATTGCCGGTCAATCTTTCTGTCCTTGTTCGGTTGGATATTTCTTGTTGGACATTGGATGTTCAGGGGCTCCGAACGCAAGCTTCTATCCATAAGCTTTAAGCCCTATGCCCTCCGCGCGACAGGCTCGTAGCGTTTGTTGTGTTCGCCCACATACAGGGCGCGAGGCCGGAAGATGCGGTTGTGCCGGAGATATTCCAGCACGCGCGCTGTCCAGCCGGCAACGCGGCTGACGGCGAAGACGCACGGGTACATTTCGGCAGGGATGTCAAGCGCGCGATAAAGAAGCCCCGAATAGAAGTCCACGTTAGGGAAGACGCTCTTTTCGCGTCCCAGCGTACGCGCCACCTCGTGTTCCAGCGCGCAGGCCGTTTCGAAAAGCGTTTGAATGTTCGGGTCGGTCTTCGCCAGCCGTTCGGCCATGGGGCGAAGCATTCTCGCGCGCGGATCGTAGGTCTTGTATACGCGGTGTCCAAAGCCCGGCACTTTCTTGCCGGCCTTGATTTGGGCGGCCAGCCAGGTCTTGACCCGTTTCGGCCCGCCGATCGTCTCGAGCATGGCGACGGCTTCGCGATTGGCGCCGCCGTGCAAGGGGCCGTTCAAGGCCGCGATGCCGGCGCCGACCGAAAAATAGATGTCCGACAATGTCGAGGCAACCACCATGGAGGCGAACGTGCTGGCGTTCATGCCGTGATCCGCATGCAGAATCAGAGCGATGTCCATCGCGCGCGTTTCCGCTTCCGATGGCCGACGGCCGGTGAGCATGTACAGGAAATTGGCCGCATGGCTCAAATTCGGGTCGGGGTCGATCGGCAACTGGTCGCGGCGGATGCGCGCGATGGCCGCCGTCAGCGTGGCCATGCCTGAAATCAGGTGGAGGCAGGCGGGCAGGCTTGCGGCGTCGTCGGTGGTTGGGCGAACGCCAGTCGGACGGGCATGCCGCGCCTTCCTGAATTCGTAAATGGCGTGTTTCTCGCCTCTGGGCGGGGTTTCCATCGCAATGGAATCCTCGTCCGCCGCGAGGCTGCCGAAGGCGCTTTCGGCCTGTCGGCTGTCGCGCCAGGTCAGGCGTTGCCGCATGAAATTCGTGCCCATGCGTAGCGTGGCCATAGGGTTCATGTCTTCCACCGGGACGCTCATGAGTCGGCGAATCGTGTGGGGCAAAGCGCGGTATTCTTTCAGCTGGCGGGTGAAACGGGCCAACTCGCGTTCGGAGGGCAGTCGTTCGTGCAACAGGAGATAGGAGACCTCCTCGAAGGTGGAATGGGCGCACAGATCGAAGATGTCGTAGCCGGCATACACAAGCTGGCCCTTGCTGCCATTGACGAAGCCAATGCGGGTTTCGCAGGCGATCGCCCCTTCCATGCCGGGGCCGATCGTGCAGGCGACGGGCCAGTCGATACGCGTTTGCCGAGGGGCATCGGGAAGATCGGCTGTTTCTTTGCGCGCTTCGCGGGCGGCGGATTTCAGCATGGCGACAAAGGCGTCCGCTTTAGGTTTGGCTGATTTGACAGGCATGGCATTTTCTCCTCTACGGTTGACGAGCGCCCGTTTCCATACCATATTTCACGGACGGAGAAACAGAAAAATCGTTTTTGGATTGCTTTTTATTCAACCACGGAATACACGGATTGGGATGGGGGGAAGGACTCTGTGCATGGTTCAAATATTCCGCATGCGGGTACAGCCGTTGTCATCCCGCGTGTCTCTCCGCAGTGTCCTCATGTAGGCGGAAGCCTGCGATGAATCTCCGCAATCCGTGTAATCAGTGTAATCCGTGATCGGTTTCCTTTAGGCGACCGAGTGAAGCGAATATTACCCTTGAGATTGCGGAAGAATTTGAGCTGATCACGAGTGGACACGAATGCCGAAAGGAAGTCCGAATCATGAAACGTTCCGTAGTTTTGTACGGTCAGGAAGCGCTGCGGCGGCCATCGGTTGTTGTGCCGGAGATGAACGAAGATGTCCGGGATCTGGTTGCGGATTTGCTGGATACCATGCGGGCCGAAGGCGGAGTGGGGCTGGCCGCGCAGCAGATTGGCCGCGTGGAATCCGTTTGCGTCGTGGATATTTCGGACACGCCTCAGGCGGCCGCGGCGGAGACAGCCGTGCCGATGCCCCTGATCCTGATCAATCCGCGCCTGACGGTCGGAGAGGGCGAAGCTTGGGATCAGGAAGGCTGCTTGAGCTTTCCGGAAGTTTTCGTCCGCATTCGGCGCGCGGACAACATAACGGTGGTCTACAAGGACATGGAGTGGCAGGACAGAACGCTCCAGGCAAAAGGGTTTCTGGCCAGGGTTATCCAGCATGAGGCCGATCATTTGGCGGGCGTATTGCTGGTGGATCGCATGTCGGCTGTGCAGAAGGTCGGCGTAGCCGGCAAGCT
>SLKS01000274.1 GCA_007134465.1 Kiritimatiellia bacterium | reverse complement strand
CCGGCCCCAGCCGGTCCTTTTTTCAATGACGGCAGAACCCTAGCGCAACCCGCGCGCCGTGTCAAGGGGGCTGCGAAACAATTGGCAACGACGGTGGTTGCAGATCGGCGCGATTTGCGCTAGGGTTCTTGTCTTGCCTGGAACCGGATTGCGCCCCGACGGATCAACGCGAACGGATGAACAAGGAGAACAAGGCATGAACGAACAGCGCGTGGCCGACTTGGTCAAAGAGCTTTTGAGGGAACTGGGCGAAGATCCCGAGCGCGACGGCTTGCGCAACACGCCGGCACGCGTCGGCAGGGCGCTGGCTTTTCTGACCGAGGGCTATGGCCAGAACCCGTCGGACCTGGTCAACAACGCCATTTTCCCCACGGAAGCCAACAACATGGTGATCGTGCGCGACATCGAGGTCTACAGCCTGTGCGAGCACCATATGCTGCCGTTCTACGGACGCTGCCATATCGGCTACATCGCGCGGCGCGCGGTCATGGGCGTCAGCAAGCTGGCGCGGATCGTGGACTGTTTCGCGCGCCGCCTGCAAATTCAGGAACGGCTCACCGCCCAGATCGCCCGTGCCATCGCCGACAGTGTCGAGGCCGAAGGCGTTGGCGTCGTCGTCGAATGCCGCCATCTGTGCATGATGATGCGCGGAGTCGAAAAGCAGAACTCCGTCATGACCACATCGTCCGTGCTCGGCAGCTTCCATGACGATCCCGCCACCCGAGCCGAATTCCTGACCTTGATCGGCCGCCCGGTCAACAGCTAGGGAACCGTCCCCGTAGCGCCCCCAAAAACGCGCTTGCATTGAAACAGCGATTCCGGCAGATTCGCCTCCTGTTCTGCCAATCTGTTTTCTTCCTTTGCCCCATGAGCGTAACCAGCGTAGTTTTTGGAGTGGTCGGCGGGCTGGGCCTGTTTCTGTTCGGCATGAGCCTGATGTCGGATGGAATCAAGGCCATCGCCGGAAGCCGTCTCAAGCATTTCCTTGCGGCGGTAACCCGCCGCAGGGTCGTTGCCGTCCTGCTGGGCATGCTGGTCACGATGCTGGTGCAGTCCAGTTCGGCGACCACCGTCATGACTGTCGGCTTCGTCAACGCCGGACTGCTGACGCTGCGGCAGGCGCTGAGCGTGGTGCTCGGCGCCAACATCGGCACGACGGTCACCGCCTGGCTTGTGGCGGTGTTCGGGTTCGGGAGGTTTTCCATCACCGCGTCCGCGGCCCCGATCGTGGGCATCGGCTTCTTTCTGAGCGCTCTTTCGCGCAACCCGCGCACGCGCAACATCGGCATGGTCCTGCTCGGCTTCGGACTGCTGTTCATCGGCGTCAGTTTTCTGCAGGAAACCTTCTCTCCGATCGAAAAAAGTCCGGAAGCCCAGCGGATTCTGACCGCTCTTTCGCGCAATCCGCTGCTGGCCGTGCTGGCCGGCACGCTGCTGACCGTGCTGATGCAGAGCAGCTCGGCGTCCATCATGGTGATCCAGGTGCTGGCCCAAACCGGCGCGTTCGGCACGGACTGGCCCACCGTGCTCAACTTGACGATCCCCTTCATTCTGGGCGACAACATCGGCACGACGATCACGGCCCAACTGGCCGCGCTGCGCACCTCGCGCAATGCCAAGCGCGCCGCCATGGGCCATACCGTCTTCAACATCGTCGGCGTCGTCTATGTTCTGCCGATCGTATGGACCGGCGTGTTCGGCCCGTTCATTTCACGCATTACGCCCTGGGAACTTTCCGGCCAAACCATCATGGCCGACATGGCGGCGGCCAATACGCTGATCAAACTGGTTAACACCTTCATCTTTCTGCCGTTCATCGGGCTGCTCGAAGCCATGGCGGTGCGGCTCGTCCCTTTTCGTCCGCACGAAACCGAAGAACGACCGGTGACTCTCGAACGCCATCTTCTGCGCACGCCGGTCATCGCTTTCCAGCAAGTAACCCGCGAACTGCACCGTATGGCGACCCTGGCCCGCCAGGCAACCCTCCGCGCGATCGCCAGCCTGATAGACGACGACGGCGAACAGCTTCCGTCGGTGCGGAAAATGGAAGAGAAAACCGACGAATTCCAGTACGAAATCACGGCCTATCTCAGCCGACTCGCACAGCAGGCCCTGCCGCAGGAGCTTTCCGACGAAATCCCCGTGCTGCTGCATACGGTCAACGACTTGGAACGCATCGGCGACCTGGCCGTGAACATCGTGGAAGTGACCGAGCGCAAGCTGGGCCAGAAGATTGTCTTTAGCGAAAGCGCCATGGAAGAAGCTCGGCAAATCCGCGCCGACCTCGAAGCCATGTTCAAGCATATCCGTACCGCTTTGGAAAAAGGCGACCGGAAGGCCGCGCTGGCCGCGCTCGAGATCGAAGGCCGCCTGAACCTGCGGCAAGTCGAGCTGCGAAAGAACCATGTGCGGCGCATGGGCGAAAACGAGTGCAGCCCGGAAGCCGGCCTCATTTTCATTGATTTGGTGGACAATGTCGAAAAAATCGGCGACCATCTCACCAATATCGCGCAATCGGTCATCGGCGGTCTGCAATGGGACCACCACGAAAGCAAGATGGCGCCGAACCAGCAAACGCAAGCGCAACAGGAGGACGACCTATGACCGCTACGAACACTCTCGCCATTGCCGGCGCGGCCGGCCGCATGGGCGGCGCGCTGATTCGCTGCGCCATGCGTTCCGGAACCTGGACGCTAACGGCGGCGCTTGAACAGACCGGCCACGACAAGCTCGGAGAAAACGCCGGAACGTCGGCCGACGCGAAAGGCCTCGACCTGACGCTGACATCCGATGTCGGCGCCGCCCTGCGAAACGCGGACGCTCTGATTGACTTCTCCTTTCACGAGGCGGCGCCGGTTCATGCCGAAGCGGCCGCGCAAGCCGGCAAAGCCTTCGTGCTGGGCACAACGGGGCTGACCGACGCCGAAGCCGAGCGCGTCCAGGCCGCCGCCCGCTCCATCCCGCTCGTCTGGGCGCCGAACATGAGCCTGGGCGTGAACCTGCTCTTCGCCTGTCTGGAAAAGGCAGGGGCTGTTTTGCAAGAAGGGTATCGGACGGAAATAGACGAAACCCATCACATTCACAAGAAAGACGCGCCCAGCGGCACCGCCTTGCAACTGGGTCGCAAAATCGCCGCCGGCCGCCAGACCGAGTTCGACAACGCCTGGGTTCACGACCCCGAAGGCGCGCAAGGGCTGACCGATCCCGAGCGAATCGTGATTCGTTCCCGACGTCGCGGCGAAGTGGTGGGCGACCACACGGCCATCTTCGAAAACGAAGGCGAGCGCATCGAATTCACGCACCGGGCCTGGAGTCGCGACGCCTTCGCGCTGGGCGCCTTGCATGCCGCCGCCTGGGCGCTGGATCGGAAACCGGGCCTCTACGACATGCAGGACGTGCTGGGGCTGTAATGGAATACGGAATCGGGCTGGGCTCGAATATGGGCGACCGAATGCAGGCGCTGGCGCAGGCCGCCGCGCGCATCGCCCGCCTGCCGGACGTTCGAATTCTCGCGCGCTCGGCCGTCTATGAAACGGAACCGGTCGGCGCGCAGCCGGAATTCCGGCATTTGCTTTTCCTTAACGCCGTACTCGTAGCCGAATCCGCCGCGAGCCCCGACATATTCGCCGCCAGCCTTCGCGCCATCGAAACCGAAATCGGGCGCGTCCGCCAGGCCGACCGCAACGCGCCGCGCGTCGTGGACATTGACTTGATTTACGCCGGGAACAGCGCGACGGAAACGGAACGGCTGGCCCTGCCCCATCCGCGCTGGGCCGAACGCCGCTTTGTCGTGGCGCCGCTGGCGGATGTGCGCCCCGACCTTGTGCTGCCAGGCCAAACACGTTGCGTATCGGCCATCCTGGCCGATTTGCCGGCCCGCCCGACGGTCGTGCGCTTCGGCCCGTTCCCGAACGCGGAGTAGCGCCTTTCGATCATTCACCTCGAAGAGCGCAAAGGACACGATGTGTTGCGAAAACATGGGGCTTGTTGCGCATGTGGCCTCGCTTCCCGATCCGGAATCCCGCACCCGTTGAAGGAGGACGTCTTCATGCGGGACGAACATGCATCTACTTCCCTATAAGATGATTGCTTCGCGCTCTCCGTGGTTTTCGTGGGTTTATCTGCTCTTTCCAGGTTTACGGGGTTCATGGCCCGGCCCGGCGGGATTTCGTGCGCTCGGCGAAGACGGCCACGACGATCGCCAGCGAACCGAACCAGCCTAGCAGGTTGAGCAGCGCCCACAGAGCGACCGGCGCGGCCATGGCGCGAGAGACCGGCTCGGCGCCCGCGTCGGACGCGACCGTCAAATAATCCCGCACAGCGCGCCACAACAGCCAACCGCCGCCGCCCACGCCCGCCAACCACACGGCCGGCACGGCCAGCAGCCACCAGAGCGCGGGTTTCCCCAGTTTCCCAATCATCGGCCGCCTCCATTGCACAGGTCTTCAAACACTCGGCTGTGTTTGTCATTCCGAGCGAAGCGAGGAATCTCAGCGAAACAGAACGGGCCAACCAGATTCACCCTAAGTGGAGCAGTTGATTAACCGCAAAGAGCACAAAGATCGCAAAGAAAGATAGTTGTGCAGTTTTATGGCCACACCAATCGGGTGTCAGGGCGCATCTCTGCAAGCTGTTCTCCATCT
>SLKS01000064.1 GCA_007134465.1 Kiritimatiellia bacterium | reverse complement strand
GGAGAACAGCTTGCAGAGATGCGCCCTAACACCCGATTGGTGTGGCCATAAAACTGCACAACTGTCTTTCTTTGCGATCTTTGTGCTCTTTGCGGTTAATCAACTGCTCCACTTAGGTTAAAATCAGGGTAACACATCCGAGCGAGGTGTCATTTCGAGCGCAGCGAGAAATCTCGGCCATAGGCCGCTTCGCGGAGATTCCTCGCAAGCTTCCCCTGCAATCCAAGGGAGGGGAAAGGCCAGAGTTTCGGTTAACGAGAGCGGCGACGAGAACGGA
The DNA here is from genome assembly GCA_007134465.1 of Kiritimatiellia bacterium. Taxonomy (GTDB): domain Bacteria; phylum Verrucomicrobiota; class Kiritimatiellia; order UBA8416; family SLMC01; genus SLMC01. Next base: position 42,562 of record SLKS01000064.1, on the reverse strand, counting down.
TAACGAGTTGGGCCTTGATCGTCCACCGAATCCTCTTGTTTTTTGACGCAGCAATACGCGAACAAGGCGCTACGTGACGTTCGGGAAAGAGGGCAATATCATGGATAACGCGTCTATTCTGGTCACCGGCGGCACCGGCTCGTTCGGCAAATGTTTCATTCGGACCGTTCTGGAACGCTATCGGCCGAAACGGCTGATCGTCTATAGCCGCGACGAGCTGAAGCAGTTCGAAATGCAGCAGGCGTTTCCGCAAGCGGAATGGCCTTGCATGCGCTATTTTCTTGGCGATGTGCGGGATTTGCCGCGTTTGACCATGGCGATGGAAGGCGTGGACTATGTTGTGCATGCCGCCGCCATCAAGCAGGTTCCCGCCGCCGAATACAATCCGTTCGAGGCGGTCAAGACCAACATCATCGGCGGCCAGAATGTGATCGAAGCGGCCATGGCCGCCGGTGTGCGTAAAGTGGTCGCGCTCAGCACCGACAAGGCCGCCGCCCCCATCAATCTGTATGGTGCCACCAAGCTCTGTTCCGACAAGCTGTTCGTTGCCGCCAACAACTATCGTGGCAGCCAGGACATTCGCTTTTCCGTCGTGCGCTACGGCAATGTCATGGGCAGTCGCGGTTCCGTGATCCCGTTCTTTCTCGAAAAGCAGAAGACGGGCGTCTTGCCGGTGACGGACGAGCGCATGACCCGTTTCAATATCACCTTGCGGGAAGGTGTAGACCTTGTGTTGTGGGCGTTCGACAAGATGTGGGGCGGCGAGCTGTTCGTTCCAAAAATTCCGTCCTATCGCATCATGGATGTCGCGCGCGCCGTCAATGGCGGATGTCGCATCGAGATCGTGGGCATTCGGCCGGGCGAGAAGCTGCACGAGGAGATGATTACGGAAACGGACGCTTTGAATACGGTCGAATTCGGCAAATACTACGTGATTCTGCCTGCCGCACGGCCGCGTTGGGACGTGGAACGGTTCATTCGCGAAAGCAACGGCAAGCCCGGCCGTCGCGTGCCCGAAGGCTTCTCCTACAACAGCGGCAGCAACGAGCGCTTTCTGACGGTTGAAGAGCTACGCGCCCTGATGCGGGATATGCGCGCATCGTAGCGCATTGGAGGGCGACGGGCCTCCGTCGCCGGGTTCACCATCCGGCGGCAGGGGCCTGCCGCCCTCCAGCGCCGGTTCTGGCGTTTGGAGGGCGACGGGCCTCCGTCGTCGGGTTCGCCATCCGGCGGCAGGGGCCTGCCGGCCTCCAGTGCCGGTTCTGGCGTTTGGAGGGCGACGGGCCTCCGTCGCCGGGTTCGCCATCCGGCGGCAGGGGCCTGCCGCCCTCCAGTGCCGGTTCTGGCGTCTGGAGGGCGACGGGCCTCCGTCGCCGGGTTTATGACAATGATGGCGCAAGAATCCGGAAGGAAATGGCGCGAGTGAATTGTGATCCGTAAGCGTCGCCCGGAACGATGGAAGAACGGAATGAATGCGAACAGCCTCATCCCTTATGGTCGGCATAGCGTGTCCGAAAGCGATATCGAGGCCGTGGAGCGGGTCTTGCGTTCCGACTGGCTGACCCAGGGTCGGGAAACGCCTGCGTTCGAGCAGGCGCTGGCCGACCGATGCGAGGCGCCATACGCAGTGGCGACGAATTCCGCCACCAGCGCTTTGCACCTGGCCTGCCTGGCGCTTGGGCTTGGCCCGGGCGACACGCTGTGGACGTCGCCCGTCACGTTTGCCGCCAGCGCCAACGGCGCGCTTTATTGCGGCGCGAAGGTGGCTTTTGTGGATATCGAGCCCGAGACCGGGCTGCTTTGTCCTCGGGCGTTGGAGCGGAAGCTGCGGGCGGCGCGGCAGTCGGGCGCTTTGCCCAAGATAGTCGTGCCCGTCCATTTGGCCGGCCAGTCGTGCGACATGGCGGCGCTGGCGGCGCTGGCCGACGAATACGGGTTTTATTTGCTCGAAGACGCGGCGCACGCTCTGGGCGGCAGCTATCGCGACCGGCCGGTTGGCGGCTGCGAACACAGCGCCATCGCCGTGTTCAGCTTTCATCCGGTCAAATCCATCGCCTGCGGCGAAGGCGGCATGGCCACGACCCGCGATCCGGAACTGGCCGAACGCATGGCCCTGCTGCGCACGCACGGAATCACGCGCGATCAGGCTTGTATGGGCCGCGCGGCTGAAGGCGACTGGGATTATGACCAGATCGCGCTCGGCTTCAACTATCGGCTTTCCGACATCCACGCTGCGCTGGGCCGCAGTCAACTGGCGCGTCTCGACGATTTCGTGGCGCGCCGCCGCGCGCTGGCCGAACGCTACGATGTCGCCTTGGCCGATCTGCCGCTTGCCCCGCTCGTCCAGCGGGCCGATCGGACGTCGGCCTGGCACCTCTATGTGGTTCGCCTGCGCGGCGCGGACAGCGCCGAACGGCGCGACGCGCTGTTGGCCGGCCTGCGCGCGCGCGGGATCGGCGCCACCCTGCACTATCGTCCTGTCTTTGCGCTTGACTGGCACCGCGCGCGCGACGACGGGTCCTGTCCGGAAGCCGTGCGCTACGGGCGCGATGCTCTTACGCTGCCTCTGTTCCCGGAATTGACCGAAGAGCAGCAGGATCGGGTCGTGGCCTGTTTGCGGGAGCTGCTCTCATGAACGCGCCGGATGTCGCCCGGCTCGGCCTGGGCTCCGCCCAGTTCGGCATGGATTACGGGCTGTCCAATGCGGACGGTCGTGTTCCCGTGCCGCAGGTCGCGGCCATTCTTGCCGCCGCTTTCGATGCCGGCCTGCGCCTGGTGGATACCGCGCCCGCCTACGGCGAAGCCGAAACCGTGCTCGGCGCCTGCTTGCCCCAACAGGGCTGTGAGGTTGTGACAAAAACGCTTGCGATCAAAAAGCCCAAAGTTGCTGCTGAAGACGTTAAGGCTGTTGCCGACGCGTTCGCGCAGTCGCGTCGGCGGCTGCGTCGTGCGTCCGTGTACGGCTTGCTGGTGCATCATGCCGACGACCTGCTTGTGCCGGGCGGAGACCGGCTCTACGCGGCCATGCGCGAATGGCAAGCCGCTGGCGCAGTGCAAAAGATAGGCGTCTCGCTGTATACCGCCGCCCAGCTCGATGCCGTCATGGACCGTTACGAAATCGGCATCGTTCAGCTTCCGCTCAACGTGGCCGATCAGCGCCGCCTGCGCGATGGCCGCCTGGCCGCCCTGCGGCAGCGCGGCGTGGAAACGCATGCCCGCTCCGTTTTCCTGCAAGGAGCGCTTCTGACCGAGCCTGAACGGCTGCCGTCGAGTTTCGCGGCCCTGCGCCCGAGGCTGACCGCTTTCCGAGACGCCTGCCGCCAGGCCGCCATCGCTCCGCTGGACGCCTGCCTGCATTTCGCCTTGCGCACGGCGGGCGCAGATCGTATTGTACTCGGCGTTTGCTCGAAAGAACAGCTCGATGCCATTCTGACATCGGTGCGGCGCGGGCAGGGCCTGCCCGACCCGGAAACGCTGGCCTGGCCCGACGACCGCTGGCTCGACCCGTCGCAGTGGCCGAGCATGGGAATGACGAATGGCAAATGACGAATGACGATTCGGGTGTCGCGAAGAATGGAGGGCGGCAGGCCTCTGCCGCCGCAATGATTGCCTGCGGGTCACCGGGTCACCCTGTCATCGGGTCGCAATGAAAACGATCGGAATCATACAGGCGCGCATGGGATCGAGCCGGTTGCCCGGCAAGATTCTATACCCGTTGGGTGGGCGGCCTTTGCTGGCCGTGCTGGCGCAACGGCTTGTCCGGTCGGCGCGCGTGGACGAATGGTGGCTGGCCACAACGGACCGGGCGGACGACGAGGTGACGGCAGGGTGGGGCGCCGCGCTCGGGCTGCGGGTGTGTAGCGGCGCCGTCGAGGATGTGCTGTCCCGGTTTGTCGCCATTGCGCGCGAGCGCAACCCCACTTGGATTGTCCGCGCGACGGCCGACAACCCCTTTGCGGATGGTGCGGTAGTGGATGCCATGCTGGCGCAGACCGAACAAATGCCCGCATCTTCGGATTGCCTGTCCGAAGATCGGACGAACGCCGCCTTGCCGCTCGGCTATGCGCCGGAAATTGTGCGAGCCGAAGCATTGCTGGAAGCCGAAGCGGCCATCCCGGACGCCGAGCCGCATCATCGTGCGCATGTGACGTCCTGGCTCGTTGCCTGCGGTCGGCGTTGGCCTTTTCAACCGCCAGCCGATTGGCCGGCGCGGCCGGCCTGGCGCTGGACGGTGGATACGCTCGCCGACGCTCGCATGGCCGATCAGGCCTTCGCGCTGTTCGGCGAACGCTGGCCAACCATCTCGTATCCCGAGATGGTCGCCGCGCTCGATGCCCAACCCGATCTTGTTGCCCTCAACGCCGAGATCCAACAAAAACCGGTCGAGGCAGGATGAAGGAGGAAGAGAGGGATGAGGGCGGAAACCTGAAACCTGAAGGTCAACAGAACCCAGAACAACGAAAAACGAACACCAAACATTCTCCCGGAGCCTGCATGAAAATGAACGGATTGGATTTGTCGGGCACGACGGTGGGCATCACCGGCGGGGGCGGGCACCTGGGCCGGGCCACGGCGTTGGGCTTGGCCGCGCTGGGCGCCGATGTCGCTATTGGCGGCCGGACCGAATCGGCGCTGGCGCTTGTGGCGGCGGAAGCGGCCCGTCAAGGCGGCGCGGGTTGTGTTCGGTTTCAAGTCCTGGATGTGGCGGATGCCGATTCGCTGGCCGCCTTTCTCGATTTCGCGGCGGGGCAGGGCGGCCGGCTCGACGGCTGGGTCAATAACGCCGCCGCAGGCGGGAACGAAGCGCTGGGCGCTCTTTCGCCGGACGGCGTGCGCGCGGCGCTCGACGCCTGCCTGTCGCAGGTCATGCTGGCCGCGCAGGCTGCGGCGCGGCGCATGACGGCGGGTGGTTCCATCGTGAACATCGCCTCCATGTACGGGCTGGTTTCGCCGCCGCCGGACCTGTACCGGGATTGCGAGGAATTCCACAATCCGCCCGCCTATGGCGCGGCCAAGGCGGGCGTCATCCAGTTCACCCGCTACGCAGCCTGTCATTGGGCCGAACGCGGCATTCGCGTGAACGCCATCGCGCCCGGTCCCTTCCCCGCCCCCGAGGTTCAGGCGCACAAGGAGTTTGCCGACCGGCTCGCGCAACGTGTGCCCTTGCGCCGGGTCGGACGCCCGGAGGAAATCGCAGGACCCGTCGCCTTCCTTCTTTCGGATGCGGCCAGTTTTGTCAACGGTCACACGCTGGTTGTGGACGGGGGCTGGACGGTCTGGTGAAAGCTCGTTGGTTGGCTAGAGCATTGTCGAGTGTTTCGACCAACCACTCGGGAGCGACGACAGGATCGGATGCCCGGCGATATTCGGAATCTCCGTGATCGTCGGTTCCGCCGCTAACCGCGCATCCCCATTGCCGGGCTGCCGAGACCATCGTTTGAAAGTGCGGCTCTCGCGTATTCGCCGGATGATACAGTTCGAATCCGTCCAGACCTGCATCCAGCAGAGATTCAATCAGGGACGATTGGCCTGACCAGTCGCCGGGTCTGTAGCTGGCGACGTGAGCGAGCAGGAGTATCCCGCCGGCTGCGTGTACAACATCGCGAACGGTGTGAAACGAAGCCCAGTCGAAAGGTTTAGCCATTCCCCGTTCGGCTTCGGCGATCAGTTTGTTCATAGCCGCGCGGGCGGAGTTTCTGTCGGCGAAACGTTCGCTGTTTTCCATGTGGTCCAGAACGAACCACTGGTTGAGCATCGGGAAGCGATGCGTTGGATAACGGGTGGCTAGCCCGGCGATCAGGGTTGCCCGGCTCACGCCGTAGCGCGATTCCAGCAGCGGGTGGATTCGGTCGTAGTTCGCCGTGTATTGCTCGCATTGGCTCCGGCAAAAGGCCTCTAGCCCCGCATGCGGAAGTTCGAAACCGAGGGCAAGAAAATGGAGCGATTCCCCTTGCCAGAATGCATCCGCTTCCATGCCGTTAATAAATCGCATGCCCAGCCGTTCGGCCTGGCGTCGGCAACGGGGCAATCCGTCTGTCGTGTTGTGGTCCGTGAGTGAAAGGACGGTCGCACCCTTGCTCGCCTGCTGTTCGGCCAAAGCCTCCGGCGTTTGCCAGCCGTCCACGGAAAAAAGCGAATGCGTGTGCAGGTTGACTGCCACGGGGTCTCCTTGTCGGGGGGTGTCTTCTGTTTGCTTTGGTCGGGGTTATCCGCGCAAATGCTCCCAGGTCAGCACGCTGTTTGCCGGCAAGCTTTTCCGGAGGGCAAGCCCCGCTACTTTGTCCACGTCCCCGGGATGAATACCCCAACCGGGCCGTACTGCTTTCAAATGGGTCCGTCGCAAAACGGTTCCCGCTTCCAAGGCGGTTTTCAGAACGAGTGAACGGGTGGATACCTTCCGTTCCTTCTTTTCCTCGTCGGACACGCCCTTGCGGGTGGAGCCTAGCGCCTGTTCCAGAAAGCGGACTTCCCTGACCAACTGGGCCGTTTCGGCCGGATCCGCGCTGAACCAATGGTCGGGGCCGTCCATGCGTTTGTCGAGCGTGAAGTGTTTTTCAATGATGCGGGCGCCTAAGGCAGTCGCACCAAGACAGGCTGCAATGCCAATGGAGTGGTCCGAATAGCCGATAACGCAATCGGGGAACTGCCTGCCGAGCGTAACCATCGCGCGCAAGTTGATTTCCGGCGCGGGCGCCGGATACAGCGCAGAGCAATGGAGAAGCGCCACGTCTTGGCAATGGGCCGCCCGAAGCATGGCGACGGCTTCCTCGATTTCGCCAAGAGTAGATTTCCCTGTGGAGAGCAGCACGGGTTTGCCCGAGCCGCCAGCCGTGCGCAGTAGATCGCCGTAGGCGACGTCGGAAGATGCGATTTTGAAGCCGGGCACGCCCAAACGCAGAAGCCGCCGGGCTTCGTACGGACTGAACGGAGTTGCGAACGGCGTAATGCCTAAAGAGCGCGCATGCCGAAAAAGCGGAGCATAGGCGGAAAGCGGCAGGGAAAGCCGATCGAACATGGCGCCGATGGGCTCGCGACGCTCCTTGCCTGGAGGGCCCCAAACGATCTTGCGGTCCCTGTCCGCCAGCAGGCTGCTTGTCCTGTACATTTGGAACTTGACCGCATCCGCCCCGGTCGCGGCGGCGGCGGACACCATGTCTCGCGCCAGAGCGGGGTCGCCGTTGTGGTTGGCGCCTATTTCGGCTACGATATAAACGGGCGCCGCTTCACCGACGCATCGTTTGCCCATGCGAAAATAAGCCATGGTCCTTGTCCTCCACGCCTGACTTGGTGGCCGCATCGTTGCGTTCTGTTCGGCGGACCGATGCGGCACAGTTCTACGTTCGGCGAGCCCAAAATACCCACCAGCTATGGTGTTCGGAAACATGGTTTTTCCAAAGGTCCAAGCGCTCGCAATTATCGATCTCGAATCCCGCTGCCGTTAAAATGTCGTGTGCCGCCTCCCGCTCCAGAAACGTGTAGCACATGTCTTGATAGGGGCCGGCGGATTCGTCGAGCAGAAACGTGTTCGGGCCGATTTGTTTCCCCTTGCCGCAGAACCAGCTCTCCTTGTTTCTGAAGTTTACAATCAACCGCCCGCCCGCTTTCATCGAGTTTCGCAGATGAACAAGATCGCAAGCCGTTTCCTCTGGTGTGCGCAGGAAACATACGCCCCATGCAATAACGACATCAAACTGAATGCCTGAAAACGGTCGGTCTTTCATGTCGGCGACTTTCAGGTCGCGCAGCAGCGGGTTGTCTTTCAGCACGTTGCGCGCCACGGCGGCGGTTTCCTTCGCATAGTCCACGCCGTAGGCTTGAAATCCGTAGTCCATCAGCAATTGCAGGTGCCGGCCCGATCCGAAGCCGATGTCGAGAGCGTTGCGCTGTCCGTTTTCTTCACGGTTGGGATAGTTGGCGGCCAGAAAGCAGACCAGACGCTCGTCGGGATACAGCAAGCGGTGTTTGCCGATCTCTTTGCCCCAGGCTTTACGGTTTTGTTGTTCGCGGTGTTGATCGTTCATCTTTCTGCTCCTTTGTTGCGACGGTGAATAAATCCAGAATGGCGGCGGCCCTGTCGCGCGCCTGTTCCGCCGATCCTCCTGTCGCGATGACATGACCGCGCGCCAGAACGTCGGCGCAGCACGTGACGGGTTCTATCCGCGCGCCCGTTGCCAAATCGCAAGCATACGCCACGATGCCTTCTCGCGCGCGTACGTCCGCTGGCTCTGGAACACGCTGCAGGATGCCGGGCGGCAAAGAGAGAAATCGCAATGCGGCTGGCCGCAGCGCCCCGCCGACCGGCGGGAAGGGCGCGCCTCCGCCCAGCATGGCAATGACTTCGCCGAGAATGTTTCTTCCTGTCAGTACGGGAATCAGCTTGTGCATGATCAGGAGCCCGGCCGGCCGACCCGCGATCTCGACGACCACGGCAGTGCCGTCATGCCGCAAAATAACATCGGCATTGATGAAGCAATGGTCAATTCCCAAAGCCATTGCGCACCGTGCCGTAGCCGTTGTCAAGGCTTCGAGGCATGGCTTCGAAAGTGGCGCGGGCGCATAATACTCGATTTCCTGGCGGAATGGGAGCGGCGTAAGGATTTTTGCGCGTACCGCCACCGGCATGAAACGCCCGTTCGTCATAACAGCGTCCACGCCGTATTCTGCTCCCTCCACAAGTTCCTCGATCAGCGCGTCTTCCCCCGACCCCCCGGTTTCCAGGATCTGATCCGCGGCGATCTCGATATCCTCTTTGCAACGCACCGCAGTCACCCCTCTTTTCCCGGACCCGTGCCGGGGCTTGACAATGCAGGGAAGGCCAAAGTCCAAGATCGCTTTTCTGCAGGCGGTTCGATCCTTCGCCACGAGCGCCGTTTGACGGGGCCGCGCCAAACCATGGGCGGTCGTCATGGCGTGGAAGATTGTTTTGTCGGTGCAAGCCTCGGCCGCTTTTCTGCTGATGCCGGGGAGTCCCAGGGCGTCATTGACCGCTCCCACCGTGGTCAGCAGCCGACCGATAGGCGCAGGAACGAGAAAGGCGGGCGCACAGTTGCGGGCCGCTCGGATGACCGCGTCCTCGTCGGCAATGTCCAGGACAAGCCCCTCGTCCGCCAGTCGAAGGCCGGGTGTATCGGGGTTTCCGTCCGCCGCGACAACCCGGAACCCCGCCCGCTTCGCTTCTGCGATGCTGAGCGCTTGTTCCATACCCGCGCCTATGCAAAAAACATTCATACTTCTTATTCTCGCGGCCTAAAGACTACTCTGGAACCTTTGGCGTTACAACAGGAAAAACCCGCTTCCGCATGGTGGGCAAAACCGGCAGGGGACGTGGCGCCCGAACTGGGCGTTCCGGATAGCGCGGCGAGGGCGGCGGTCAACGAGTCTCTGTCGTTGAAAAGCGTTGCCCCGCCATCGGCAGCCAGTACATCGAGCCTGGCGGTCAGGCCTTGTTCGACGCGTTGAGCCAGCCGCGCGGCCAGCCGGTCGGGAGCCTGATCCGATTCGGTTGCCGTCAGCGCCAGCGCCTGCTGGAAGAGCCAGTCGGCGAGCGCCATGCGGGCGGGCGAATCGTCCAGCGTCTCGAGCCGGAACGCCTCGGCATCGCTCGCGCCGCCGGTGCGCAGGCGTTGTGCCAGCCAGCGCCAGCCGCGCTGCAATTCCGGGCTTGCGTTCGCCATGCGGCTCGCATCGTAGCGCGTTAGCACGCGCCCGCCCGACGCCAGGATTTCGGCGATACGCTGATGCCCGCCCTCGGCCGCGTTCAGATGCAGGCTGAAACGAGCCGCGCGATAGGCTTGCGCCAGCTCCTCGCCATGCGCCAGCTTGCCGGCCGCGTAACGCCGGAACCGCGGATGCTGCGCCCAGCCGTCGCCGTACAGCCGCATGTCCGCGCCCAGTTCGTCGAGCCATTCGAGAACGGTATGCCGATAGATCGGGTCGTTCAGGGACCAGAACAGAAATTCGGTCAGCGCATGCCGGCCTTCGGGGTCGAGCGAATGGCGCAGGCGCGTGAACGGCGCCGACGCTTCGGCCAGCTCGCTGTCCAGCGCGGCATATGTTATGAATGTGCGTCCGGCGCGATAGCGCGCCCAAAGATGATCGTGCAGCATGCGGGCCAGCCCCGTCGCGTCGGCGTCCGACAGCGGCGACGGCGAACCGGTCCGCGCGGCGCTGTCCTGCGCGATCTTGGCCAGCGAAGGCCCGATGCTGCGCTCCAGTTCGGCGGCGGGCGGGCGGCCGCAGTTCGACGCGAAACAGACATCGCAGGCGAACGGGCCCGGTTCGGCGCCATCCGCTTCGCGTCCGGCGAAGGTTGCGCGATCCACGATCATGGGCAAGGGCAGCCGCCGCTCCGGCAGGTAGCCGAACGGACGAAGCTGGTCCGTGTAGCCGACCAGCAAGTCGCGCCGCCGCGGCCGAGCCATGTCGTTCCAAACCGTTGCCGCGCTCGGGCTGTTGATCGCCGGCATGGCGTCTTGCACCCAGGTCACGAACAGCAGGTCGGGCGGATATACGCGCAAGGCTTCCGTGCGCAAATGATCAATGAACAGCAGCGCGTGCGGCTTGAAGCGGCGGATTTCGCCAATCAGCCAATGCGGGGTAATCATCCAGTCCGGATTCAGGTGGCGCACCTCCCAGCCCAGTTCCGTCATGGCGATTTGCAGCGACCGCGCGGCGTGCTGGGTGACGGTCGAGCAGGCGGCGGTCGGCATGAGCAGGCGCGGCGCTTCTTCGCCGGCGCCCGCCAGGATGGCGGCCAGCCGCCGGTCGTCCAGGTTTCGGTACCACTCCGCGTTTTCCTGCCAATCGTTCATGCCCTGACGGTCGCGGCGCGCGGCCAGCGCGCGTAACGGCGTCGTTTGCGCGTTGACGTCCGCCTCGGGCAGACCGCTCACGATCGTGAACTGATGCGGGAAATCGGGGCGCCGTTCCAGCCAGGCGATCTCGGCATCCGTCTCGTCCGCCAGAAAAAGGCGCACACGCTTGGCCGTGAGCAGCGCTCGGGCGTCGAACGCTTTCAGAAACCCGATCAGAACCGGCAGGGACTGCGCGCATACGTGCAACGGCTGTTCCGGATGCGGCTGCGGTTGGCGTTCGCAATATTCGAACAGGTGCAGCGCCTCGTCGCCCGGGGACAGTCCTGCCAGCCAGACCGGTTTTTGCAGATTGGCCAGCGCCGCCGACTCGGCCTCCAAGCTGCGCAGCAGCCGCGCCGTATCGCCGGCCGGATCGTTCAGCAGCCTCAAGCCGTCGTCCACGCGTATGGCATAGGCCAACCCTTGCGGCGTGGACAGAACCTCGATTCGGTCGCGTTCGGCGCAGGAAAGCGCTCGCTTGCGCAAGGCCGGATACCGTTCGGCCAGCGCCGCCAGATTGCGCGCGAACAGAACCTCGGAACCGGCGGCGGCGCAATGGGATGTCGCAGTGTCGTTCATGAAGCGAGACGTTTCTATGAGAGAGCCTTTAGAGACTTTTTCAAAAAGATACGCGCTTTTGCGTGTATCTTTCGGAATGCGCACCATGAAGAGCATGAAGGACATGAAGATATGATTTTTTTCGTTCGGCTTCCTTCACGCTCTTCATGCCCTTCATGGTGACAATAAAATTGGGTTGCGGGCGTTAGCCCGCCATAACCTATTCCGTTGCTCGTCGCTCGAAGAAATTGCGTCTTGCGCAGACATGCTTACGCTTGCAAATGCAGGCGGGGGGGGTGCGGGGGATGCGCGGCGTCTTCCGCTGCGCGCGCCTGCGCCTCGTTCGGCGCGGGCTCGGCCTGAACGCCGCGCGCGCTCGTCAGCGCCTGCCCGCTCAGGATCAGCCGATCCTCCGCGACCTGCGCCAGCCGCTCGGCTTCGCGCTGCCGCTCCTGCCGCTCCTGCTGCTCCTGCCGCTTGCGGGCGCTCTCTTCCTCTTCCTCCGTGTTCGTGAACGAATCGAACGGCGCTTGCCCTTTGCCGCCCGAGTCGCGATCCATCGGATTGACCCGATACACGTTTTCCGAGGCTGCCGGCCCCAATGCGTCCAGCGATTCGTTCATGGCCTCCTCCTCGTTCAACGAGGGCGCGGCTTCGTTCCTGGTTCTTCGCGCTCTTCGTGGTTCTCGTTTCATCCGGCGGCAGCGGCCCTGCCGCTGGTGACTTGGTGACCCGCCTTCGCGCTTCGCGCCGGTTTGCGCCCCCGTAGCCGGGCGATTCCCCTCTTTTCTCCCCATGACGGAAGCGAAACAGTCGGACAGGTCAGACAAGTCAAACAAGTCGGACGGATCGGCCCATGCCCGCCTTGCCTCGGCGACCCGCGAGTGACAAACTGATCACGGATCACTGATCACTGGTTACCACTCACTTCTTCCCTTCCCTCATCATTCATCATTCCGCATTCATCATTCTCTTCGCTGCATCATGGCGCGCAGTTTCAGGATGGCCATGGATTGGATCTGGCTGATGCGCGCTTCGGTCAAGCTATACAATTCCGCGATTTCGCTCAAGCGCAATTCCTCGAAATAGTAGAGGTAGAGGATTTTCTGTTCGCGCTCGTCCAGTTGTCGGAAGCAGGCGCGGAAGGCGGCCAGCAATTCCTGTTGCGCGGCCTGTTCGTCGGGGGTGGGGGCGCTTTCGTCGCGCAAGACGTCTTGCAGTCGCGCGAACCGGCCGTCGGGCGCGCCGGTGTGCGCCTGATCCAGCGACAGCCAGGGCTGGGCGTGGCCGAGCAAATCGCTCAGCGTTTCGGTCGTCATGTTGGCGGCCCGGGCCAGTTCCGATTCCGACGGCGGGCGGCCATGGTCTTGCATCCAGCGTTCGGCCGTTTTCTCCACGGCGCGAAGCTGGACGCGCGCATGGCGGGTGAGCCGGTCGTTCTGGCGCAGCTCGTCGAGCATGGCCCCGCGAATGCGATGGGTGGCGAACGGTTCGAAGGCGGCCCCGTTCCTGTTCGGATCGAACGATTCGACGGCCTGGCACAGGCCCAGCACGGCGCATTGGAACAAATCGTCGCGCTGCACATGAGCGGGCAGCCGGATGGCGAACCGTTCCATGACCCGTTGCGCCAGCGGCATCCAGGCTTCGACCAGCCGTTCCAGCGCCTGCGCGGAATCGCGGTCGCGCCAGTAGGCTTGCCACAGGGCCGGCATGGGAGACGTGGAAGATTCCGGGCTCATTCAGATTTTCCTTCCTCGGCTTTCGGCAGCGCCGGGCCGGGCGCGCCCGGTCGCGTTCCCTTGGCGGCGCGGTTGCGCATGATCTGTTCGGCGGCGAACTGGAACAGCACTTTCGAGAAGAACCGGAAAAAGAGCGCCATGCCCACGGAGGAAAGGCAGAAGACGATCAGCGCGCGGAACAACGTTGTGCTCAACGGTACGCCGCGGACCAGACCGGTGGTCATGGCCGCAATGAACAACAGCCCGCCAATCGCCACCGCCAGTTGGCCCAGAATCTTGCTCATGGCTGTTCGCGCTCCGTTTGCGACGGTGTTTCAGGCTGCGTAGCGGCATTGCCGCCGGCCGCCGGCGGCGCTGCGGGCGCGTCCGTCTTTTTGAACGAGGCCAGTTTCATGTCGGCCAAGCTTTCGAACAGACCCGCGTCGGCGCGCGGCGGGCGCGCGGCGCCCGGCTTGCGGTGCGCCACGGAACGGCCCAGCTCCGCCAGACATAGCGCGGACGGCGAGCGCGGCGCATAGTTCATGACCGGTTTTCGCGCGCGGATGGCGGCCCGCGCCTGTTCGTCGAAGACAATTGTGCCGGCCAGCGGCAGTTCGACGCCGAGGAAACGTTTCACGATCCCGTTCAATCGCCCCGCCAGCGCATCGCCCTCGGCAAGATCGCGCACCATGTTGACCACCAGCGAGATGTGCGGCGGCTCGGGCAGGCGGCGCAGCGCCTTGACCACGGCATAGGCGTCCATGATCGAAGTGGGCTCGTTGGCGACAACCACGAGCGTTTCCGGCGCTGTCGCCAGAAACGACAGCACGTTCTGGCCAATGCCGGCGCCGACATCAATGATCAGAAAATCGTAGCCGCCCGCAAACGCCGTAAGCTGATCCACGAACTGGCGCTGGCGCGCGCGACCCAGATCCGCCATCTCCGGCGCGCCGCAGGGCGACGGCAGCACGTCCAACCCCGGTTCCACGGTCACGATCGCCTCGGCCAGCGTTCGATTGCCGAAGACCACGTCCTGCAACGTCGTTTCCGGATCAATGCCCAGTTGAATGTCCACGTTGGCCATGCCCACGTCTCCGTCAATCAGCAAGGTCCGGCGTTGCGCGCGCGCCAGCGAAAAGGCCAGTCCGATCGACGTCATCGTCTTTCCGACTCCGCCTTTGCCGCTGCTGACCGCGACAATGCGCAATCCGCGCGGCAGCAAGGCCGTTTGCGAATCGTTTGCGCGCCGCAGGCCGGCCGCCTGATCTTCGCCTTCCGTCATGCCGCCGCCCTTTCTTCCCGCATGCCGTACAGCACAAGTTCGGCGATGGCCTTGCGCGTGGCCGGCAGAATGTCTTCCGGCACCCGCTGGCCATTGGTCAGAAAGGCGACCGGACAGTCCGTCTCGCCGGCCAGAACGGTAAACGCGTCGTAGGAGCGCGTTTCGTCTGTTTTGGTCACCACCAGCGCGTCCGGCGCCAGAAGGGCGTGCTGGCGAATCACCGCGCGGAGCGTTTGCCGCTCGAGCGTGGCCGGCGTCAGCAAGAGCGTGCGCAGCGGGCTCATCGCTTGCAGTATGCCTTTCAGGCCGCGCATGGCCACCGGATCGAAAAAATTGCGGCCGGGCGTATCCGCCAGGATGACGTCCTTGTCGCGAAACGATTCCACCGCTTGGCGCGCTTCGCCGGCCGAGAAGACCACCTTCATTTCCAGGCCGAGCAGCGTCGCGTATTCGCGAATCTGATCCACCGCCGCGATCCGGTAGGTGTCGGCCGTGATCACACCCACGTTCAGATGGTCCTCGAGGCTCCATTTGGCCGCCAGCTTCGACAGCGTGGTCGTCTTGCCGCTGCCGGTCGGGCCGACCAGCGCCACGATACGCGGGCGGCGCCCGTCCGCGCCCACCCGAAACGATTCCTGGACCGGAAAGAATTCGCCCAGCTCTTCCGCCAGATCGGGCGGCGGCTCGGCGGCGAACAGACCGGGAATCTGACCGCGCACCTTTTCCAGAAAACGCGCATCCCACGACCGCATCGGTTCCGGCAGGTTTGCGCCTGCCGTTGCGATCGCCGCGTCGGATCGTCCCGCGCCGCAGGCCGTCAGCCGTTCCACATCGCGACCCACTCTCTCCAGCGCGGCTTCCAGCGCCTCGAACTTGCGGTCTTGAACCGTCAGCAGTTTCTTCCATTCCGGCGCCCCGGACGCATGCGAGATCAAATGCGCGTCCGCCGACCCGTCGTCGGCCACGGCAATCAGCTCGTGTCTCGGCTTGCCCAGAAACCGGCTCAATCCGGCCTGACCGCGATGCACGATCATCGCTTGCGGACCCAAGTCGCGGGCGATCGCCTCGTGTAGCTTCTCCAGGCTCGTACCCTTGTAGCTGCGAATCTTCATCGTTGCCTTTCCCCTGTGCCTCTCCCGGCCATGAAACGATCCCTCGCACGCACGTTAGCAGGGCCGATGCCAGAGAAGAGAATGATGAATGCGGAATGATGAATGATGAGGGGAGGGGGGGAAGAGAGGGATGAGGGCGGAAACCTGAAACCTGAAGGGAAGAAGGCCGAATCACCGTGTCACCAAGTCACCGAGTCGCTTTGTCGTTCTTATTGTGACCCGATGACTCGATGACCCGCAGATTGGTCCCTGGCCCCTGATCGCTCTCGTCTCTACGCCGCCATCTCTTCGGCTTTGCCGGCGGCGGGCGCGACGGCCATGCCCAGAATGTCTATTTTGACATTGTCGGGCGTTTCGGCGAAGGAGATCACGGGCATGTCCCGGAACTCGTGCTCGGTGAGCCTTCGCACCTGAGGCCGGATCAGCGGCGAGCAGAGCAGAACCGGGTCGCCGCCTTTGGCGCGCGCGGTTTCCACCGCCTTGCGGATGTGGACCAGAACCTCGTGCGCCAGGGCTGGCGGCATGACGAGCAGACCGATTTCGGCGCCGTCGCGTTTGGTGTGCTGGCGGATCATCTGTTCGAGGTCCGGGTGCAGCCCGATCGCCTGCAAGGTTCCGTCGGGGGTCAGGCGGCCGTGGCAAATGGACGCGCCCAGCGTGCGGCGGCAATGTTCCGTCAGCAGCCCGACATCGCGCGTAAGGTCGGCCTGGTCGGCCAGCGTCTCCAGAACTGCGGGCAGATCGCGGATCGAGACCCGTTCCCGCAACAGGCTTTGCAGCACCCGATGCACTTTGCCGATCGTCATTTTGTTCGGCAGCAGCTCCTCGACGACCGACGGATGGGTTTGCTTGAGGCGGCCGACCATGTCGCTCACGTCCTGGCGTGTCAGGATGTCGGCCGCATGCCGTTTCGATTCCTCGGCCAGATGCGTGGTGATCACGCTGGCATCGTCCACGACGGTCATGCCGGCGGACTCGGCGTTTTCGCGGGCGATTTTCGGTATCCAATAGGCTTCGAACCCGAAGGCCGGTTCGCGCACCGGCTTGTAGCCCTCGAGCGGCGCGCCGCCGCCGGGGTTGATGGCCATCAGTCGGCCGGGCTGAACCGTGCCGCGCGCCAATTCGATACCCCGCACTTTGATGCAATATTCCGTGTTCTTCAATTGGATATTGTCTTTCACATTGACCGGCGGCAGCACGAAACCGAGTTCCTCGGCGATTTGGTTGCGGATCAGTCGGATGCGTTCGATCAACTGTCCGCCCTGCGCCGGATCCACCAGCGGCACCAACCCGAACCCGATCTCCAGATCCATGGGCGAAACCGGGGGCGGCTGCTTGTCGGAGCCCGCAGCCGGCAATGCGCCGCGTGCCGAGCCCGACTCGAGCGCCTTGCCGCTGGCATCGGTTTTTCCTTCCGGCTTTTCCTCCGCTTCCGCCGGCGCCGCCTTGCGCGCCAGACCCAACGCCGTCAATGTGCCGCCCAGCGCCACGAACGGCAGGAACGGCAAGCCCGGCACCAGTGAAATGGCCGCCAATATGAGGCCGGTGGTCGTTAGCGGCTTCGCCCGCTTCAGCAGTTGGCCGGCAATGTCCTTGCCCAGCGTGTCGTCCGACGCCGCGCGCGTCACCATCATGCCGGCCGCCGTCGAAATGACCAGCGCCGGGATTTGCGCCACCAGCCCGTCGCCGACCGTCAGCAGCGTATAGGTGCGCAACGCGTGATGCGCAGGCATGCCGCGCTGGAGCATGCCCACCGCGAATCCGCCCGCAATGTTGATGAGCGTAATGATCAGCCCCGCGATCGCATCGCCGCGCACGAACTTGCTGGCGCCGTCCATCGCTCCGTAAAAGTCCGACTCGCGCCGCAACGCTTCGCGCCGCGCCAGCGCCGTGGCCTCGTCAATCAGGCCCGAGCTCAAGTCCGCGTCAATGCTCATCTGCTTGCCGGGCATAGAGTCCAGCGTGAACCGTGCCGTCACCTCCGCGATCCGGCCCGCGCCTTTGGTGATCACCATGAAGTTGATCACCACCAGAATCAGGAAGACGACAATGCCCACCACATAGTTGCCGCCCACCACGAACTGGCCGAACGCCTGAATCACGTTTCCCGCAAAGGCGCGCAGCAGGATCTGGCGCGTGGTCGCCACGTTCAGCGCCAGCCGGAACAGCGTAAGCAACAGAAGAAGCGACGGAAACGACGACAACTGCAACGGATTGCTGATCTGTGTCGTCAGAATCAGAATCAGCACGCCCACGGCGATGCTTAGCACCAGCATCAGGTCCAGCAGACGCGGGTGGATGGGAATGATCAGCACCGCCAAGATCGAAGTCAGCGCCGCCGCGATGATGAAATCCGCCCGCGCAAAACGATTCTGGCTCTGTGCTTCCATGTTCCCCCGGCCCTTGATTATCGACTTGTTCCCGCGTCTTCGGGTTCTACGGCAAGATCACGAAGGAAACGAAGTGTGCCCGCCCTTCTTCGTTCCCTTCTGTTCAATTCTTTCCGGTTGCGGATATCGGCCCGCCCTGACGATTTGTCCGGCTGCGCGCCCTATTGCGCCATCGCCAGCGCCTGGTTGACCATGTTGGATTCCAACCCGAACCGTATCAGCGCGTTGCGCATGCAGGTGGGACAGTAGCCGTGCGAATAGGCGACGTCGTCGCGGTGCGGCTCCTCGTGCCAGACCGCTCCGTCCTTAACCCGATGGCATTCGCAGCATTGGATCGCGATTTTGAGATTCTTGACCATGATGCGCCTCCTTTCGCGCTTTCTTTCCGCAGGATGCGATGTTCTGTTAGCAAGCGACATGCCGCAGGGGAGGAAGAATGGTTAATGGTTGATGGTTGATGGGGGGAAGAGAGGGATGCTTGTTGTCCTGAGTCGCTTTAGCGCCTTAATCCCGCATTGCTGCGGCAAAAAACAAAAGGATTCGGTGGACGACTACGGCGACGACTACGGAAATGCCCTCCGTGGTTTAATCTTCTTCATTCGTGCTTCAACCCTCAACCATTCTTCCTTTCCCTTTCTTCATCATTCATCATTCCGCCTTCATCATTCTCTTCCCCCTCCCTGCGGCACGGCCCTTGCTAAAGGGAATCGGTTCTCCATCTCTCTGCGAACGCGAACCGAAGGAGTGCATGCCATGCGAATTACCGACGAAATGACCTATCGGATGTTGCGGACGAACATTGCGTCCAACCAGCTTTCCCTGCGCAAGCTGCAGGAACAAATTGCCAGTGGCCGCAAAATTTCCGTGCCTTCCGACGGGCCCGGCTCGTACGAAGTGATCCAGCGGCTGCGCAAGGATTTGAGCGGCATGGACCAGTACGCGCTGAATGCCGAACGGGTGGATCGCGATCTGCTGGTGGCCGACAATGTGTTTCAGCAAATGTTGAATCTGTTTCAACGCGGGTCGGAGTTGGCCGTCATGGGCGGCAATAGCGCGCAAACGCCGGCCGATCTGGAGACCATAGGCAAAGAAGTGGACGAACTGCTAGGCGCCCTGCTCGATTTGGCCAACACCAGCATTGGCGGCCGCTATCTGTTTGGCGGCACGGAAACGCTCGCGACCCCGTTCGTGACAACGACGGATGCGGAAGGCCTGATTTCGGCCGTGAGCTACGTCGGGAATGCCGATATCCGCTTTGTGGAAGTCAGTCGTGGCGTCTATATCGAGGCCAATGTGCCGGGCGCCGATGCCGTGAGCCCCAACGCCGTATTCCAGACGGGCGCCCTCGACCTGTTCGACAATCTGATCCGCATGCGGGATCGGCTGCTGGCCGGCCAAACCACGCTCGATCCGACCGCGCTGGCCGACATGAACGAGAGTCTGGACCATGTCGTGAACTTGCTGGGCGCCAATGGCGCGCGCCGCCAAAGAATCCAGTTGAGCGTCGAAATGCTGGGCCAGCATCAGGCCAATGTCCAAAAAGCCCTGGAACAGGAGGAATCCGTGGATATCGCCTTGGCGATCACGCGCCTGTCCCAGTCGCAACTGGCCTATGAAGCCGCCATGCAAGTCACGGCCGGCATCATGAACCAGTCCACGCTCCTGCACTGGCTGTAGTCGCCCCTCCGTCAGCCGTCCAGAACCTGCCGTATGATCGTCAGCAGCCGCTGGAAATCGAACGGTTTTTGGAGAAACGCGTCGGCGTTTGTGGCGGCGGCGCCACGTTCCGAAGGCGGGTGTCCGCTAAGCAGCACGGCTTTCATGGACGGTTTTTCCTGACGGATGGCCGCGAGGCAGTCGGCGCCGGTCATGTCGGGCATCTCGTAATCCATCAGCGTCAGGCGGATGTCTTGGCGATGCCGGCGGAACAGGTCGAGCGCCTCGTGGCCGTCGCCCGCTGTCAGGGTCCGGTAGCCGTATCGTTCCAGGAAGCGGGCGGTGGATTTAAGGGTGACCGGCTCGTCGTCCGCCAGGAGCACGGTTTCGTATCCGGCCACCATCGGCTCGGTCCGCGCAGGCGCGCCGGGTTTGGCGTCCGCCCGGGTTCTGCGGGCCGGCAGATGCACGGTCATGGTTGTGCCCTTGCCGGGTGCGCTTTCGGCCTGAATCTTGCCGCCCGCCTGCCGCACGATCCGATCCACGATCGCCAGGCCAAGGCCTGTGCCGCCATGATCTTCCTTCGAGGTGAAGAACGGGTCGAACACTTTCGGAAGCGTTTCCGGCGGAATGCCCACGCCCGTATCCGATATGTCCAGGCGCGCATAGGTTTTGCGGGCCGCGCGCGGCTCCGTTTCGCCCAGATCCGCAGCGGGAACCAGGCTCGCCCGAAGAACCAGTTCCCCGCCTGCGGGCATCGCGTCGCGCGCGTTCAGGCACAGGTTCAGCACAAGCTGTTCCAACTGCGTGGGCCCGATCTGGACCCGAATCGGGTGCGGCGGCAGATGCGTTTCGATGCGGATGGTCTTCGGAAACGTGCGGCGCAACAAATGGCGCAGTCGCCGGACGGCCTCATTCAAGGCCGTGCTTTTTCGCCTTGTTTCCGCCGGCCTGCTGAACAGAAGAAGCTGCTTGACCAGTTCCGCGCCGCGAATGGTTTCGGCTTCGATATCGAAAATCGCTTCGCGTACCGCCACCGACAAGCCGGCATCCAGCAGCGAAAGCTGCGCGGCGGAACGGATCGAGGAAAGAATGTTGTTGAAATCGTGCGCAATCCCGCCCGTCAGCGCGCCGATCGCTTCCATCTTTTGCGCCTGCAGCGATTGACTGCGCAGCCGGGCGAACCGAGTCAAATCCGACAGAATCGCGACGACCGATTGCGTTCGCCCGCGCGCGTCTTCGCGGAACGGCGCGCACGCGCATTGCAGCCAGCGCCGTTCGCCGTCCGGCCGGATCAGGCCGATCACGTCTTCCGCACGCGCGGTCTGTTCCTGGCGCGCGCGCTGCCACGGCAACCCGCGCGCGGGGAGCGCCATCCCGTTTTCGTCCGTAACCTTGAACCCTGCCGCCGACAGTGTCCGGTCGCGCACCGCATCCAGCGTCAGCCCCAGCACGCGTTCGGCCGCCGCATTAAGATGCGTCACTCGCCCGTGCCGGGAGAAAACCGCCGCCGGCATGGACGCGAACAGCTTCTGGAACCGTACCTGAAACGCCAGAAACTCGCCCTGCTGTCGACCGCTTGCCTGGTTCTTTTGCTTATTCATCAATAAAAGCCACTCTAGCGGACATGCCCGCCCGAACGCAAGCCAGCAATTCGCATTCTGACGCCGTCCCCCGCGACCTTGCTATAAGGCGGAAGCCGCGAAGGGTAAAGGGGGAAGGCTTTGCGAAGGCGGGCACGCGGGAACGGGAGACAGGAGTGGAAGGGCGCACTTTTCCATCTCCGGCTCCTGCCGCGCAAGGCGGCAGGGGGCCTATTTTAATGATGAATGCGGAATGATGAGTGATGAAAAAGCGGTGGGCCAAACGCATGCCTTTGCCGCGCTGGCGCACCCGCCGCCTTTTACACTCCTCTTTGCGGCCACTGCGTGGCCGCAAAAAAATGTCGTCTTCAGCCACCCGCCGACCCGCCTTCGCGGCTTCCGCCTTCGCGCTTCGCGGCTACGGCGGACAAGACGGCGGACAAGCCGGCGTGGCATGCCCGCCTTCGAAAGAACAGCTGCGGCGGGACAAGCAGGTTTCAGGTTTCCTCCCTCATCCCTCTCTTACCCCCCTCAACCATTCTTCCTTTCCCTTTCCTCATCATTCATCATTCCGCCTTCATCATTCTCTTCCCCCCTTCCCGTGGCATCCCGATTGCTACCGTTTGCCTGCCATGATACGAAACGTCAAAACCAAAGCGTTTTTGTTTGTTTTCCCGGCGATCTTCCTGGGGTGCGCGCACGGGCGCGTACGTGGCGACGAGTCGGGCATGCCGACCCGGCATAACGGGGGCGAAAGTCCGCTGGCGTCCATGGCCAAGTCCGATACCGCCGTGCCGGAGCCGACGGATGTCACCGCAGTGTCCGAACCTGTCGCGCCGCGCGATGTCAGCGGTTTGTTTCGGAAAAGCGGAACGAAACCCGAGTCCGGGTCAACGGAAGACGATCTTCCCAAGCTCGGTCGTCAATCCGAGCTCAGTCCCTGGCGTTCCTTATTCGCCGCCATGCTGGTGTTGGGTCTGCTGGTGGCGGTCAACATCGTGTTGCGCCGTCGCGTGCGCGGGGCCTTTCCCGGTCGCAAGGAAGACGACGACATGAGCCTGATCGGCAGCCTCTCGCTCGATCATCGGCGCCGATTGCTGCTGGTCGCCGTGGGCAATCGGCGCGCCCTGCTGTGTTCCGGCCGCGACGGCGTCGTCTCCATCGCCACCTTCGACCCACCCGACGAACCGCCCGCCGACTCGCCGGCAACTTCCGCCTGATCGTCCGTCTTCGCCGCTCTTTTTACCATCTCCTTTGCGGCCACGACTCGGTGACTCGGTGACTTGTTGACCCGCCTTCGCAAAGCCTACGGCGTGGCCTGCCCGCCTTCGCAAAGCCTTCCGCCTCCGCAAGAACAGCTACGGCGGACAAGCCCTTCTTCGCTAACGCGATTCAGGACAAGTCGGCGTGGCATGCCCGATGACGGATCGCCTTCTTCTCTTCAGGTTTCAGGTTTCCGCCCTCATCATTCATCATTCCGCCTTCATCATTCTCTTCCCCCTTCCCATGGCATCCTGTCTGCTATCTTCGCGCGTATGCGAAGGAAAGGCGGCATGATTCTGTTTCTGGTCTGCGCGATGGCGCTGGGCTGTGCCGGGTTTGCGCGGGCGCAGGCGCCTGCCGCCGCGCCGGGTCCGGCGCCCGCCGGCGTGCGCATTCAGTTCGACGAAGGCGATTCGCCTGCGCAAACCTCGCGCGCCATCCAGTTGTTGCTCATCTTTACCGCCCTCTCGCTTGCCCCGTCGGCGGTGATCATGATGACCTCCTTTACGCGGCTGCTGATTGTCTTCGGGTTCATGCGCCAGGCTCTCGGCACGCAGCAGAGTCCGCCCGGCCAGATACTGGCCGCCCTCTCCCTGTTTCTCACCTTCTTCATCATGGCGCCGGTCTTTCGCACGGTCCACGAGGACGCCATCCAGCCCTATATGGAAGAGCGTATCTCCCAAACCGACGCCTGGAGCCGGGGCATGGCCCCGCTGCGCCAGTTCATGGCCTCGCAGACGGGCGAGAAGGAACTGATCCTCTTTCTCGATCTGGCCAACAAGCCCACGCCGAACAGCATGGACGAGATCACGCTCGATGTGCTGATTCCCGCTTTCATGCTTAGCGAGCTTAAAACCGCTTTCCAGATGGGCTTTCTCATCTATCTGCCGTTTCTGGTGATTGACCTCGTCATCGCATCCAGCCTTATGTCGCTTGGCATGATGATGCTGCCGCCCATGATGATTTCCGTGCCGATTAAGATTTTCTTTTTTGTGCTGGCCGACGGCTGGACCCTGCTCGTGCGCGGTCTGGTCTCCAGCTTCGTGACTTGACGCGCGGATCGGGCCCAGGAGGGAAGATAGTGACCAGTAACCAGTGATCAGATCAGTCTGCGGGTCACCGGGCCATCGGGTCACCGGGTCCAACAGAACAACGGCGAACAAAGAACGACGAACGAAGAACAAGGAACGACGAACAAGTAACGACGAACAAGGAACGACGAACCCCTATGACCACGCAAATGGCATTGGATATGGCTTATCGGGCGATTTTTGTGGCCGGCGTGATGATGGCGCCGGTGCTGATCACGGCTATCGTGGTGGGCGTGCTGATCAACATTATCCAGACGGTCACGTCCATCAAGGACATGAGCCTTACTTTTGTTCCCAAGCTTGTTATCTCCGCTATCGTCATCGGATTCGCCCTGCCCTGGATGATCCAGACCATGTCCAGCTATTTCGAGGAAATGTACAGCCTGTTCGCCGCCGTGCGGGGATGAAGAGAATGATGAATGCGGAATGATGAGTGAAAGGCGGGAGGCCCGTTTTTTTACACTCCTCTTTGCGGCCGCTGTGTGGCCGCAAAAAACGTCGTCCTTCGCCTGCCCGCCCCGCCGCCTTTCCCCAAAAGTCTATTGCGGCATCGTCTATGTCGTGCATCCGGACATTTGCCATGAAATGACCGTGGCCGCGCGCAAGGCCAAGCGGGCCGTGCTCGAGAAGATCGCCAGCCGCGCCTGCGGCGGCATCTGCGCAGGCAAAACCTCCTACATGCGCTACGACCATTACAACGCGCTGTTCAATTATCTGGCCGAACCCGCCAATCCCCCCGCCAACTTTCTGTGAGCGACATCGTCCGTAGAACAACAAATTGGGTTGCGGGCGAAGCCCGCCTTAAGCAGTTGATCGCACCCGAAATTCCGCTTAAGAAATCCCCGGAAACGCCGATAAGGGTTTTGGAGGTGTGCGATATGCAGGTATCGGAACTGGCGACAAGCGTCCCTGTAGGGCTCGAAGAGTATTACGGGGCTTCGGAAGCGTTGCGCGGACGCGCGATGCCGGATTCGGATGGCAGGGCGTATGGAGAGCCGGATGCGCAAGGCCAAGTCGCGGAAGACACCTATGCGCCATCGGGCCGCGAAACGGGCCAGGCCGAGCTGGAGAGTTCGCGCGCGGTGCGGGGCGATGCGGAGGATTCCGTTGCCTTGCGCACTTGCTATTGCGGCGTCTGTTCGCGTTGCCGGATGGAGGAATCCGTCCGTCGCGAGGCGGCCGGCGCGGAAGACGAGCCTCGCGCAGGGGAGTTGAGCGAGGGCGAGCAGAGACAGGTGGAGGAATTGCGGCAGCGCGATGCGCATGTGCGCGCTCACGAACAGGCGCATGCCGCCGCCGGGGCGACCAATGTCACCTACGAATACCAGATCGGGCCCGACGGGCGGGCCTATGCCATAGGCGGCTCGGCCGACATATCCATTCATGCGCCCGCAGGCGATCCGGACGGCAAGATCGTGCAGGCCCGACGCATGCGGGCGGCCGCGCTGGCTCCCGCCGATCCCTCGCCGGAAGACGCCGCCATCGCCGCGCGCGCCAGCCAAATCGAAGCCGAAGCGCTCGCCGAAAAATCGGAAGCCCTCCGCCAGGAGCAGGAAGAAAGGCGGCTGCAGGAAGACGAATCGGACCATCCCCCGCATTTCTTCGCCATCGCGTAGCCGACCGGGGAAGAGAATGATGAGTGCGGAATGATGAGTGATGAATGAGGATGGGCGAACGGATGGGTGTTCGTTGTTCTTCGTTCTTGGTTCCTAGTCCTAAAATAAGCGAGTTTTTCTGCTACGAGCACGCCAACGCCAACGCCTGCGGCACTTGAGGCGGGGCGCGCATTTCACCCATATTTCAATATGCGAGAATCGCGCGCCCCGTCTCAAGCACCCCATCCGCAGACGTTTGCGCACTCTCGCGACGAAACCCTCGCTTATTCCAGGCCTAGTATGTCCGCCTGATAGCCCTCCGTGTTCTCCGTGCGCTCCGTGGTTAAACTTTCTTTTTTCACCACCCGCCCGCCTTCGCAAAGCCTACGGCGTGGCATGCCCGACCCCTAATCTTTCGCCGTAATCTTTCGCCCTAATCTTCTTCCGTGTATTCCGCGTTTTCCGTGGTTAAATCTTCTTCATTCGCGTCCATTCGCGGGCCAAAATCTTCGTGCTCTTCGCGCTCTTCGTGGTTGTTGCTCCACAGGCCGTCAAGGCTCACTCCGTGCCCGTGCATTATGGGTGGAACCTGCCCGATCCCGCGCCAATTAGCAAGCGCTATGCTGCAGCCTGTCGCCTTTTTTTCGCCGCGCACAACGTCATTAACTAGACGACATCCGAAAAGGGTCGGGTATGTTTGTCATTCCGAGCTTGCGAGGAATCTCGCTTCGCGAAACCCCTTTGTGTAGCGGCGTTCCGCCGAGATCCCTCGCAGGCTTCCGCCTTCGTGAACAACAAACTACGGCGGGACGCGCGGGATGACAACCTGTGCAGGCAGACTCTTTTCGGATGCCGTCTAACAGAACAGGGTAAGCCCCCGGCTCTGCCGGGGGACTCCCGAAGTTTGACAATTCCGGGAGAAGATTGAACGAAGCGTTCGGCCAAAGATGATGCCGGAAGGGGGGTGGGTCGGCTTCATCCTTGTCGCGATCTTCGTCGGTCTTCATCGTTGTCACGATCCTTGTCTTGATCGTCGGCGACAGCGATCGGGACGATGATCGAGACAAGGATGGGGGAAGCCTCCGGCGTGGCTTGCCCGGTGACGGGGTGACACGGAGCGGGGCTTGCCTTCCACGCTCCTTCAGGTTTCAGGTTTCCGCCCTCCCGCCTCCGCCCGAGCGCTCCCTTCTGCGCAACAGCGACTCAGGACAAGCCGGCGGGCAAGCATCCCTCTCTTCAGGTTTCAGGTTTCCGCCCTCATCCCTCTCTTCATCCCCTCTATGGCATCGCGACTGCTTTCTGCGCGCGTAACGAGTGAGAACAAGCGGTTATGTTGCCCGCGCCGTCCATAGGGTCAATACGGTCAATAAGGTCAGTCGGCATAGAAAGCTGCGAGCGCAACCGCCCAACAACGAACAACGAACGAAGAACAACGAACGAAGACATGACCCTTTCTCTAGGCCATCTTCCGCAGGTGCTTTTGCTGGTGATCGCGCGCATCATGGGGATTGTGGCACTGACTCCGTTCTACGGAGGAGCGCGGTTGTCGCCGCGCATGCGCGTGGCGTTCGCGCTGGCCATGGCGGTGGCGATTCTGCCTACGTTGCCGGAAAGCTGGATGACGGCCGCGCGCGGCATGAACGATTTCGGCACGCTGGCCTACGCGATGGGGGCCGAGCTGTTTCTGGGGGTCGGCACGGCGCTGATCTGCAACATTTTCGTGGCCGTCCTGGACTTCGCCGGCGCGAATGTGGGCCGGGCCAGCGCGCTTATGATGGCGCGCAGCGTGGACCCGATCGGTGGCGCGTCGAATCCTCTTACAACGCAACTGCTGCAAACGATCTTTATTCTCCTGTTCCTGCTGTTCGACGGGCATCTGGCGCTGTTGCGCATTCTGGCGCTGAGCTTTCAGGCCGGTCCGCGCCTGCCCGATCCAGGCCAGACCGCCGCCGCGGCGGCGATTGTCGGACTCGGTTCGCGTCTGTTTACGCTGGGCTTGACGCTGGCGCTGCCGGTGATGGGCGCAGCGCTGATCGTGAACGCCTCGTTCGGACTGATCGGGCGGCTGGCGCCTGATTTCAACATCCTGTTCCTGGCCCTGCCGTTCCGGCTGCTGGCCGGGATTGGCATGCTGGCGTTCACCTTGCAGTTCGGCAGCGATTTCTTCGAACGGCTCTCGGTAGAGATGCTCGAAGCCGTTGCCGGATTTCTTGGGGGATAACCGGAAGAGAAATCCGAATGACGAAATGCCCAAGCACGAAGGAAACCTGAAGGAGCGCGGAATGAAGGACGGCAGGTCGGAAAATCGCGGTTCTTCCGGGACATAGCCCAACCGTTCGGCTTCGTTCGGCAATCAGCGCCGCTGTTTCCGGAATGCCGTCCAGATGCGGATTTGTTTTAGAACGAGAACGAAAAACCGATGGAAACGAGCGGATAATAACGCCAGTCGGAGATGCTGTCGCGGAATTCGTCCAGTTCTCGTTCGAAATCGCGGTCCAATTGTTCCTGGAGAGCGGGCGGCAAGCTGGATTGCACGGTGGCGCGGACGATCGGCTTGCCGTGATACATGATGCCGATATCGCAAGCGAAGTGGAAGCGGCCGTCGCCGGTCGCATTGCCGTAGCCGATGCCGAGATAGGGCGAAAACCGATCGAATTCGATGCTGCCGTCCAGCCCGTCGATCGAATAGTTCGTTCCCTGAAATTTTATCGGTTCGTAGGGGTCGGCCGACACGCCGATTCGGTTGCCGTTGAACATGCCGCCCAGCGAGAAACGGAATTGTTTTCCGGTCGGATGCCAGTCCAGCAGAACCGGGATCGTGCGCCAGCGCAGTTCGCCTATGACATCCGCTTCGTCCATGGAAAACGCGAAATCGAATTGCCCGTAATTGATTCCGGCTCGCGCGTTCAACCATTTGCCCATGTTCACGGTAAGGTCGGCGCCGACTCCGAGTGTATTCGCTTTGAGCGACAGGCCCACGGGTCCGGCCGTCGCGCCGCCCGACAGCAGGGCCGACATCGAAAGCGCCACGATCCACAGTCTGGCCGTATTCGTCCTCATGATCCGCTCCTTGATCGTTTTTCGCTGTTTACTTTTCTCAACTTATACCCTATTGCTAGACGGAACGCAACAGCAAAACAAGGAGTGGCGTATGAACAAGGATTGCGTTTTCTGCAAAATTGTCGCCGGCGAGCTGCCGTCCACTCGCGTGTACGAGGACGCCCGCACGCTGGCCTTCATGGATATAGGTCCGGTCGTCAAGGGGCATACGCTGGTGATTCCCAAGGCCCATCACGATCCGATCACGACGACGCCGCCCGATCTGTTGCGCGAGCTGATCGTTGTCGTCCAGCGCATTGCCCGCGCGCAGTTCGCCGGGCTGGGCGCCAGCGGCGTCAATATCGCGCAGGCCAACGGCGAATCCGCCGGGCAGATCGTGCCGCACGTTCATTTTCACGTCATACCGCGCTTCGCTTCCGACGGCCATTCCTTCAACTGGACGCCGCGCCAATACGAACAGCCGGAAGAAATGGCGAGTTTTGCCGACCGCATTCGTCAGGGGCTGGAGGCGGAATAACCTCTATGGGAAGGAGAAACTCGCATGCAGGAGGGAATGTTTGCCGACATCGTGGGGCGCATACGCGAAAAGGATCCGCATTTCGATGCCGACGCCTATTTTTTCGTGCGTGAAGCGCTGGATTTCACTTCGCGCATGCTGAAGAAGCCCGTCCAAGGCGAACACAGGCATGTGACGGGACAGGAACTGCTCGAGGGCATTCGCGCCTATGCGGTGCAGGAGTACGGGCCGATGGCGCGCACCGTGCTCGATTCATGGGGCATTGCGCGTACCGAAGACTTCGGAACGATCGTGTTCCATTTGGTGGAAGCCGGCATTCTCGGCAAGACCGAGCGCGATCAGCGCGACGATTTCGTTGACGGCTACAATTTCTACGACGCATTCGTCAAGCCGTTCCTGCCGACGACCTCGCGGAAGAAGGCGGCAACCGGCCGCGCCTGTCCGCGCAAGGCCGCGCGCCGGTCCGGTCAGGCCTGAGGCGGCTTTCGGCCGAATCCGGCGGCGGGGAAACGCGCGGGGCGGTACGGCAACCGGGTTCCGCAAGCGGGGAAACAGGATGAAAGAGAATCGGAAACAGCGATTGCCGGCGGCGGGCGGGAGCGGCTGGCGGCGGAGGAGCGCTTCGTGAAAACCGTGCCTGCCATTGCGCGTCGCGTTGCCGTCTGGGGAACCGTCGCCATTGCCGTTGTAGCGCCGACCCAGTACGGCATCCGCATTCTGGACCGCGCGACGCTGTCCGTTGCGGATCCGCTCGTGTGGCTGGCATTCGCCGCCTGGCTGGTCTATTGTTTCGGCGAACGGCCGGCAGCCGAGTCCGAACCGGCCGGTTCGCTCTGGCGCGCGCGATGGCGCGCGATCAGTCCGCCCTTGCTCCATGCGCTGCTTGTCGCGGCCGCCGCCCTGTCCGTGCCGCGCGCGGGCGACCGGCTGCTCGCCGCCAAGGATCTCTTTCAATGGATCGAATATCTGCTAATGGCGTTTGTCCTGTTTTCCGGCGTATGCGGCCTGTTGGTTCCGCGCCGCCGCATCGCCTGGCTCCTGCTTGGCATGGCGGCGGCGGTCGTCGGATTGGGCCTTGTTCATTACTGGACGCCGTCCGTCCCCGATTTCGGCGTGCGGGCCACCTTCGGGAACCGGAACGTGTTCGGCGGCTATCTGGCGATGATGCTGCCGCTGGCCTTCGGATTGCTGCTGTACGATCCGCATCGCCTGCGCCGGGCCGGATACGGCCTGCTGATTGTCGCGGGGGCAAGCGTTTTGCTGGCCGGCGGCAGCTTTCTGGCCATCGCCCTGGCGTTCGCCGCCCTGGCGCTGACACGCGGAACGCGCACGTTTCTGGTTTTGCTGGCGGTCGCCCTGCTGGCGGCCGGAGCGGTGCGCCCCTTGCTCCCGCGCGACAATGCCGAAATTCTGCATCGTTCCGTCATGCTGTGCGAGCCGGACGACGAATCCATGATGCACGAACGCTATGCCGAATGGCAGGCGGCGCTGTTCATGATCGGCGATCAACCGTGGCGGGGCGTGGGGCTGGGCAACTACCAGCGCAATATCGGACTGTGGTTCGGCAGCCTGCCGGACAAGGCCGAACCGGCCGAACCGGATTCGCAAAACCTGTATCTCGTGGTCGGCTCGACGATTGGATTGCCCGGCGCGCTCTGCTTGGTCGCCTTGCTGATCCAAGCCATGATCGGCGCCCTGAAATCCTTTTCGCAAGCGCACGACCCTGTCGAGCGCGGGATCGCGCTTGGCGCGTTCGGGGCCATGCTCGGCTTTGCGGTCAACAGTTTCTGGAGCCCGTTGCTCGTGCGCGGCATCGGCCTCCCGCTCATGCTCGTGCTCGCGCTGGCCGGCGGCAGAGGCCGCCCGAAATAGGCCATAACACCCTCCGCCAATGCGTCGGCGATGCGGTCGCGATAGGCTTCGTCCAGCAGTTTCTTCTCTTCCTCGCGATGGGAAAGAAAGCCGGCTTCCACCAGAATTGCCGGACATGGCGCATGCTTGAGAACCTCGAAACGGGCATGGCGCAAGCCGCGATCCGGCGCGCCGGTTCGGTCCAGCATGCGATGATGGGCTTTGTAGGCCAGCCGCATGTTGGCCGCCCCGTGCCGATGCCCGGAATAGGCGGCGGGATCCGTGGCCGCGTTCGCCGTCGAAGGCAGACCGGCCGGCGTCAGCACATAGGTTTCCACGCCTTGCGCCTTGGGATTGGTCGCCGCATTGAGATGAATGCTGACAAACACGTCCGCGCCCCACTCCTTGGCCAGCGCCGCCCGTTTGCGCAGCCCGACGGCGACATCCGTCTCGCGTGTCGCGCGCACGGTCGCGCCGGCCCGTTCCAGACGGAGGCGGGTCCGCCGGGCAATGTCCAGCGTCCACGTCTTTTCTTCGCTGCCGGACAGGCCGATCGCGCCGCTATCCGTTCCGCCATGGCCGGGGTCGAGCATGACGTTCATGGAATCGGCCGGCGGCCGGGCTTTGCGGACCGAGAAAAGCGGATTAATGACTGTGTCGGCATCCGCATGGGACACGAGCCATCGGCGCCGATGTTTCAGGACCGGCTTGTGCAGCCAGACCCGCACACCGTTGAACATGGCTTCGCGGCTGTCGGCTTTCAGCGCCAGCAGGATGTTCTCTCCCGTCAGCGCGATTCCCGCGCCTCCGTCCGCGACCGTCAGCTTGAGCCGGTGTCGCGAAGCCAGCGCCGACAAGGGCACGTCCGGCGCGGCGGCGGCGCATCCCGCCGCCAGCCAGACGGCTCCAAGCGCGCGCGCGAGCGCACGACGAACCACGGGCCGTTGAACACCGCTCGTTTTCATGGGCGAACACGTCTAGCGCCGTTCCCGGCGAAAAGCAATGGCAATTTCGTTGCGATCGGCCGCGAATGCGACTTGACGCCGCTATGCCTTTGTGCATTAATGCCCTCGTTTCAATGTTCCAAACGCCAACGAGAGGGTTTGCGCTTATGACGGAAGAAGCCGTGGATACTGTATCGCCCAAGGCGCTGGAAATGTTCAACAAGGCGCTCGGCACCCTGGAGCGGGGACATGCCGAATATGCCATCTCGCTCTTTTCCACCTGCCTCAAGGCCGAGCCCGCCTTCCTGAAAGCGCGCAAGTTTCTGTGGGCGGCACGCCTCCAGCACAGGAAGAAACAGGGGGGCGGCAAGGTGGGCGGCATGCTGGTCACCCTAAAGAACCTGCCCTCCTACGTTCTGGCTTCGCTCTATTTGAGCTCGGGCAAAAGCGCCAAAACTTTCCTGCTGACCGACACCATGCTCAACCGCGATCCGCTCGATCTGAAGACGATCGTTCTCTTCGCCCAAAGCGCGGAAAACCTCGAGTTGCCGGAGGTGGCGATCCAGGCGCTTGAAATCGGCCGCGAACATTTTCCCGACAACGTTGCGCTCCTGAGGTTTTTGGGGCGGCTCTATCTGGAAACCAAGCGTACCAAGGAAGCCCGCTCGCTTTACGAGCGCCTGGGCGCGCTGTGCCCGAAAGACCCGGAAATCCTTAAAGCCGTCAAGGACGCCATGGCGCTGGACAGCATGACCAAGGACGGCTGGCAAGAAGCGTCCGATAAAGGCCAGTCCTTCCGTGAAATGATGAAGGACTCGCAAGAGGCCGTCATGTTGGAGAAACAGGCCAAGGCGGTCAAGTCGGATCGCGATACCGAAGCGCTCATCGCCGAAACCCAGGCCAAAATCGAGGCCGAACCCGGCAACATCAACTATTACCGCGCCCTGGCGCGCCTGCATATCGGCAACAAGGATTTCGCCCAGGGAATCGCCACCCTGCAAAAGGCCTTGACGGTCAGTCCGGGCGATCCCGAGCTGGATCAGGCGCTCAGTTCGGCCACTTTGCAGCAGTTCGACCATGAAATCGCCCGACTCAAGGAAAGCGGCGACGAACAGGGGGCGCAACAGAAAGCCGGGGAAAGAACGGTGTACGCCTTCGAAAACCTTCAGGAACGCGTTCAACGCTATCCCAACGACCTCAAGCTCCGCTACGAATGGGGCTTTGCCCTCTTCGAAAACGATTATCTTGACGAGGCCATCCAGGAATTCCAGCGCTCGCAGCGAAGCCCGCAGCACCGCCAGAAGTCGCTGTATTACATGGCCATCTGTTTCCGCCGCA
The DNA here is from genome assembly GCA_007134465.1 of Kiritimatiellia bacterium. GTDB lineage: Bacteria > Verrucomicrobiota > Kiritimatiellia > UBA8416 > SLMC01 > SLMC01. The sequence goes on along the minus strand of SLKS01000064.1, from coordinate 9,751 downwards.
AAAAGCAGTACGATCTGGCCATAGACCAGTTGAACCAGGCCGCCGCCGAAATCGAAGGCATGGACGCGACCAAGAAAAACATCCTGTACGAACTGGGCGAAATCCACGAACTGCTCGAGAAACGCGAGGAAGCCGCTCGCTACTACAAGCAAATCTATTCGGTAGACATCGGGTTCCGCGACATCCGTTCCAAAGTCGAAAACGTCTACAGTTAAATGAAACGGATTTTTTCCGAGAAAATAGAGACCTTTTTCGTCGCCTTCATTCAGCGGAGCGGGCCGGAAAAGGAGCTGGGCCGGCGCGCGAAGCTGTTCCTGTTCTTTCTGAAGCAGATGTCCCACCTCTACCGCGGCGTTGTTCAGCTTCGCCTGTTCCTGTATGCGAAAGGCATATTTCGCCATCACACGCTGGGCTGCCAGGTCATCAGCGTGGGCAACCTGACCGTGGGCGGCACGGGCAAGACGCCTGTCGTCGAAGTGTTCGCACGCGAGCTGCAAAAGGAAGGCCGCAAGGTCGCGATTCTCAGCCGCGGCTACAAGAAGAAGGAACCGCCCTACCTGCAGCGGCTTGTCGGGCGGCTGACCTTCCGCGAGGCTCGTCAGCCGCCTCGCGTCGTTTCCGACGGCTCCAAGCTGCTGCTCGATTCGGAAATGAGCGGAGACGAGCCCTACATGCTCGCCTCCAACCTGCCCGACGTATGCGTTCTGGTGGACAAGAACCGCATCAAGAGCGGGCGCTACGCCATCAACAAGCTGCGGTGCGACACGCTGATCCTGGACGACGGCTTTCAGTATATGGCCCTGAAGCATCGCGTAGAAATCGTGCTCGTGGACCGGACCAATCCGTTCAGCAACGGACATGTGCTGCCGCGCGGCGTTTTGCGGGAACCGATCGGGAGCATTCGCCGGGCGGATTTCATTTTCATCACGAAATCGGATCGGGTCGGCGATGCCGCGTTGCGGCAACGGCTCGAGCAGCTCAACCCGCGCGCGGAAATCATCGAATGCCAGCATTGCCCCCGCTACTTCCAGGACATGTTCCGGGGCGATCGAATGGAACTGGCGGCCATACGCGGCAAAAAAGTGACGGTCGTATCCGGCATCGCCGTGCCGGGCGGGTTCGAGGACGAATTGAAAAGGCTTGGCGCGCACATCCTGCAACGCTGCCGTTTCGCCGACCATCACCGCTATGGCCAGCAGGAAATCATTGACATTGTCAACGAAAGCCGGAAACAGGGCGCCGATGCCGTCATTACCACCGAGAAGGACGCCGTGCGCTTCCCGAAGCTGGAGCGCTGCGACGTGCCCGTCTACTATCTTCGCGTGGACATAGACATTCTCAGCGGCGCCGAAAGTTTTCAGCAGTGCATCTCGCGTATTTGCTTCCGCTAGCCATGACCACTCCTGCCGACCATTCCGTTCTGATTTGCGCGCCGAACTGGCTCGGCGATGCCGTCATGTGCATGCCGGCCATACGCCTCTTCCGAAAGGCGCATCCCGAGGCAGCTCTGATCTTGCTGAGCAAGAGGCGGTTATGCGAGCTGTGGGCGATGAACAGGGACACGGACCGGGTTCTCGCCTACGATCCGACCTTTCGCGGCACGCTGGCTGCGCGCGCCGTCCTGCGCGAGCGGCGCTGCGCGCAGGCCTTTGTGATGCCCAACTCGTTTCGTGCCGCGCTCATTCCTTTTCTGGCCGGCATTCCCGAACGCATCGGGTTTCGCGGCCACCATGGCCGCGCCTGGATGCTCCATCGGGTCGTGCCGGTTTCGTCCGCGCGTCGGGGCCGGCACCAGTGGACGGAAGCGTTCTCCCTGCTCGGGCTGCCCGTGCCCGACGCGCTTCCGCCCCCGCCTTATCTGTTTCCGGACGAACGGGCGGCGAGCGAAATGCGGGATCGGCTCGGTCAAGCGGAAGGCGAGGAACGAATCGGCCTGATTCCGGGCGCTGCGCGCGGGCCGTCCAAACGCTGGCCGCCGGAGCATTTCATCGCTGTCGGCCGCGCGCTGGCCTCGTCGCGTCGTGCGCGCTTGCTTGTGCTGGGCGCGCCGGCCGAAGCCGAACTGTGCCGCCGGGTGGCGGACGGCATTGGTCCGGCCGCCCTCGATCTGGGCGGCCGCACGTCGCTTCCGCAATTGGCCGCCGCTCTGTCGCTTTGCCGGGCCGTCGTTGCCAACGACAGCGGCGGCATGCATCTGGCGGCCGCCGTCGGCGCGCCGGTCGTCGCCGTCTACGGTCTGACCGATCCCAACAAGACCGGCCCTCTGGGCCCGAGCCATCTCCTCGTCGCGCCCGGTCTTGCCGCAGGCGACCGCGATATCGCCCGCCGCTCCGATGCCGCGGAACTCGCCTTGCGCAATATCGCGCCCGAGCAAGTTGTCGAAGCCGTCGCCGCGCTGCTTGCCCGAACTTGACAAATGTCGCGAAGTAGTGGACAAAAGCCCTTTCTTTCATTGTTTCCAAGCGGAAAAATCCGCTTGTTTTGGTGCCAGCCTATGCGCGCCAGCGTTAAACCGGTACGGGCCTGTCATGCGTGTCTGCTCAATGTGGGCGACCGCTGCTGGCTCTATCGCTATCCGCGCGGTCGCTGGCGCAACGGGCGCCGTTGCGGCGCCCTGAACAACGAAACCGTCTACGCCCGTTTCCGCGAAGCGCAGAAGGAACCGGATGTGAAAACGCTCAAGGAACTCCGGCGCCGCGTCTTTCGCGCTTCGGATTCGCGCATGGTCAAATGAAACAGCTTTGGACAACCGAGGAAAGCGCATCGTCCGGCGAGCGCGCGCTGCTGGCCCAGGTGGCGCTGGGCCGATTCGATCCGGCCGAGGCGGAAGATTCCCTGGCCGAACTCGAGCGGCTCGCGAATACGGCCGGTGTGGCGGTGGCGGGCAGCGTCACGCAGCGCCGCATGAAACCGACGGCCGGATTCCTGATCGGAACCGGCAAGCTGGCCGATCTGCAATTGGCCTGCCGTCAAGGCCAGGCCAACGTGGTGATTTTCGACAACGAACTCAATGCGATTCAGGTCAACAATCTGGACCGCGCGCTCGGCATCCGGGTCATTGATCGCACGGAACTGATCTTGCAGATTTTCGCGCGCCGCGCGCGCTCGGCCGAAGCGCAGATTCAGGTCGAGCTGGCGCAGCGGCAGTATTTGGTTTCGCGCATCCCGGTATCGGAAGCCCAGCAGCGCTTCCAAGGCGGCATCGGCATGCGCGGGCCCGGCGAGAGCCCGTTGCGTTTGCGCAACGAACCGATGCGCCGCCGGATTCGCGAACTTAAGAGGAAACTGGAACGAGTCCAGGCGCGGCGGCAGCGCACGCGCATGCGCCGCCCCTGGCCGCTGGTCAGTCTGGTCGGCTACACGAACGCCGGCAAATCCACCTTGCTGAACGCGCTTACGGATTCCGCCGCCTATGTGGACGATCTTCTCTTCGCCACGCTGGACACGAAAACCCGGCGCCTCGATCTGGGCGGCGGCCACGCCGCGCTGCTCACCGATACGGTCGGCTTCATTCGCCGCCTGCCGCACGGACTGGTCGCCTCGTTCCGATCCACGCTCGACGTAGCCGCCGAATCCGAGCTGCTGCTCATTGTCGCCGACGCAGGCCATGCGCGGCTGAACGATCACTTGCGCGTGGTCCATAACACGCTGCGCGAGATCGGCGCCGATCGCGTGAAGCGCCTGCTGGTTTTCAACAAATGCGATACGCTTTCGCCGGACCGACGCGACACCATCCGCCAACGCTGGCCCGACGCCTTGCTGGCGTCCGCCGCGCGCGGAACGGGACTCGACGAAATCCGACGCGCCATCGCGGGCGCCTGTCCGCCTGTCGTCGCGCCACGCCGGTCCGGCGAAGCCGCGCCCAACCCAGCCAGCCAACGGAGCCTGCCCCATGCCTGCGTCTAAGTCCGCACCCGCACCCCCGACCTTCGCAAGCCTGGCCCATGCCTGTCAGGCGTGCAATGCGCAATGCTGCCGCTATATCGCCCTGGAATGGGACCGGCCGCGCACGAAACGGGAGTACGACTACGTGCGCTGGTTCCTTCTGCACGAAAACGTATGCGTCTTCATTGATCCCGACGGCAAATGGTTCGTCGAGTTCCTGGCTCCGTGCCGGGCCATTGCGCCGGACGGACGCTGCGCCATCTACGGGCAGCGCCCGCAAATTTGCCGCGACCATGGCGAGGGCGACGAGCACGAGTGCGAAACGCTCGGCACGGGCTCGCCCTACCGCGCCCGGTTCACTTCCGCCGAAGAGTTCGAACGGTATCTTGACAAGAAAGGCGTGGACTGGCGCTGGAAACGCCGACCGCGGAAATAATACGAAATGCGAATGGCCGATAGCCTCCAGCAAGCCATGCGGAGAGGACGAAATACGAGCATGACCGCGCCCCCGCCAGCCTTGACGGACAGTCCGCCGCCCGCCGCGCGCACCCCGCGCCCCACCCGCCGTTTCGCGGCCATAGCCGTTAGCTACTTCATGGGCCTGTTCAACGACAACTTCTACAAGGAAGCCGCTTTGTTCATTGCGGTCCGGCAAGACAACGTCGCCATACAGGCCACCGCCGCCGCCCTGTTCACCTTCTGCTACATGCTGGGCGCCGCGCCCGGCGGCTGGCTGGCCGACCGTTTCGCCAAGGGCCATATCATTGTCGCGGCCAAAGCGGTGGAATTGCTGGCCATGCTTGCCGGCGCGCTGGGCGTCTGGTTCGGAAACTGGTGGCTGGTCCTGACCATGATCGGCCTTATGGGCGCGCAGTCGGCCGTCTTCAGCCCGTCCATGAACGGCTCGATTCCCGAACTCTACCCGCCCGACAAGGTTCACACGGCCAACACTGCCGTGCGCATTCTTTCCACCACGGCCATTCTGCTCGGCATGGCGCTGGCCGGCATGCTGATGGACCTGCACCAGCCTTCCTGGCGGGGCATGGAACAGGGCGTCTTTCTTGTCGGAACGCTGGTGCTGATCGCGGCCGCGGTCGGATTCCTGATCGCCTTCGGCGCGCCGCGCATCCGTCCCAAGCCCATGAACGCGCCGTTTCCCTGGAAAGGGCCGGTCGAATCCGTGCGCGAAGCCGTCCGCATCGGGCGCGATCCGCTGCTGGCCGTCTGCGTGTGCGGCAACATCTTCATCTGGTCCCTGGCCACCGTCATGACCTTGCTGATGATCAACCTTGGCGAAACCCAGTTCGCCATGCCCGCCCGCCTGACGGCAGGCATGAAGATCGTATTTCTTGTGGGAGTCGCGCTGGGCGGATTGCTCAGCAACATTGTCGCGAAAGGGCCGAAATTCTTCCGCGCGCTGATCCCGGCCTACGGGTGCATGGCCGGTCTGCTCGTGCTCGTGGGCATAACGCCCTATGCGCTGCCCAGCGAAACCGTCCGTGTTGCCGTTCCCCTGCTCGTCGCCCTGGCCGGCGTGGCGGGCGGCGCCATCCTTGTCCCGCTCGAAAGCTTCATCCAGATCCGCCCGGAAGCCAATCACAAAGGCCGTGTCATTGCCGCCGCCAATTTCGCCGTTTTCGCCGGCATGACGCTTGGCGCCGGCCTGCTGTATGTGCTAAACCGTTTGTTCCTGCCCACAACCTCGCTCGGCATTCTGGGCTTGCTCACCGCCGTCTTCGCCGCCGGGCTGAACGGCCGCTTGCGCTGGGCGCTGAGCGAGGAGGGGAAGAGGGGAACCGGAGTCCAGTAAACAGTGACATGACCAGTGGCCAGTGAACAGTAAGCAGTAAACAGTAAGCAGTAAACAAGGAATCTTCATGCGCAAACTTGCCTGTCTGATCGGACAATGGATTCTCGCTCTGCGCTACAAGGTCCGGGTCGAAGGCCTGGACAGCATCAAGCCGTCCAAGGCCGGGGCGGGCATTCTGTTTCTGGCCACGCACCCGGCCATGATTGATCCCGTTATCCTGTACAGCCGGCTCTGGCCCCGCTTCCGGCTGCGCGCGCTCGGCGACGAAGACCAGGTGTCGCGCCCGTTTGTCCGGCGCTGGGCGGACTGGTTCGGGGTCGTGCGGCTGCCGGATGTGGCCCGGTACGGCTCGGCCGCGCGCGACGGCGCGCGGCGCAGTATCGAGGAATGCGGGCGGCTGCTGGCTTCCGGCCAGAACCTGCTCGTGTATCCCGGCGGCCGCATCATGCGCGACCGCGAAGAACGGCTTGGCGGCAACAGCGGCGTCGAGAAGCTGTTGCAGGCGGCGCCCGAGGCCCGCGTCGTGCTGATCCGCACGCGCGGCCTGTGGGGCAGCGTATTTTCGCGCGGCGGCAACGGCGGCGATCCGCCGCCGCCCCGAACAGTGGCGAAACGCATCGTTAAAACGGTACTGGGCAACGCCCTCTTCTTCGCCCCGCGCCGACCCGTGGATATTGTCCTCTGGGAACCCGACGACTTCCCGAAACATCAGGGCCGACGCGTCATCAACCCTTTCATCGAATCTTTCTTCAACGACAACGCCCCTCCCAACACCTTTGTTCCCTACGTGCGCTGGGAAAAGGGCGGCGTCCGCATCATGCCGGAACCGGGCGCGCGCGCGACGGCCTCCGCCCCGGATTCCGTCGCGCCGGGCGTCAAGGCGCTGGTCCTCGAAAAAATCGCCGATCTCACCGGCAAACAGGATGTTCGGTCCGACCAGTCGCTGGCCAACGATCTCGGGCTGGATTCGCTGTCCCGGCTCGATCTGTGCATCTGGATCGAAAAGGAATTCGGGTTTTCCGTCTCGAACCCCGATATGCTCGAAACCGTCGCGGACGTGTTCGAAGCCGCCGCCGGCCAGGGGCTGGCAGGGCAGGCCGACCGTCTGTCGCCCGCGCCCGACCGCTGGTTCGCCAAGGCGCCGCGCCCGCCCGCGCCGCTGCGCATTCCCGACGCCGCCACTCTGACCGACGCCTTCCTGCGCGCTGCCGCCGCCCATCCGGACGCCGTTATCGTGGCCGATTCCGCCGGCAGCGTCCGCACCTATCGCGATCTGATCACGGGCCTTTTCGTGCTGCGCCCGCTTATCGCCGCCATGCCCGGCGATTATGTCGGCATCATGCTGCCCGCCGCGCCCGCCGCCGGTCTCGTCTGGCTGGCCGTCCTGTTCGCCGGCAAAACGCCTGTCATGGTCAACTGGACTGTCGGCGAACGCCAGATCAACCACATGACAACCCTGCTCGACATCCAGCGCGTCCTCACCTCGCGCAAACTGGTCGAAAAGCTCGCCGCGCAAGGCGTTCGCTTCGGCAAGGCCGAACAGGCTTTCGCCTGCCTCGAAGACCTGGCCGGCGGCGTTTCCCTGTTCCGCAAATTGCGCGCCAAGCTCGGCAGCTTCCTTTCCTGGCGCGCGCTGCGCGACATTCCCGTGGGCAGAACGGCTGTCGTCCTCTTCACCAGCGGCTCCGAAAGCCTGCCCAAAGCCGTGCCGCTCACCCATGGCAACCTGCTGGCCAACGCGCGCGATGTGCTGGCCATCAACGCCCTGAATCCGGGCGACGTCGTCCTCGGCTTTCTGCCCCCCTTCCATTCGTTCGGATTGAGCATGACCGCCATTCTGCCGCTGCTTGTCGGATTGCGCACCGTCTTCCATCCCAATCCCGCCGAAGGCGCCATGCTGGCCCGTATCGTTCATCGCTACAAAGCCACCATCATGCTTGGCACGCCCACATTCCTGAACGGCATCCTCAAGGGCGCCGCGCCCGACGACCTGGCCACGCTGCGCTTCGCGGTGACCGGCGCCGAAAAATGCCCGGCGCACGTGTACGAAGGCCTGCAAAAGCTCTGCCCGAACCTGACGGTCCTGGAAGGATACGGCATTACCGAATGCTCGCCCGTTGTTTCCGTCAACCGCCCCGATCGCCCCGTTCCCCGCTCCATCGGCCGCATCATGGATTCGCTCGAATACGCCATCGTCAACGAGGAAACCGGCGCCCCGTGCGCGCCCGGCGAAACCGGCATGCTGCTCGTGCGCGGCCCCAGCATCTTCGAAGGATACCTGCGCCACGACGGACCCTCGCCCTTCGCCGAACACGACGGCAAAACCTGGTATCGAACCGGCGACCGCATCCTGGCCGACGAAACCGGCACGCTCTTCTTCCAAGGCCGCCTCAAACGCTTCGTCAAGCTGGGCGGCGAAATGATCTCGCTGCCCGCCATCGAGGAAGTCCTCGCCGAACGTTTCGGCACGCAAGCCGATTCCGGCCCGGCGCTGGCCGTCGAATCCCCGGACGAGGACGCGCCCGAAATCACGCTCTATGCCGTCCGCGACATTTCGCGGGACGAAGCCAACCAGACCATTCGCGACGCCGGCCTCTCCTCGCTGCACAACATCCGCGCCGTCGTCCGGGTTGAAGCCATTCCCGTTCTCGGCACGGGCAAAACCGATTATCGCGCACTCAAAACTCTGCCACAGGAGAACCCCGCATGAATGCCATGACCTCCAAGGAACGTTTCGCACGCATGTTCGCGCACCGGGACGCCGACCGCATCCCCATCATTGACGAGCCGTGGACGGCCACCATCGAACGCTGGCGCCGCGAAGGCATGCCGGAGGACGTCCATTTCGCCGAATTTTTCGGCATAGACCGCGTCGCCCGCTTCTCCTGCGACAATTCGCCGCGCTATGAAGAGAAGATACTCGAAGAAACCGAGGACAAAATCGTCAAGACCACACGCTGGGGCGTCACGCTTCAGGATTGGAAACATGCCGCGTCCGCCCCGCACTTCCTGGATTTCACCATCGTGGACCGGCCAAGCTGGGAACAGGCCAAGGCCCGCATGGCGCCCGCCGCCGACCGCATCCCCTGGGCCCGGCTCGAAAAAGAATATCCCCAATGGATCAAGGACGGGCTCTGGATCGAAGCCGGCCTCTGGTTCGGCTTCGACGTCACGCACTCCTGGATGGTCGGCACCGAGCGTCTGCTCATGGCGCTGGCCGAAGACCCGGAATGGTGCATGGACATGTTCTCGCACCAGCTCGAAACGCACCTCGCCCTCTACGACCGCGTCTGGGACGCCGGCTACCGTTTCGACGCCGTCCGCTGGCCCGACGACATGGGCTATAAAGGCACGCAATTCTTCTCTCTGAACATGTATCGCGAACTGCTCAAGCCGTTCCACCAGCGCGCCATCGAATGGGCGCACGCCAAAGGCGTCAAAGCCCATCTGCATTCCTGCGGCGACGTCAACCCGTTCGTCGAGGAGCTGATCGGCATCGGCCTCGACGCGCTCAACCCGCTCGAAGTCAAGGCGGGCATGGACCCGGTCCGGCTGAAGCAGCAGTACGGCGACAAGCTCGTGCTGCACGGCGGCATCAATGCCGTGCTGTGGGATCGGCCCGACGAGATTCGCGCCGAGATGGAGAAAACCGTTCCCGCCCTCAAGGAAAACGGCGGCTATATCTTCTCGTCCGACCACTCCGTGCCGTCCAGCGTCAGCCTCGACGATTTCCGACACATCGTCGAGCTGGCCAAAACGCTGGGCGCATACGCGTAACGCCGCGGACAGATAGGGGGAGAGCCTTTTTCAAAAAGATACACGCTTTTGCGTGTATCTTTTCCGTGCTTGCCTCGCTGTAGGCTTTGCGAAGGCGGGTATTCCGCGTTTTCCGTGGTAGAAAAACAAATTGGGTTGCGGGCGCAGCCCGCATTAATCCTGGAAAGAGCAGATAACCGCAAAGAACACAGAGAACACAAAGATGGAGAACAGCTTGCAGAGATGCGCCCTGACACCCGATTGGTGTGGCCATAAAACTGCACAACTATCTTTCTTTGC
>SLKS01000203.1 GCA_007134465.1 Kiritimatiellia bacterium | reverse complement strand
TGTGGGTATGTGGGTTTGTGAGTATGTGAGTTTTCACCCACACACTCACGTACTCACACACTCACAAACAAGTACGCCTCCAATTTCTTGTTTTTTTCGGCAGGACAGCGTGATTAAGGCACTAATGCATAGCTTAAACACAGGATATGACGCCATGACGCCGAAAACGGGTACGCCGCCGAATGCCGCCAGGGAACCGGAGAGACGAGCTTGGTCCGTCGCGATGGTGGATCGGCTGCTGCGGCCCCGTGCCACAGCGGCCGCATTGCTGGCCGCCGCCGTGGCGTATGTGCTGCCCGGCTTTCTGGCGGGGTTTTACATCCATCGCTGTCCGTTCCATATCCTTACGGGCCTGCCCTGTCCGGGCTGCGGACTTTCACGCGCCCTGCGACTCATGGCGAGCGGCGAATTCGAAGCCATGTGGACGATGCATCCTTTCGCGCCCTACATGCTGGTTCTTGGGATCATGCTGGCCGGAGCGGTCTTGTTGCCGTCGCGCTGGCGCGAGCGCTGGGTGGCGGGTTGGACGGCCCTGGAGGCGCGGACGAGCCTGCATGCCGTCGTATTGACCGGCTTTGCCGTGTTCGGGATCGCGCGTTTGCTATGGCGCATCGCGCAACGGTAGCGGCGTTTCGATCAGCGGATCAAAACGGACAGGCTTCGCCTTCCGGTTGCCCGGGAGCGTCGGGCTCGGGCTCGAACGGTTCCGTGGACAGAGTATCGCCCTGCTTCACCAGCGTTTCGATGCGCCGTTCCACCTCGTTCAGCTTTTTCGAACAGAACCCGATCAGTTTACGCCCTTCTTCGAACCGTTCGATCATGGTTTCCAGTCCCAGCTTGCCGCCTTCCATTTCGCGGACGATGTTTTCCAGGCGCTCCAGAGACGCCTCGAAATTTTCCGTTTCGCCTTTTTTGTCGGTCTTTCGTTCTGTCATGGTGTTTCTCCTAATTAACAAGAAATTTTGGTTTGCGGGCGACAGCCCGTCCTGTTTCATTCCGTTCTTTGCACAACGGCGTCGAAGGCGCCTTGGGCCAATCGCACGCGGACCTGATCGTCGGTCCGCAAGCGGGCGACATCCTTGAGAATGCGGCCTTGGGTGTCGGTCGCCACGCTGTAGCCCCGGTTCAGCACCGCGAGCGGACTGAGCGCCCGCAACTGGCTGTCCAGCCGACGGATCCGTTCCCGAGCCGATTCCCGACGCAATTGGAGCGGATGCCGCAGGCGTGCGGCCAGATCGTCCACCGACCGGGCGGCCGCCTGGCTGCGCGCGAGCAAGGCGTTGCGCATGCGCATTTCCGCCGTATCCAGCCGTTGCGCGCCTTGTCGGACGCCATGGGCCGGTTCGCGGAACACATAGCTGTCGCGGGCCTGGGCGAATCGGTGCCGAATAGCGTTCAGCCATGTGCGGCACGCATGCGCAAGGCGCCGATCCGTATCGCGCAGCAGGGTCTCGAAATCCTCTTTGCGCCCGATGACCAGTTCGGCGGCGGCCGAGGGCGTGGGCGCGCGCAGATCGGCGACGAAATCGCTGATGGTGAAATCGATTTCGTGGCCCACAGCCGAAACGACCGGCAGCCGGGAGCGGGCGATGGCACGGGCGACGGTCTCCTCGTTGAACGCCTGCAAATCTTCGAGGCTGCCGCCGCCGCGTCCGACAATCAGGGCATCCAAGCCGCCCGGCCAGGCGTTGAGCCGATCGATCGCCTCGGCTATCTCGGCGGCAGCGCCGTCGCCCTGGACCTTGACCGGGGCCAGCACGACGTGCAGATTCGGGAAACGCCGCCCGGTCACGTTCAGGATGTCGCGGATGGCCGCGCCGGTGGGCGAGGTAACAATGCCTACCCGCAAGGGCAGCAGCGGAAGCGGCTTTTTGCGGGCCTGATCGAACAGGCCTTCCTTGAGCAGCTTCTCCTTCAACGCCTCGAAACGGGCCTGAAGCGCGCCTTGGCCGGCCTCGTCCATCTGCCGCACGATAATTTGATAGCGCCCTTGCCGTTCGTACACCGTAATGTCGCCCAGGCACCGAACGCGCAGCCCGTCGGTCGGTTCGAAACGCACCTGTCGGCGCGCGCCGCGAAAGAGCACGGCGGAAATTTGAGCCGTTTCATCCTTGATCGTGAAGTAACAGTGGCCGGACGACGGGCGGCTGACATTGGACAGTTCGCCCTCGAGCCAGACCGATCCGATCTTGCTTTCCAGGGCGTTTTTGATGCGTTGCGTCAACTCGCCCACGCTATAGATTTTTTCAGGCATCGATTACTCGCCCGCCTGTTCGCGGATGCGGACGATCCCGCGCGCCTTGCCGGTGCGGCCGTCCACATCCACCACCACGCCTTCAAGAACCGGATCGCCCGTCGCGACCTTGAAGGTCGCGGGCCGTCCGGTCGTGATCATGAACGTCACACTGTCCAAGTCGCGACCGAGCGCCGAATCCCGGGCGCCGGTCATGCCCAGGTCGGTGATGTAGGCCGTACCGCGGGGCAGAATCCGTTCGTCGCTGGTTTGCACGTGCGTATGAGAACCCGCCACGCACGTCGCGCGCCCGTCCAGGTACCGGCCCATGACGATTTTTTCGGAGGTGGCCTCCGCGTGCATGTCCACAACAATCGTTTTGCCCAGCAGTTCGGCGCCTTTCAGAATGGCGTCCACCGTGCGAAACGGACAGTCGCTGGGCCGCATGAACGTGCGCCCGACCACATTGACGACCGTGAGTTTGCCCCACGCCGTCTCGAGGGTGACGTGTCCGCGTCCCGGACAGCCCGGCGCGAAATTTGCGGGCCGCAGAACCCGATGTTCCGTTTCGAGATAGTTGGGCAGTTCCTTCTTGTCCCATGCGTGGTCGCCCAAGGTCAGCACGTCCGCGCCTGCGGCGAACAGCTCCTCGGCCAGCGGGCCGGTCAGGCCTTTGCCGCCCGCGGCATTTTCGGCGTTGGCGATCACGAAATCGGCTTCGCCGCTGGCCTTGAGCCGCCGCACGACCTTCGCGAAGGCCCGACGGCCCGTTCCACCCGCAATATCGCCGGCCATCAGCAGTTTCATCGCGCATACTCCACAGCCCGGGTTTCGCGCACGACCACCACGCGAATTTGACCGGGATACTGCAAGTTGACTTCGATGCCCTTGCTGATGTCCCGAGCCAGAATGACGGCCTGGTTGTCGTCCACGGATTTCGGTTCGACGATCACGCGCACTTCGCGGCCCGCCTGCAAGGCGTAGCTCTTGCTGACGCCCTTGAACTCATTGGCGATCGCCTCCAGCTTTTCCAGGCGCTTGACATAGATGTCCGTCGTTTCGGACCGCGCGCCGGGCCGTGAACTCGAGATGGAATCCGCCGCCGAGGCGAGCACGGCATACAGGCTTTCGGCGGCCACATCCTCGTGGTGCGCGGCCACGGCGTTGACCACCACCGGCGATTCGCCATGCCGGCGGAGCAGGTCGGCGCCGATGACGGCATGGCCGCCCTCGACTTCGTGGTCGAGCGCCTTGCCGATGTCGTGAAACATGCCGATCCGTTTGGCCAGCGTCACGTCAAGGCCCATGTCGCCCGCCATGACCCCCATCAGATGGGCCACTTCCAGCGAATGATCCAGCACGTTCTGACTGTAGCTGGTTCGAAACTTGAGCCGCCCGATCATGCGTACCAGTTCCGGGTCCACATCCTGAACGCCCGCCTTGTATACGGCCTCCTCGCCTACCGTTCGGATGGTTTCCTCCATGGTCTCCTGCACTTTGAGCACGACTTCCTCGATCCGCGCGGGATGAATGCGGCCGTCGGCCACCAGTTGTTCCAGCGCGCGGCGCGCCACCTCGCGACGCACGGGATCGAAACCGGAAATCACCACCGCCTCCGGTGTGTCGTCAATCAGGAGACTGACCCCGGTCGCGGCTTCCAGCGAACGAATGTTGCGGCCTTCCCGCCCGATAATGCGACCCTTGACATCGTCGTTGGGCAACGCGACGGAGCTGGTCATCATCTCCGCCGCATGCGACGACGAGAACCGTTCGACCGCCGCGGCGACGATGTTGCGCGCTTCGCGTTCCGCCGTATCGCGGGCCTGTTCCTGCAGACGCCGGATCAGCCCGCCCATTTCGCCGTGCACCTCCTTTTCCACAGTCGACAACAGCAGTTTCTTGGCCTCGTCGGCGGACAGGCCCGCCACTTTCTGCAAGCGGACTTTTTCTTCCTCGATCAGGGCCTCGGCTTCGGCGCGCTGCCGGGTCAGCTCGGCGGCTTGCCTGTCCGCATCGGACAGTTTTTCATCGAGCGCATGCTCCTTCTTGTCCAATAGCGCCACTTTGCGGTCCAAGTTGGTTTCGCGCTGGATAATGCGTTCTTCGAGCTGCTCCAGTTCCTTGCGCCGATCCCGAGTGGAACGCTCGAACTCTTCGCGTGCCTTGAGCACCTCGTCCTTGGCCTGGATTTTGCTTTCCTTCAGAAGCGTTTGCGCCTCGCGTTTGGCATCCTCCAGGCAGCGCTGGGCTGTTTTCTCCGTGGCATCCGTTCGCCGCTTGCCCATCCACTCGCGCAAACCGTAACCCGCCGCCACGCCGATCCCGAGCGCCACGAGGCTCGCTATCGCTATCGGTATTATGCTCATCGTGTCATCCTCCTTCCCTGTTCACCCCGAGGGTCTCTTTATCCGATATCAGCATGTCCATATTGACATCCC
>SLKS01000404.1 GCA_007134465.1 Kiritimatiellia bacterium | reverse complement strand
TCATTCGCAAGTGACCGCCAGAAAGCTGCTTAGAGATGCGCGGCGACAACCAGCGTTTTTTAGACATTGCTTGCGACCGAACAGTTCGAGCGAACAGCTTGTCGCAAAACAGGACGGGGGAAAGGAATGATGAATGAGGAATGATGAGAGATTTCTTGATCAGTGAAACCAGTGAACAGTATCCAGATCGCTGAAGTTTACGACAAACGGAAATCAGGACGTGACTACCTCTCTTCGCATTTCGGCGGCCAGCGCTTCGAAGGCGCTCTTCAATTGCGGCATCAGGCTGGCGGCCTCGGCCAGACTGCCAGCCCTGATCCGCGATTCGATCGTCCAGGCCGCTTCGCGCATGGCCTCCCCGCCAATGTTGGCCGCCGCGCCCTTGAGACTGTGCGCCTGGCGCAAAGCCGACTCCGCGTCGCCTTTCTCGAAACAGGCTTGCAAGGCTTCGATTTGTCGCGGCGCGTCTTCCAGGAAAACAACCGCTATTTCGCGCACGGCCGATTCCTCGCCCATAAATCGTTCCAGCGCTTCGGAACGGTTCCAGACCAGAAGACCTGGAGGGCGACGGGCCTCCGTCGCCGGTTTCACATCCGGCGGCAGGGGCCTGCCGCCCTCCATAGCGGGCGCCCTGCCCTTCCTTTCCGCTTTAATCGCCCCCGTTTCCTGTTTCGAGTTTCCAGCTTCATCCTTCATCATTCCGCTTTCATCATTTCTTTCGGGCAGCCATTTTCGCAGCATGGCCGACAGCGCCTGCGGCTCGATCGGTTTGGCCAGGTAATCGTCCATGCCGGCTGCCAGACATTTTTCGCGGTCGTCCGGCATGGCATGGGCAGTCAGAGCGACAATGGGAATGCGGAATGACGAACGATGAACGAAGGCGGGATCGGCGCTGGTTTCGGCGTTCCGCGTTCCGCATTCATCCTTCGTCATTTGCCTGATTCGCCGTGTTGCCTCGTAGCCGTCCATGACAGGCATTTGGCAGTCCATCAACACGAGGTCGAACTGTCGAGCGGCCAGCAGATCGAGCGCTTGCGCGCCGTTTTCGGCAGCGGCAACCTCCCGGACGCCCAAAGCGCGCAATGCCATAGTCGCTACCGCGAGATTCACTTTGTTGTCTTCCACCACCAGCGCGCGGGCCGAGGTCAAAGCCGTATCCGCCTCTCTATCCGCTTGTTTCTCGACGGCTTTGCTTGTCACGTCTCCCTCCGCCACGTCCTCCAGCGGCAGGGAGAACCAGAATCGCGCGCCTTGCCCCGGCTCGCTTTCCGCGCCAATGTCGCCCCCCATCAATTCGACCAGATAGCGGGATATGGACAACCCCAGTCCGGCGCCGCCCAATGCGCGAATGCGTTCGGAGTCTTCTTGGACAAACGGCGCAAACATTTCATGGATTTCAGCGGAACGAAAGCCGATCCCCGTATCGGCGACGGTAAACTTGACAACCGAAATGCCGGAGCGGCGTTCGGCAAGCGCAACGCCAACGGAAACACCTCCTGTCTGCGTGAACTTGACGGCATTGCCTGCCAAATTCAGCAAAACTTGGCCGACGCGCAACCGGTCGGCCCTACAGTGGTCCGGAACGGAATCGGCTACGGAAACATCGAACGCCAAGCCCTTCTCTTTTGCTCTTAGGGCCAATGGGGCCAGCGTTTCGGCAACGAGATCGCGGATGGCGCAAGGCGCCCTTCGAATACGCAATTTCCCGGCCTCGATTCTGGCGAAATCGAGAATGTCGTTGACCAGTTCCAGCAAATGCCTGCCGCTATCCGCAATCATTTTGGCAAGTTCACGCTTCTCGCCCGAGGAAAGCATCTCGAGCAAAATCTCCGCCGGCGCGATTACGCCGTTAAGCGGAGTGCGCAATTCATGGCTCATGCTGGCAAGGAACCGGCTCTTGACCGCCAGCGCCTCGTCCGCCGCCGCCTTGGCCTCGCGTAACGCAGCTTCGATATTCTTGCGTTCGGTGATGTCGCGTGTGTTCAAAAGCAATTCCCTAGTCCGGCCGTTCTCATCCCGTATGAACCGGCCTGCCGTTTCGAACCAGCGATAGCTTCCGTCCGCGCTGCGGTAGCGATATTCCACCCTGCGATCATCGTTTTTCAGATTCAGGGCTTCGCCCAACGCTGCCGATACCAGCGGTAAATCGTCGGGATGCACCCAATCCAGCACATGCTTGCCGAGCAGCTCTTCCGGCTCGTAGCCAAGAAGCCTGTGCGAAGGACTTGCGTATGTGAAGCGGCCATCCAGATCGGCTACGGCCACAAGGTCGAACATGTTGTCGGTGATGCGCTGCAACCAGCGGGTCTTCTCCTGTAAAGCGTCTTCAGCCCGCTTGCGTTCGGTGACATCCAACACCGTGGAAATCATCGCGCGCAAACCCTGCAACGGGATGTTGCTTGCATTGATACAGTACGGTCCTTCGCCGTTACGGGTAAACGACACGTTGTCCCAATGCATCCGGCTCACATCGCCGCTGGCGCAATCCTTCTCTACCCGGCTTTTTATGGATTTGCGGAACACGGGGTCTTCATACACGATGTCCCAAAATGCTCCGGGTTTGCTTAAGGCTTCCCTGGTCGTCCGATATATCTCCGGGAACCTGTCGTTCATATAGCTGAACTCGACGCTTGGATCGACGGAGTTCACCGCAATGCCGATCGGAAGGTTGTCCATCACTGTGCGATTGAGCTTTTCGCTCTCAACCAGCGCTTCGTTCTGTTTTTTTTCTTCAGTAATGTCCCTCACCCACTCCACAAAACACTTGACATCGCCATTGTCTTTCAAAACGGGAATGACTCGCAAATCAATCCATGTTCCGTCGGGCAACTCGACTTCCTCCTGGAAAGCTTGCTTGGTCCGCATAACACGGATCGCCCGGCAGTCGGGGCATATATTGTCCAAGCCGCGGTAGGTTTTGTAGCACTTAGTGTTTAAAACCCTTTTTTCTTCCGAAACAGCCCCAAAGGCATTCCAATTGCTGTACAGGATATTCATGTCCGGATCATGAATGGAGACCAGGTCCGGCACAAGGGACAGCATTTTCTGAAACCGTTCTTCGCTTTCGCGAATGCGCTCCCGTTGCCTGTAGTCCTCCGTCACATCCCTGAAAACCAGAACCGTGCCCAGCGTTTTTCGGGCCGAACTGCGAACGGGCGCGCAACTGTCGGCAATTTGCCGTTCCGTACCGTCGCGCGCAATCAGAACGGTGTGATTGGCCAGCCCGACGATTTCGCCCGTGGCCAGCACGCGGGCAACGGGATCCTTGGCAGGCTGACGCGTGAAGGCGTTGACAATGCGAAACACTTCCGTCAAAGGTCTCCCGCACGCTTCCGACTGCGGCCAGCCCGTCAGCTCTTGCGCCCGCAGGTTCATGCGCTCAACGCGGCCGGACGCATCGGTGGTCATCACCGCATCGCCGATGGAGTCGAACACGATGGACGAACGCTGTTCGCTCTCCTCCAGCTCGGCCTGCATCTCGATCCGGCGCAACGCAAACGCCAAATCGCCAGCCAATTCCCCGAACAAATCCAAGGCTTCCTGGTCGCGCGCATGCGCGTCAGGCACCGACACAACGAGAAAGCCATACATGCGCCCGTCATGACACAAGGGCGCCGCCAACCCGGCCCGGCCTTCATAGGCCTCCGCCAGCGGGCAGCCCCCGCAGTCCTTTGCCGGATTGTCCGTCACATAAATGCGCCCGGTCTCTTCCACCTGCCGCAGGCACGGCAGCCGAAAAGAGGCTGCTTCAGGCCGCCCAGCCAAATCCATGCCAAGCGCGGATTCGAGAACGCCGAGTTCCAGACCCGCACAGGCCAAACGCGCGGGCAACCCCTGTGCCGAACGCACTAGAATCCAAGCATTGTGGTATCCCAGCGTTTCCGTCAGCAATTCGCACGACTGTTCGATGAGCCGTTGCGCATCGTGTTCGCGAACAATCAACTGGTTCACGTTGCGAACAGCCAGCAAGACTTTCTTCAGATACTGAACCTGCTCCAGCGCATCCGTAGGCTCGCCTTTTCGCTCGTCTTTGGATTCAGGCGTCGCGTTCATACGAACCTCTCCTTCAACCTAAATAAAGCGGCTAAACCAACGATGGACAGCAGAGCGCCAGACACTTCGTGCTCTTCGTGGTGAAAGAATTTCCGAATCTAGGTCTTATTGCGTGTTTCGGACTTGAACAATACACCTTGGCACGCCCAGAATGCAATGTTTTTCGAGACGATCATACCGCCGGAAACGATTTATGCGCCCGCACCATGGCATCCCGAACGCGCCGCTGAAGCGGCGGCATAGCTTCCGGCTGAAGCCGGGACTCTGACAAAACGAGCCTGAGCGCCGCCTTCAGGCGGAAGATCTCCGGAGCTTTAGCTCCCGACAGATACCGTTGGTTGCCATAAATAGAATAGCTGAGATTGTGCTTGCAAAATGACGGAACCACTATATGTTGTGGTTAAAGGTTGATTTTGACGCGCCAAACGAGGAGCATGCGGGTATGCTAGGGTTTGTCGAACTGGACTACACGGAAACCCTGACGGAGATTTCCGTGGACGATTTCGAGTTCCGGGTCACATGGAATCCCTTGCAAAAGGACGCATGCGTTCTCTGGTTCCGCGACACCCGGACACGCCCCGCTTTCGAGGCGCTGGGCAAGTTTTCTTCCTTCGACAAGCGGCGCGTTCTCTACTTCGTGGCCCGCTACGCGACGAGCGAATCGC
>SLKS01000314.1 GCA_007134465.1 Kiritimatiellia bacterium | reverse complement strand
TTCGACCAGAAACCGTTCCGCAAGATCATGATGCAGACATGGGGCGCCGAATGCGTGGCCAGTCCCAGTGAAAACACGAAGGTAGGTCGCGACATTCTGGCCAAGGACCCGAACACGCCGGGCAGCCTCGGCATCGCCATCAGCGAAGCGCTCGAAGACGCCGTAACGTCCGAAAACACCCGCTATTCGCTCGGCAGCGTGCTCAACCATGTCATGCTGCATCAAACCATCATCGGACTGGAAGCCAAGAAGCAGTTCGAGAAGCTGAGCTGCTATCCGGATGTGATCGTGGGCTGCGCGGGCGGCGGCTCCAATTTCGCCGGCATCAGCTTCCCGTTCCTGTGCGACAAGATCGCCGGCAGCGCCAATCCGCGCGTGGTCGCCTGCGAGCCGTCGGCCTGCCCCACCCTCACCCGCGCCCCGTTCGCCTACGATTCCGGCGATGTGGCCATGATGACGCCGCTGCTGGCCATGCACAGCCTGGGCCACACCTTCGTTCCGCCGTCCATCCACGCCGGCGGCCTCCGCTATCATGGCATGGCGCCGCTGGTCAGCCATGCCCTGCGCGAAGGCCTCATCGAAGCCGTCGCGCTGAACCAGACGGAATGCTACCGGTCGGCGCTGGCGTTCGCGCATGCCGAAGGGTTCATCCCCGCTCCGGAAACCTCGCACGCCATCGCGCAAACCATTCGCGAAGCGAATCTCGCCAAGGAAGAAGGCAAGGAAAAAGTCATTCTCATGAACTGGTCCGGCCACGGCCTGATGGACCTGAGCGGCTACCAGGCATTCCTGGACGGCAAGCTCCAGGACCAGCCTTTGACGGACGAGGCCTTGCGCACCTCGGCGGCCTGCCTGGACTCGCTGCCCAAACCGCCGGCGCTGGCTTAGATAACAAGAAATTGGAGACGGCATTGTTTGTGAGTGCGTGAGTGTGGGGGGGGGGAAACTCACATACTCCCAAACCCACAAACCCACATTCTGGGGTTGCAGGCGGAGCCCGCCTCAAGTGTTTCGGGCTTCTTTCGGGATAGGTGTTTGGGTGTTTCGTCATTGAATGGCACGGCGAAACGGTGTTGTTTGCGAATAAAAAGCCTTATACAAGGCGGGCTGACGCCCGCAACCCAAGAGGTCGGAAATCAGAGGTCGGACAGAACACGACTACGGCGACGACTACGGATTACGAGCGGAGAGCGTCCCAATCGTCCACCGCTCTCGTCGCCCGCT
Source organism: Kiritimatiellia bacterium (assembly GCA_007134465.1). GTDB lineage: Bacteria > Verrucomicrobiota > Kiritimatiellia > UBA8416 > SLMC01 > SLMC01. The sequence goes on along the minus strand of SLKS01000314.1, from coordinate 15,522 downwards.
CTCGTCGGCCTGAAAGGGAAGGAAACGACATGAAAGACGTACGACTGGCCGTTGTCGGCCTGGGCGGCATGGGCACGAGCCATGCCAAGCAAATCGCCGCCGGCGACATTCCACGCTGTCGGCTAACCGCCGTCTGCGATGTGCGGCCCGCCGCCCTGGCGGGATTCGCCGACTCGGTCAGGCGATTCGACGACAGCCGTTCCCTGATCCGCTCGGGCGAGGCGGACGCCGTGCTGATCGCCACCCCGCATTACGATCACACGACGATCGGCATGGACGCGCTGAAGCGGGGAATGCACGTGCTGGTCGAAAAGCCGATTTCGGTCCACAAGGCCGATGCCGAACGGCTGGTGGCCGCGCATCGCGGCAAGCGGCAGGTGTTTGCCGCCATGTTCAATCAGCGCACATTGAGCCACTACCGGAAGGTGAAGGATTTGCTCGACCGCAAGGAGCTGGGCGAGCTTGTGCGCATTCAATGGACGGTAACGAACTGGTTCCGCACCGAATACTATTACCGCATGGGCGACTGGCGCGCCACATGGGGCGGCGAAGGCGGCGGCGTGCTGCTCAATCAATGCCCGCACCAGCTCGACATGATGCAATGGTTCTTCGGCATGCCTTCCCGGGTGCGGGCCTTCTGCGCCATCGGCAAACGGCACAAGATCGAGGTGGAAGACGAAGTCACCGCCTATCTCGAATACCCGAACGGAGCCACCGGCGTGTTCATCACGTCCACCGGCGAAGCGCCGGGGACCAACCGGCTCGAAATCGCCGGCGACATGGGCAAGCTGGTGGTGGAAAACAACCGCTTGACGTTCACCCGCAACGAAGCGCCGGCTTCGCGCTTCCTGAAGAAGGCCAAGGAAGGGTTCGCCAGGCCGCCGGTCTGGAACATTGACATTCCCGTCAAGCCCTCGGGGGGACAGCATGCGGCGATCATCCGCAATTTCGTCGAGGCGATTCTGGATGGCGCGCCGCTCATCGCCGAAGCGCGCGAGGGCATACGGTCCGTGGAACTGGGCAACGCCATGCTCTTCTCCTCGTTTCTGGACAAGGCGGTTACGCTCCCGCTCGACGCCCGCGCGTTCGAGCGGCTGCTCAAAAAAAAAATAAGGGAGTCCAAGTTCGTTAAGAAGACCCTGCGCAAAGTCGCTCGGCAAAACATGGACAAATCGTTCAACTAAACGCGAAGGAGGCACGCCATGCCGAAACCTGTCGTAGGCGCACAGCTGTACACGGTGCGCGATTTCACCAAGAACATTTCCGAAATCGCCGACACGCTCCGAAAAGTCCGCGACATCGGCTACAAGACCGTTCAGGTATCCGGCTTCGGACCGGCGGACCCGCGCGAAGTGGCCAAAGCCATAGGAGATTCCGGATTGACCGTGGCCGCCACGCATACGGGCTGGACGCGATTCCTTAAGGAACTCGACGCCGTCATCGAGGAACACAAGCTGTGGGGCTGCGTTCATCCGGCGATCGGCGGCCTGCCCGGCGAATATTTCTGCGAGGAAGGCGTCAAGCGGTTCCTGGACGAACTGGCCCCGGTCTCCGAACGGCTGGCGGCGGAAGGCATGGACTTCTCCTATCACAACCACCATCACGAACTGGCCCGCTACGGCGACAAGACCTGGCTTGCGCGCCTGTACGAGACGGCCGACCCCGCCGTGCTCAAGGCGGAAATTGACACCTACTGGATCGTCGCCGGCGGCGGCGATCCCGTCGCCTGGATCCGCCGCTGCGCCGGCCGTCAGCCGCTCCTGCACCTCAAGGACATGCGCATCATGCCCGACCGCGAAATCCGCATGGCGGAAATCGGCGAAGGCAACCTGAACTGGCCGGCCATCCTGCAGGCGGCCGAGGAAAGCGGCGTGGAACACATGCTGGTCGAACAGGACCGCTGCTACGAACGCGACCCGTTCGAATCGCTGGCCATCAGCTTCCGCAACCTCCAAGCCATGGGCTGCGCCTGAAAGGAGCGAACATGTATCTGACCGGATTCGCCGACGAAGCGGCCCGAAGCATCGAAGGACAGATTCGCGCCACGAAAGAGCTCGGCTGGGAGAATATCGAGTCCCGCAACATTGACGGCAAGAACATTCACGATCTCGACGAAGCCGCCTTCGATGCCGTCTGCGGCAAGCTGCAGGATGCCGGCGTGCGCGTCAACTGCTTCGGATCCGCCATCGCCAACTGGTCCAAAAGCGTCGAGGAACCGTTCGACAGCTCGCTGGCCGAAACGCGGCGCGCCATCCCGCGCATGCAACGGCTGGGCGCGAAACTCGTGCGCATCATGAGCTTCGCCGTGCTCAAGAACCGCGCGCCCGACGACCAGATGGAAGAGGAGCGCTTCCGCCGCGTGCGCGAACTGCAAACGATGTTCGCGGGCGAAGGCCTGCTGCCCGTCCACGAAAACTGCATGAACTACGGCGGCATGGGCTGGCGCTACACCCTGCGCCTCGTCGAAAACGTGCCCGGCCTGAAACTGGTCTTCGACACCGGCAACCCGCTCTTCACGCGCGACTGCGACAGCGACGACCCCGAAGCCGTGCAATCCTCGTGGGATTTCTACTCCCATGTCAAGGAACACATCGCCTACGTTCACATCAAGGACGGCAAGCGCGACCCGCAAACCGGAAAGATGAACTACACCTTCCCCGGCGAAGGCGACGGCGACGTGGTCCGGATCGTCAACGACCTGGCCGCTTCCGGCTACGACGGCGGCATCTCCATCGAGCCGCACATGAAGGCCGTCCATCACGATCCGGCCCGCCAGGCCTCCGAAGACGACGCCCGCTACGCCAACTATGTCGAGTACGGACGGCGCATGGCCGCGATCGTCCGACAGGCAGAAAATCCGGCGGCTTAATCGGGCAATTCGCCTTGCTCGCGACGAACTCGAAACGGCGGATGGCGAAGGAAGATCGAACGCAACGAAACGGGCGAACGAAGCGCAACCGCAGCTCTGTCACGGAAAGGCACGCGAAATGATCTGGCATTATGCCGAAGGCAACGAACAAAAAGGACCGTTTGACGAACAGGAATTCCGTCGGCTTGTCGCCAGAGGAACCATTCGCGCCGACACGCTGGTGTGGCACGATGGACTGGAAAACTGGATCCCGTGGAGCCAGGCGGAGGGCGGTGACATGCCGGCCGCTTCCGACGAAGGCGTGTGCGTCGAATGCGGGCAAGCGTTCCCCGCCGACCAATTGCTCGCCTATGGCCCCTCCCGCGTGTGCGCCGGCTGCAAACCGATATTCTTCCAGAAAATGCGCGAAGGCGTGAGCCCCGAAGGATCGCTCCGCTATGCGGGCTTCTGGATTCGCGCCGGCGCCTTGATTATCGACAGCATGATTCTGTTCTTCATCGGCATGCTGATCGGCATGCTGGACACGTCCGGCTCGCAACCGGTGCACGGGAATCCATGGGGCTGGCTTTCACCCATGACCGGACTGGTCATCTTCCTGCAAGCGGCTCTGGCATGCGCGTATTCCACATGGTTTGTGGGCCGCTTCGGCGCCACGCCCGGCAAGATGGCCTGCGGATTGCGCATCGTCTTCCCCGACGGCCGCCGCGTCGGTTACGGACGGGCCCTGGGACGGCATTTTGCCGAATGGCTTTCCGGCTATACCATGGGCATCGGATACATCATGGCGGCGTTCGACAACGAAAAGCGAACTTTGCACGACCGCATCTGCAACACGCGCGTCGTCCGCAAGTAGAGCCTAATGAACCATACGCCCTATTTGTGCAAGCGTTGCAACGGCGTTTTGCCGGAAACCAGCGTGAACAGCGGGCGATTCGGCCCTTGTCCGTTCTGCGGCCATGCGCTCATGGTTCGCCGCTTTCCCGCCGCAACCATGGCGGCGCCCGACGCGGTCGGCGCGACAATTCCGCGCGCGGACGAACAGGCCGGCTGCTTCTTTCATCCCGGCCGCGTGGCGGACAGCCTCTGCGAAAGATGCGGGCGTTTCGTTTGCTCGCTATGCGCCGTGGAATTCAAGGGGCAGGATCATTGCCCAACCTGTATGCGGCAGCGGCTCGATCCCGAGTCTGCGCCCGACGCCGCGCGACGCCTTGTGCGCCACGACAAAATCGCGCTGCTGCTGGCTCTCCTCCCGATCTTCGCCTGGCCGTTTACGATCGTGACCGGCCCGGCCGCTTTGTTGTGGGGCGTTCGAAGCTGGAACAAGCCGGGCAGCCTCGTCGAAAGCGGGCGCGTACGCATGGCGTTCGCCATTCTTCTGGGCGCCCTGCAAACCACCGGATGGATCGTGTTTCTTTTTACCGTCCTCAACAGGCGCCTGCGATGAACAAGAACAAACCCTATCGGTTGCTGGTACGCAACAGAGAACCCTTCCAGATGACGCGATCAAGTCTCTGGCAGGGAGACGATCACATCATGCAGGCGTCTCATCAGCTCGTGGAAGACCGCTATCGCCGGCTGTTCTTCAAGGACATCCATGCGATCCAGATTCAAAAGACGGGACGATACCGCCTCTCTTTCCTGCTTTTCGGCATCGCCACCGCATCCGCTTTGCTGCTGCTTCTGGTGTCGAGTTCCGCTTTTGCGCGAGGCATGGCCCTGATCGTCGGGGCGCCGGCGCTGATCCTCTTGCTGACGAACGCCGTGGCCGGTCCGTCATGTTCCTGCTGGATACGAACCGCCCTGGGCGAAACTCGCCTGACAGCCGTGACCCGCGTTCGCAAAGCCGAAAGGATGGCGCGCCAAATCGAACCGCAGATTCTGGCGGCGCAGGCCAACCATGCCGGCCCTCCGCCGATCCCGCCATCCGCGCCGACAGCCGAGCCCGTGTCCGACGCTCCGCGCATGTCCGCATCGAGCCCGCTGGAGACGCCATTGCCCGATGCGGCTTCGCCGACGGCCGCCGCCCCGTCTCCGCTTGCGGCGCCGACACCGCCAACGGTTCCGCAGCCTCTGCCCGTCCCACCGCCGGTGCCGGGAAGCGGTCGTCCGTCGCCCGGATCGTCCCTCCTCGGCCAGGCGACCCTTTGCCTGCTCCTGCTCGTTCTCGGCCTTTGCAAAGCGCGGCTGATGCTGCAGTCTTCGTTGGCGCTGTCCCTGACATGCTGCGCCGTCGCAACGGCCTTTGCCGTGGGACTTGTGGCGCTGCTGGCTCGCCATCATGAACGCAATGCGCCGCCGGCGACCGCGCGCTTCAACCGCAACCTGGCGCTGACAGGCGCCGGATTGGGGCTGCTGTTCCTTCTGCAATTCTACTGGCTCCTGTTCTCGCGCATGGGAGAACCGTTCGCCAACATCAACCTGTTTATCGAGTTTTCGCATCTGTCGGAACACCGCAGCGCAACGTTGCGGGGATTAGGCTGGCTCGTATCGGCAACCAGCTCCGCTTCCGGCCTGATCGGGCTCGGCATGCTCGCGCGCCGACGCAGGAGAGAACAACGGCCATGCCCATGAACGCCCTGCGAGATCGGCGCTGTTTCCATCACCCGCACCGCGAAGCGGTGGCGCGCTGCCCGGAATGCCGCCGCTTCTATTGCCGGGAATGCGCCGTCGAACATGACAGCCGCTTGCTTTGCGCCGACTGTCTTGCCCGAACGCGCGCCGACGGAACGGCGCGCCGTCCGTCCTGGCCATGGCATTTGCCGTTGAGACTGCTGACCGGACTGGTCGGACTCTGGTTCCTGTTCTATGTCATGGGACGAGCCCTGCTGCTTATGCCCACCGCCTTCCACGAAGGCGGCCGAACGGCCGCGCCGACAGCGGAAACGGGGGGTCCATGACTGCCGAATGGCGCAAGAACGAACAGCCCGGAGCGCTGGCCGAAGAAGCCCTGCTTCTGGTCCGGCGCGCGCCGGCGGCGGCATGGGCGGGCTACCTCGCCTGCTCCGTTCCGTTCGTGCTCGCCTTGCTCTATTTCTGGACGGACATGAGCCGCGGCGCGCAAGCATACGAACGCTGCGCGCCGGCGGCCCTCGGACTGGCCGCGCTTTTCATTGCCATGAAAACGGGCCAGGCGTATTTCACCGCGCTCTTGCTCGATACGCTCGCGCAACGAACTCGCCCGTGGTCTCTCCGACGAGTCCTCCGCATGGCCGCCGTGCAGGGCGCAATGCAGCCCTGGAGCCTGTTTGTCTTGCCTGTGGCGCTGCTGCTTCTGTATCCGTTCGTCCCCGTACACGGATTCTTCCAGGCCTGGACGGCATTCGGCGACGGCGAAACCGCGAACCTGAAACAAATCCGGGGCCGGGCATGGTCTCTGGCCATGCAAGACCTGCGCCCGCAAGCCTTCACGCTATGGCTGGCAAGTCCGTGGCTGTTGGGCGCGGGCATGGCGGCGGCGTTCGGAACGGTTCGAATGATGGAACTGATCGCGTCCGGCGGCGCCGTCCATAACGCCGAATGGTTCGGAATCGGCGCGGTTCTGTTCACCCTGTTCGCCGGGCTGCTTTCGCCGCTCGGTTTCGCGCTGACAGTCAACATCGGAATCCTTTTCGCAACAATCCCCGCGCTCTTGCGCATCTTTCTCGGCTGGGAAACGCTCTTCAGCATAAGCGGTTTCTACGCGCTGACGAACACCACTTTTCTGGCCGCCCTGTTCGGCGTCGCCTATCTGTGCATGGACCCTGTCATGAAAGCCGCCTATGCTCTGCGCGCCTTCCGGGCCGAATCGCGGCATAACGGGCGCGATATTCTGGTGGCCATCCGCGACATGCGCGACGCGCGGGAGGCCGCCCCATGAGATGCGGCCTGCGCATAGCGCTGCTGGGACTCTGGCTTTCGGGCGGCGGCGCGCTGGCGACGACACCCGATCACGCCGCGCGCGCACGCGATCTGGACGCGTCCATTGACGCGATTCTGGCAATGCCGGCCTATCAATGGCGCTTGCCGCGCGAAGCCCGACCTGCCGCCAAGGACGGCGTGCTTGTCTCTTTCCTCAAGCAAACGATTCGCACAGTGGAGCGCGCGGCACGATGGATCGCGGATCGGATTCAAACCATCGCCGACTGGTTCGCGCGCCGTTTCGCCCGCAAACATGCCGATGGACCGGACCCCGGCCGTGCCGCCGGCTGGGGCGACAATCCGCGCGCGCTCATGCTGATCGCCCTGATCGCGACAACCGCCGCATTGCTGCTGCTCGCTGCCCGCCTTCTCGTCCGACGAAGACGATGGACGACGGAACAGGAACCGTTGGAAACAACGCCCGCCATCAACCTGTACGACGAACGCACAACCGCCGACCGGCTGCCCGCCGAAGAATGGCTTGCCATGGCCGAACAGCTGGAGCAAGCCGGACAATGGCGACCGGCGCTGCGCGCCCTCTTTCTCGCGGCGCTGGCCGGCTTGGGACAGCAAGGATGGATTCGCATCGCCCCGTTCAAGTCCAATCGCGATTATCGCCGGGAATTGGCTTCCAGAGCGAACGAGGAATTGCGCGCGGCGTTCGCCGGACACGCAAGACTGTTCGAACAGGGCTGGTATGGCGACTGGCCGGTTTCGTCCGACGACGTGCGTCAAGGCCATGCCTTGCTGCGGAGAATGCTGAACCATGCGTAAGTCTCTAGCGCCCATCCTTGTCGCGACGCTGGCGAGCGGCCTGCTGACAGTCGGACTCGCCCGGCTCTTCGCCCATCGTTTCGCGGCAGGCGACATCTACCCGCCCTACTCCACGCTGCGAACCGACCCCCTGGGCAGTCGCGTGTTCTACGAAGCCTTGGAACGACTCCCCGATGTCGCCGTCGAACGGTCGTTCCTGCCTCTGGATCGCATCGAGGCCGACCCGTCCGCCACGCTGTTCATTCTGGGCTGGACACCGCCTCGCATAGTATCGGGCGCCACCAACATGCCGGAGCGTATCGCGGCGCTGGCCCGCGACGGAACGCGCGTGGTGATCGCGCTGACCGGCGCCGCCTTCGCCAAAACCGCCGGCACGGAAACCTGCGGCGAATGCGGCCCCGGCGCCGATACGCCGGACAGGGACCGGGAAAGCGGCGCCGACGACGTCACGCCCTGCCAAACCAATCGCGCAACCGGCGCTCTTTGGCTGGGCGAGGTTCGCTTTCGGCCGGCAACCGGCTCCCCCGCCCACGAAACGACCGCCATACGTCACGAATCGGCGGACGCGGCCTTGCCGGCCGAAATCGCCTGGCGCAATTCCTGGACCTTCGAGCCATTGTGCGAGGAATGGTCCGTTGTGTACGAGCAAGACGGCCGGCCGACGGTCGTCGAACGCTTCTGCGGACGCGGATCCATTGTGCTGTGCGCAACCTCGTTCCCGATCGGCAACGAAGCGCTGTGGCAAAGCCGCGCCACGCCATTCCTCGCCTGGCTTGCGGGCGACGCCAACCGGGCTCTGTTCCTTGAATCCCATCACGGCCTGACCGAACACGCCGGAGTCATGACCCTGATTCGCCGGTTCCGATTGCAGGGGGCATTGGCCGGCCTGGCCCTGCTAACCGCGCTGTTCGTCTGGCAGCAAGGCACGCCCTTGGTTCCGCCCCTGCCTGTCCCCCGCAACAGCGAGCAGGAGACCGACATGACGGGTCGCGACATGCACAGCGGTTTTGTTTCGCTCCTGAAACGCGCGGTTCCGGCGCCGGAGCTGGCGGCGACCTGCGTCGAAACCTGGGCCGCCGATCAACGTCGGCCCGCCACGGCCGGGGCCGACCCCGAAACGCGCCTGCGCCGGCTGTGTCAAGATGGCGAAAAAAGAATGCGCGATCCCGTGACCCTGTACCGAGCCCTGTGCGCCAGCGTAAAAAACGAAAGAAAGGACGGAAACCATGAACGAACATCTTGAACGTTTGCAGGAGGTTATGCGGCGCGCCCGCGCCGAAATCGGCAAAGTCGTCATTGGACAAACCCAAGTGATCGATCACGCCCTGATCGCCATATTCACCGGCCGTCACGCGCTGGTCGAGGGTGTGCCGGGCGTGGCCAAGACGCTGCTGGTCCGTACGCTGGCCCGCATTCTCGGCTGTCCATACGCGCGGATTCAGTTCACGCCGGACCTGATGCCTGCCGATGTTACGGGCACCCATGTGTTCGACATGAAAAGCCAGGGGTTTTCCCTGGTCAAAGGCCCCGTCTTCACCACATTCCTGCTCGCCGACGAAATCAATCGCGCGCCGGCCAAAACCCAGGCGGCGCTGTTGCAGGCCATGCAGGAGCGCACGGTAACGATCGACCGCGAAACCTATGCCTTGTCGCCGCATTTCACCGTGTTCGCCACGCAAAACCCCGTAGAATACGAGGGCACCTATCCTTTGCCGGAAGCGCAAAAGGACCGCTTCATGCTCAAAATCTCCATGACCTGTCCCGATCGCGACCAGGAACTGGAGCTCTGTCATCGAACGCTGGGCGAACATGCGCCCGAAGACATGCTGGAGCAGGGCGCGGTGGCGCAAGTGATTACCGCCGACGACTTGACCGCGCTGCAAGCCGCATTGCGCGCCATGACCGTGCACGCCGATTTGGTTGCCTACGCGGTGGATATGGTCAGGAAAACGCGCGAAAGCGAATGCGTCATGGTCGGCGCCGGTCCGCGCGCTACCCAGGCGCTCCTGCTCGCCGCGCGCGCGGCCGGCGCGCTGGACGGACGCGACTTTGCGACACCCGACGACATCCAGTTCGTGGCCCCCGCCGTTCTCGAGCACCGGCTGACCTTGCGCCCGGAATACGAAATGGAAGGCATGACGGCCGATGAAGTCGTCCGCCGCATCGGCGAGGAGATTCCCGTACCACGATGACGACCCCCCGCACATCGTTGCTGGTCTGCACCGCGCTGCTGGCGGCGCCGGCGCTCGGCTGGCTGATCAAGACGCCCGGGCCTGTCCCCGCCGTTTTGCTGCTGGCATGGGCAAGCGGTGCGGCGCTGGACGCATGGCGCTCGCGCCGCGACATGACGGACCTGAAACTGATCGTTCCGGACCTTGCCCGCTTCGCGCGCCGCAAAAACAGCCGGCTGGACGTGCGCCTTTGCGGCGATTTGCCGCGTCCGCGCGTCGTTCGCATCGGACTGGCCGCGCCGCCTGCGCTGGGATTGCGCGCGAACATACGTTCGGCGCGACTGGCAGCCGGCGCCGGCGAAATCCGGATCGCATGGCCGTTCCGCCCCCGCGAACGAGGCCGCTTCCGCCTGGACCGCTGGCGCGCCGAAACCGCCTCGCGCTGGGGCCTCTGGTCCGTACGACTCGACCTGCCCTGCGCCGTCGAAGTTCGGGTCTATCCCGGCCTGCACTCCGAGCGGCGACGCGCCCCGGCTCTCTTCATGCGTCGCGGCTTTTTCGGAATCCGGCAACAGCGCCGTCACGGCAAAGGCCGCGAATTCGAACAGCTCCGCGACTACCAGCCCGGCGACAGCCTGGACGACATCCACTGGAAAGCCACCGCCAAGCGCAGGCGGCCCGTCACCAAAATGTTCCAGGTCGAACGCACGCAGGAAGTCTATGTGGCGCTGGACGCCTCGCGCCTTAGCGGCCGACCGGTCGCCTCCGCCTCGCCCGACGACGCCGACCTTGCCGACGAGAGCCCCGACACGCTGCTCGAACGCTATGTCAACACCGCGCTTCTTCTGGGCCGCGCCGCTCGCATGCAGGGCGATCTCTTCGGAATTCTCGCCTTCAGCAACCGCCTGCTCTCCTTTGTTCGCGCGCGCCGGGGCCTCCGCCATGCCTCCGCCTGCCTGGACGCCGTTTGCCAACTGCGCACCCATGCGGTGGCGCCCGACTTCGGCGAAGTCTGTTCGTTCATCCGCCACAATCTGCGCCGCCGCGCGCTGATCGTCCTGCTCACGCAAGCCGACGACCCCGCCCTGGAAGAATCCCTCTTGCGACACGTGGACCTTGTCAGGCGCCGTCATCTTGTCCTCGTTTGCATGCCCGCGCCCCGCAACGTCCAGCCCCTGTTCAGCGAACCCGACTCCGTTCGCCATCCCGACGACATCTACGACGCGCTCGGCGGCCATCTGCGCTGGCGGCGCTTGCGCAACCTCGCGGACGCCCTGCGCAAGAAAGGCGTGGACTTTCTGCTGACAGCCGACGACAATCTGCTGCCGGACATGATCGTCCGCTACTTGAACATCAAGCAAAGGCAGGCGCTATGATTCTCGACCTCGAAAAATTCCTGCGCGAAGCCAAACCGGCATGGCGGGACATGGAATCCATCCTTCGCCGTCTCGAGGACGATCCCGTCGCCTCGCTCGGCCTCGACGAAGCGCAACGTTTCCACCGCCTCTACGAACGCGCGCAGTCGGACCTCGCGCGACTGTCCACGTTCGCGTTCGACCCGGAAACGCGCCGTTACCTCGAGGCGCTGGTAGGGCGCGCCTACGCGCTGATCCACGACGGACGCGAAACACCGCACCGGTTCGCGCCCTTGCGGTGGTTTTTCGAAACGTTCCCGCGTGTGTTCCGCCGTCGCTGGCGCGCTTTTGCCGTGGCGCTCGGCGCCGCCGCGCTCGGCGCCGTTTTCGGCGCCGGCGTACTGCTCGCCGACGAAACGCAACGCTCGGTTCTCATGCCGTTCCCGCACTTGCACGCGCATCCGTCCGAACGGGTTGCCGCCGAGGAACAGGGCCCTTCGCACGCGCCGCGACAGGGAAAAGCCCAGTTCTCGTCATTCCTCATGACGCACAATGCGCGCGTAGCCGTCTTCTGCATGGCGCTGGGAATCACCTGGGGATTCGGCAGCCTTGTGATCCTGTTCTATAACGGCGTCATCATCGGCGCCGTGGCCGCGGACTATGTAGCGGCCGGAGAAACGCGTTTCCTCCTCGGCTGGCTGCTGCCGCATGGCGCAATCGAAATCCCCGCCTTTCTCATCGCGGGCCAGGCCGGACTGGTGCTGGCGCATACCCTGATCGGACGCGGCGACAGACGGCCGCTGGGCCAACGCTTGCGGGACGAGGCAAACGATCTGGCCACGCTAATCGGCGGCGTGGCCATCCTGCTGGCCTGGGCCGCCATCGTCGAAGCGTTTCTCTCGCAGTATCACGAGCCCGTCATTCCCTACGCCCTGAAAATCTTCTTCGGCTTGTTCCAATTGTCGTTGCTCGCCCTGTTTCTCGCCGGCGGAAAAAAACGCAACGCCCGCTCCTCCGGCGTGCCCCATGCGCTTTCGCACGAACAACGGATCGCCGATTGACAAACACCCGAAAGGCGGGCTGGCGCCCGCACCGCGTTTGGCTTGTCTGCCGCGGAATGCGCACTGGACGAGGAACCATACGCGTAAAGGAGAAACGCCATGCGCACCCAGGCTTTGGAATGGCGAATAAGGACGCCGGAAGGCATCGTCTTCGCCTACAATCTTGCCGGACCGGTCAGCCGCGCATTGGCGTGGGCGATCGACGCGGCATGCCTGCTCGTGGCGGCGAACATCCTGAGAAGCATCCTGGCGCCCTTGCACGCGCTGAGCCCGGATATCGCCATGGCGATCACAGGGCTGTCCATCGCCGCGGCATCCATGGGCTACGCCATTCTGCTGGAGTGGTTCTGGCGCGGACAAACCCTTGGCAAAAGGCTCCTGGGACTCAAAGTGCAGGACGCCAGCGGACTGCGGCTGCGATTCAGCCAAATCCTCGTCCGCAACCTGTTTCGGGCGGTTGATATCCTGCCTGCTCTCTATCTGGTTGGAGTGGCGGCCATCCTCTGCTCCCGGCGCGCCCAGCGGCTGGGCGACCTGGCGGGCAATACGATCGTCATTCGCATCGCGCACCCGGTCCGTCCGGACTTGAGCCGACTCGAAGCGCCCATGTACAACTCATTGCGAGACAGCCCCGTAATCGCCGCGCGCTTCCGTCAGCGCGTCACGCCCCGCGAAGCGGCGCTGGCCCTGCAAGCGCTCGTGCGCCGCGACCAGCTGGACCATGCCGCGCGCATCGAGGTGTTCGGCGAACTCGCGCGATATTTCCGGGAACTGGTCGCCGTTCCAAACGATCTTCTGCGCGGCGTCTCCGACGAACAGTTCATCCGCAACGTGGCCGATGTGCTGTACCGCGCACGGCAGGAAACAAAGGAACCGCACAGAGCAACCCTTGAAAAGCCGACGAGGCCATGACTATGAAAAGAATCGTGTTGATTCAGCCGTTGTATCAGAACGAAAAACTCGACCGCAATGTGCGAACCGTCTTTCCCAACGGGCTCGGGTACCTGGCCGCCTATGTTCCCGACAATTGGGACGTCCGGATTCTGGACGAACAGATTCAGCCCATTGATTTCGACATGGCCGTTGATGTCGCGGGAATTTCGACCACAACCCTGACCGCCACCCGGGCCTACGAGATCGGAGACGAATTCCGCAAACGCGGCAAAACGGTATTCATGGGCGGGGTCCATGCCACCGTGCTGCCCGACGAAGCCGCCGAACATGCCGACGCCATCTGTCTCGGCGACGGGGAACTGGTTATCGCCGACATGTTGCGCGACTACGAGCGGGGATGCCTGAAGAAGACATACCGGAACACGCCCGATCATATCGCTGGCCTGAAACACCCGCGTCGCGACTTGTTCGCCGGCCGCTACACGTTCATGCCCGTATCCACCAGCCGCGGCTGTCCGTTCAACTGCAGTTTCTGCGCAATCAACCGATTCTACGAGGGGAAATACCGAAAACGACCGGTGGACGACGTCATCGAGGAATTCAAGGCGCTCCCGCCCGGCCACGACCTGGTATTCGTGACGGATGGCAACATGTACGGCTACCTGCCCGAGGATGTCAGCCGGTTCCGAGAAATCTGCGCGCGGCTCGCCGAGGAACGGCGCAAGGGCAACCTGGCGTTCAAGCATTTCACCTGCTACGGCTCCATCAACGCGCTGGACGACGACGAAGCGCTGGACTTGGCGCGACAGGCGGGATGCATCGCCATCCTGGTCGGGTTCGAATCCATCAACCCGTCTTCGTTGAAGGAAATGGGCAAGTCGCTCAATCTCAAGTACGGGGTCGAGACTTACCGGAAGCTGGTGGCCAAGGCCAAACGGCACAAGCTGCTCGTCGTGGGCGAAATGCTGGTCGGCAACGACGCCGACGACATGGATACACTGCGGCGGACAGAGGCATTCATTGACGATATCGGGTTCGACATTCTCCGCCTGCAAATCGTCCAGCCCTTGCCCGGCACACGGCTGTTCGAAAAATTGCAGGCGGAAGACCGCCTGCTCTTGAAGAATTTCCCCGAAGACTGGAACAAGCTGCGCGACAGCTTTCTGGTCGGCGTCCATTTCCGGCTCAAACAATTGAACGCGAAAGAACTGCAGGGCTGGGTCAAGCGAGTGGGCTTGGCATTCTACCGTCCGGACCGGATCGTCAGGCGCGTCTGGTCCAATTACCGCACTTCCGGCAGCGTGCGGCTGGCGTTGGTCACCATGCTCTTGAATTGGAAGTCGCGCAAGAGTTACGCCAATCTGGAGATCGAATAAGAGGGAGCGCAAGCGTTCTTTACCGATGAAGAATTTTTGGAACATCTGTTTGCGATGGAGCCGCGAACGGTTCCCGATCCCCGCCGTCCTGCTGTACTCGGGCGCGCAGTTCTACATGGCGTATTTTTTCGGCGGGCGCTTGCCGGACGCGCGCCCCCCTGTGCTCGGCGAAACGCTGGCGGGCTGGGCGCTCCTTTTCCTGATGCTCCTGCGCCTGCGGATCGCGGACGAGCAGAAGGATTTTCATCAGGATGTCCAAGCCTATCCGGAGCGTCTTCTGAGCCGCGGCATCATCACGATGCGGCATCTGTGGAAGCTGTTCGCTTGCGCGCTGGCGGCGGAGATTGCGCTGTGCGTCGCTCTCGGCTGGCCCGTTCTTGTTCTATGGGCGGCGATCAATGCCTGGTTTTTCCTTATGGGCGTGGAATTCTTCGCGCCGAAATTCCTCAACGCCCATATCGGATGGTACTTGGTTACGCACCAGCTCCTGGTACCGGTCTTCGCGATTCTGCCCCTGGCCATGCGCGCGAATTCGTTCGCGACGGCGCGAGCCGCGTGGCTGCAATGGCTGCCGTTCCTGGCGGCCCTGATGTGCGGAACGATGACCTATGAAATCGCGCGCAAGACGTGGGCCCCGAATCGCGAACACCCGCACGCCGTCTCGTACACCCGGAGCTGGGGAATCCCCGCCACGGTCGCGGTGAACCAGGTGTTCGCCTGGACATGCAGCGGGCTGCTGATCATGCTGATGGTCGAATCCGGCACGTCGCTCGCGGCGGCGCCGATGCTCGCCGCCAACGCCGTGTTTCTCGCGGTGGAACTCCGGTTCTGGCGCACACCCACGCCGGCGTGGTCGAAGCGTGTGGAATTTTGCGGCGCCATCGCCATGTTCGTTTTCTTCGCATGCGCCACGTGGGCGTTCGCGCTGGCAGGCACGTAAATGGCATGCAAGGGCATGCAAGGGCATGCAAGGGCATGCAAGGGACACAAACGAACAACACTTATGAACCTAAGTGGAGCAGTTGATTAACCGCAAAGAGCACAAAGATCGCAAAGAAAGACAGTTGTGCAGTTTTATGGCCACACCAATCGGGTGTTAGGGCGCATCTCTGCAAGCTGTTCTCC
>SLKS01000131.1 GCA_007134465.1 Kiritimatiellia bacterium | reverse complement strand
CAAGAGGGAAAGCGATGCTTGCGAGAATGCGGCCTTGTACAGAGACTATTTCGAGGTGCAATCGACCTTCTCGAACTTCCCCGACCGCCTTTATCCGGCCGCCGGACGGCAAGCCGCTTTTCCTGAACTCGTCCTGAAACACGGCCAAAACAGCATCGGCAACCGGCTCCGGCCTCGCCGCGACTCGGGCAACGGTGTTGTCGAGAACCGAGACAGCCTCGCTCTGGAGCGACAGCCTTTCCATATAGGCTCCCAGGGCTCTGGACGAGGAAAAGAAGGCCGATGAAACCATGACGAATATGCCGAAGGCGGCAATCAGTTCGATCAAGGTGAAGCCCGCCGCGCGCGCAGTTCTCCGCTGTGATTTCGCGATCATATCACCAAGGCCTCCCGCTTTGGAATCAGATTGTTCGCAGCCATGCGATTGGCGACCGCCTGAATGTCGGCGCAGGGATAATCCTGGATTCTTCTTCTCAGTTCGGACAGCGCCGGCTTGGCGGTCACGAAGTCGCGCCAGGCATCGTCCGGAACGAGCGTGGCCGCCACGGGAATGCGTCTTTCCCCCGTTGCGTTCAATGCCAGGCGTTGCGAAACCACGCCGGTAATGGCCGAAGCCACGAGAAAAGCTTCCAGTCCCTGATGGAGGAGGCGGGCGTATACGCCCGGAATGTCGCCTGCGTGCAAAGTGGTAATGACACGGTGCCCGCTTAGCGCGGCATTCAGGACTACATGGGCAACCTGACTGTCGCGAATTTCGCCGATCACCAGCGTCTTGACATCCTGACGCAGGGCCGCCATCAATGCCTCGGGATAATTCCATCGTTCGCCGCTTCGGGTCAACGAAACCTGGGATATGTCCGGAAAAACGGTTTCAACCGGGTCTTCGACCGTGATGATGGACGAGGGGTCCGCCTGGGTCTCGACCAGCTCGCGAATCATGGCGTATATCGTTGTCGTTTTTCCGCACCCTGTCGGCCCGGTCAAAACTATCAGTCCGCCGGGGGGACGAAGCATGGCGCGCAGAGTCCGGCACACCTCGGGAGAGAAACCCAAATCGTCCAGCGTACGCCCGACAAGCTTTCGTCCGAGCAGGCGCAACGTAATCCGCTCCCCGTGCCATGTCGGCATCGTCGCCACTCTGAACTCCGCGTTGTCGAGCTCGGGTCCACCGCGAATCGCGCCGTCCTGCGAAATTTTGCTGCGATAGGTCAGCATGCCGGCCAGCACCTTGATTCGCGCGGCGCAGCGCGCAATGAAATCCGCGCCCCGTATTGTTCGCAGATCGCGCTGCACGCCGCCCGCCCGTACTCGAATGCGGCATTCGTCGGCGCAGGGAATCCAGTACACATCGCTGGCCTCGGCGGCAACGGCATCTGACAAGATGCCGTTCACCAGGGCGACAGCATCGCTTTCGGCATCGTTTCTCTTCTCGGACCCCATAGAGCGCCGCTCCGTTCCGTTCAAGGCACGCCGACCATCGCGCCGACGCCCATCTCAAGCAGCGCCTGCCAAACGGCCACCACTGTCACGCCTATAATCGTCGCGCAGAACAACGTTTTGAACACGTCGCTAAACTTCACCAACACCGCATGCGTTTGTCGAATGTCGTGGTCGAGCCAGGCGGCCAAGGTTTGAAACCCGTCTTGCGGGCTTTCGCGAGCCGCGGCGTTATGGATCACCCAATGATTCCCCGGCGTACCGATCTTCATGTTTTCCCAGGCGCAGGCCCAAGGCTCGCCTCGTTCGACGGCTTCCGCGAAGGCGGCGAGCTTGCGTCGCAACCTTGCCGAAAACACCGCCCGCGCATTCCATCGCGCCGCTTGCGCCACATCGTACCCTGCTCCCGTCAGCGCCGCCATTGCGCCGACGGCGTCGAGAAAGGCAATGCGACGGATCTGGCCGCCGACAAAGGGAATGAGATTGGCCAGCAAGAGAAAAGCGCCCTGAAACGGCGCCAAAACGATTCTCGTTCGGAAGGGCAAGATTTTCCCCGCGACAAGCAGCACGGGCGCCGTCAACGCAATCAAAACAACCGCAGCGCTTCCTGGGCTGGACACCATGCGTGAGACCGCCATCACGCTTTCGAACAACCACGGCAGCGGCCCGTCATCGGTCAAGTCACACATGACAAGATCGAAACGAGGCAGGATAAAGGCATAGACCATAAAAACCAATGCCATGGCATTCAGCATTTGCAGAACCGGATAGGCCACAAGACAATGGGCGCCATTGACGATGTCGGCATGGTAGCGGACATTGTTCGCCAATGCCGGCAGCATTTCCTCCAGACAATTGTCCTCTTCCGCCTTGCGTACGGCTACCCTGTAGAAATGCGGAGTCATGTTCGGCAAATGCCTGTCGAGCACGGACGAAAGCGAAGTTCCGGCGGCCAGATCGGCAGCCGCTCCGGCGGCCCGACGCCGCTGCCAGAAAGGAAGATCGGAAGCCAGCGCGGCTAGCGCGGCATGGGACGGCATGTTCTTTTGCGCCGCCCAACCGAGAATCGAAGGAATCTTCGTTTTGTCCCCCAGCGCCAGCAATGAGATCAGCAGGCGCCCGCGATCCAGCGAGGGGCCGTCCAACTCCATTCCGCACGACAGCGTTTCCATTTCTAATATCCTGTCATCGCGTTGATCAGCGCCACAAGCGGAGCGAAAATGCCGATGACCGACAATCCGGCCCACACGGACATGCCGACAATCAGGATGGCCTCCCAAAGCGCGACGGATTTGCGAATCGCCAACGCCGCGCGATCCCTGTAGATGTCCGCCAGAGCGTTCATTTCGCGGGGGATATCCTCCTCGGGCGTGTGCCTGAAGGTGAGGGCGAGCAAGGGAGAAAGAACGCTTTGCTGTTGGAGGCTTTCGGCAATGGGCGCGCCTTTCGCGGCGCGCGCGGCAACCTCCCGCAACGCGTTGGACATGGCCCGGTCTTCCGCCATGTCGGCCATGATCTCGAACGCCTCGGGAACCGGCGTGCGATGGCGGGCCAAGGTCGCCCACAGCGAAGAGACTCGCGACAGGGCCAGGTTGCGGAAAACCGGGGCGGCGAAGGGCACGGTTTTGATCATGCCCAAAAGCAATTGGGTTGCCCGGCCGGACCTCGATGCGAAAAGCCATGCCGCGCCAAACACGGCCCCAAGAAGCGCGGCCAGGAACACGGGGAAATTCGCGCGCAGAAAACGGGAAACTGCATACGTCGCGCGCGACACGATGGGCACGGATTGCCCCATTTCCCAGTCCGCGATCATGACGCCGAACTCGGGAATTACCAGACTGTAAATGAAGAAAAACAAGGCGGCCGAGAAAAGAACCACAAACACTGGATAGGCGGCAACGGTGCGCAGCATCGAAACCACTTGTCCGTCGGCATGGGCCAGGCGGGCCACCTCGAAAAGGGTTTCCGGCAATGTGCCGCTAGTTTCCCCTCTTTCAATCATGCGCACATGCATCGGCTTGAAGCCATGACGGCTAAGCCGCATCGCCTCGGAAAGCGGAGCGCCGCTCTCCGTTTTTTCCGCAACCTTCAGCAAAGCATCCCGGAATTCCTGGCTGTTCAATCCGGCCGCAAGCTGCCGGAGGCTGTCCGGCAAAGGAAGATTGGATCGGAGGAGCAGCCCCAACTGCCGGTACAAATCGGCGGTTTCGCTGTGTTTCATAAACGGGTCCGCGCGTCTTTCTTCTTGCCGCCATACTGTGCGGCGGGCTCGTGAACCATGGCCGCTGCGGGCAAGGAAACCACAAAACCGTCACGACGGGCAAGGCCGATCAGCGGCGAACCGTCATCCTCCTCGAACTCGCGAACGCCCACGGCAACGGGTTCGATGCGAAGGTCCACATGCCGAGTCAACCGCCAGAGCAAATCGAGGGCCTTGCTCTCTTTTAACCGGTCGAAAAGCGGCGAGATAACGAGCACGTCAATATCGCTATCCTTCCTCTGCTCTCCGCGCGAGAACGAACCGTATATGACAGCTTTTTCGACAGGGATTCCCGCACGCGTGACCGTGTCCAAATAACGGCGCACAATGGCTATAATTGACGAATCAACCATCTAAAGACCTCTTGCGCGACGGTTTGCCTTGATCTTGCTTCCGCTTGCGTCGGGAGCGGGCCAAGCGTTTCCGGATACCGGCCCGCAATATCATACCGGTCGAATGCTGCCAGAAAATCGGCGTCTGCCTCTGTGAAGGGCAGCCCGCTCAATTCGGAAAGACGCCGTAGCGAATGCGACTTGCTTTTCAATGTCAATAGCCATATTTGCCTGCCCTGACCCAGCGGCGGCCGGTCAATCCCTTCGGAACAGGCGGCGGAGGCGGCCGGGCTTCTTCTCTTCCTTGTCGCCATCCGCGGCCGCAGGCTTCTTCTCGTCTTCGCCAGATTTGGCCCGCATCAGCTCGTCGCGTTCGGTCAGCACATGCCGAACCTTGTGAGACGGCAGCACATAGGTCCAGGCCGACCAGCGTTCGTTCAAGGCCTTGATCTCGGCCTGCTTCTTCTTGCGCGCCTCTTCGGCCTCGCGCTTCGGCTCGTCCGCCTCGTCGGCGTCCGCTTCGGCGGCGGGCGCCGGTTCGCCGGTCCACTCGGCGCTCAGCCGGACAAAGCGGTCGTCCGTATCGCCAGCCTTGGCGCCGACCCGCACGACATAGCGGACGCCATCGCGGGTCTCGACGGCATATACGGCGGGCTGGTCGAGGCCCGTCTCCTCGTCGGAAAGGGCCGGATCGGCTAT
>SLKS01000195.1 GCA_007134465.1 Kiritimatiellia bacterium | reverse complement strand
TCCCGGTTGAGACCACCATTTCATTTCCTGTGAAACCTTTCAGGCTCCCTTTTTACGCCTTTTTCGCCAATCCGTGCCGATTTTCGCTAAAATCAACTCCCGAAAAATGGGGAATGTCCACCCTGTTTCATTGCGGCAGCCATTCAGCCATTCGGCCATTCGCATTATTGCCGCACAGCCGTTCCTGACGCTGTCCCTTCGTTCTCGGATCGGGCGACGAGAACGGCGACGCGAACGGTGAACGATGAGCGGATTGGTCATAACTGAGCAGGGTAAGCCCCCGGCTCTGTCGGGGGTATTTGACTCGGCAGGACAATAGGAAGGTAAAACGACTACGGCGACGACTGCAGCAAACGATTCCGATCGCTCGTAATCCGTAGTCGTCAACCGAACGTTATTTTTGGGAAAGGCGTAAAAAGACATGTGCTTATGGCGAAGCTGTTTTGAAGCAACCTCTAAGAACAAACTAACCGAGAACGTTATTCTCTGCGTGGGCGCGGCAGATAGTTTCTGTAGCGGAAAACGGTCGGGACGGAGCCCAACCCTCCAGCATCGTAAGAAACGCTTAGTTTGTAACGATGGAGGGACGACCTCCGTGTCGTCCGATGTGAAAATCAGACTTGCCGCAACAGAAACTAGACAACAAAGGAGACGCATGAGTGCCAACATACGATTGTTTCAACGGCTGGTTTGTTTGTGCGCGGTCGGGGCGCTTCCCGCTGCTCGCGCCGAGGAAGACCCTGTGGATTGGCAGAAGAAATGCCGGGCTCTGGAAATCCAAGTCCTCGAACTGGAGGAAGAACTGCTGGAGGAGAGAGCAACGTGGCGTACGCGTATTATCGGATCGGGTTCAAGGAACTGCGGCCGGAAGACCAGGTCTATTTCCATGAGCCGGCCTTTTTGCACATGCTGTACGAGCACGAGAGCGGCTATTACGTGCGTTTCCCGCCGTACTTGCGTGAAACGGAAGACCAGGACACGCCGTAGCCGTGCGATCACATGGCAGGCGCTTGAAATGCGGGCATGGTTCAAATCAGGGTGACACATCCGAGCGAGGGCGTCATTTCGAGCGCAGCGAGAAATCTCGCCTGCCTGCCATGCTCCGTTTTCGGTGCAGGCAAGGGCCGCAGGCCGCTTCGCGGAGATTCCTCGCTCCGCTCGGAATGACAAGTTGTTACTCTCTTTTGGAGTGTATTGAACCATGCCGAAATGCGAGATGGCCGACGGCCCGCGCGGCGGCTGATCCGCTTTTTGTCTTGCATCGGCGCTGGCTTTAGGTGTAGTTTGCCGATATGAAATTCGAATGCGAACAGTTCAAGAGGCGGGCATGAAAACGGCGTATCCTGAACGGCGGGATTCGAAGCGCCGGATGTGCGTGCGGGAAGTCTATCGCGATGACGATGCGCGCATCATTGAGGGAGACTCCCGCAAGGCGCTGGCGGATTTTCCGGACAACGCCTTTCAGTGCTGCGTCACCAGTCCGCCCTACTGGGGCTTGCGCGATTACGGCATTGACGGGCAGATCGGCGCGGAGAACGACCCGGACACCTACATCGCCGACCTTGTCGGCATTTTCCGCGAAGTGCGCCGCACGCTTCGCGAGGACGGCACGCTTTGGCTCAACATCGGGGATTCGTACACAAGCGGCGACCGCCGCTGGCGGGCGCCGGACAGGAAGAACCCCGGCCGGGCTATGAGCTACCGCCCGCCGACCCCGAAGGGACTCAAGCCCAAGGACCTGATCGGCGTGCCGTGGCGTCTGGCTCTGGCGTTGCAGGCCGATGGCTGGTTTCTGCGCTCGGATATCGTTTGGAACAAGCCCAACTGCCAGCCGGAGTCGGTCAAGGACCGCCCGACCAGAGCGCATGAATATGTCTTTTTGATGAGCAAGTCAGAGTTGTATTTCTACGACGGCGAGTCCATCCGGGAACCCTCCGCCAACGGCAACGGCCCCAAGAATCGCCGGACGGTTTGGAACATCAATACCAACGGCTTTCACGGGGCGCATTTCGCGGTATTCCCGCCCGAGCTCGTGCGTCTGTGCGTGCTGGCCGGATCGAAGCCCGACGGCATGGTGCTCGATCCGTTCTTCGGGTCGGGCACGGTCGGACTGGTCTGCCGGGAGCATCAACGCCGATGCGTCGGCATCGAACTGAACCCCGCGTATGTGCGGATTGCGCTTGAGCGCATCAATCAGGTTCACCCAAGGCTTGCTCTGTAGCATCTTCCGGCGCCGTGGCGAAAATCCATGTCGCATGTACGGCGCAAAGATCCTTGCGGAGGTTCTTGATCTGCAGCTTTCGCTCCGTCCCGCCGTCGAAGTAGAGCTGATACTTCAACCCGCCTCTGGGATCCTTCACATCGCAGTAGCCTGGCTTCGGGCTCTGCTTGCTCTGGCGGCGGAGCGAGAGCCTGCCGTCTTTGGCTTCTTCAAGAAGGGCCTTCGGAATTTCCACCAGCTCGTAATGCCAGCGGGCCGGATCCTTCGACAGGCAGCGCAGCGAGAAGATGCGCTCGTAGGCAGCCATGTGCGCGAAGAACTGCTCGCGCAGCCCTTCGAGATCCTTGACGCGGGCCGACCAATGGCCCTTGCCAAGTTCCATGAACTTCGAGATATGGAGTTTGTCCGTCTTGATATTGGCGTCCGCCTGGGTCTTGAGCGAACAGGGTGTGCCCTCGATGGTGATATCGTGGCCAGGATTGCCCTTGGCGGCAAGCGCGGCGCGCTTGCCGCACTGGTTAAGGATACGCTCGAAAGCATATTCGAAGCGGTCCTTGGAAAGCGCTTCCTTCGAAAAACAATGATGTATGCGCAGCACGTCGCCAAAGTCGCGCAACAGACGGTCGCCGACAAGATCGGATTGCGGATGCCGTTCGATTTTGATGAACGGTTGCCGGAATTGTTCGACCACGCTCTCGATAAAATCAACCTGTGGCCGCGTGAGTTCACGCAAGGCCGCCGCGAGCTTGTCAACGCGCGCAATAATGTCTTCCTTTGTCATGCCCGCGAACCGTAACGGCAAACCTGTTTCAGGGAAAGCAAAATATGCGTGCGTCGGCTCGGCTCTGGGTTGCGGCCGGAACAACCCCGGAACCCCCTCTCGGCTTACACAGCTTGTTTTAGCCGAAAAACCTTCTTTTCACTGCAGGCTTTGGCGGACGAGCGCGGCGTAGAGGCCGTTGCGGCGGACGAGTTCCTCGTGCGCGCCCGCTTCGGCGAGGCGGCCGTGTTCGAGCACGACGATGCGGTCGGCATGCCGCACGGTGGACAGGCGATGCGCGATCAGCAGCGTGGTGCGGCCGCGCATGAGCCGCAGCAGCGCGGTTTGAAGCAGACTCTCGGTATGCACGTCGAGCGCGGAGGTCGGTTCGTCGAGGATGAGCACGGCCGGATCGGCCGCCAGCGCGCGGGCGATGGAGATCAGTTGGCGCTGGCCTTCGGAGACCGACGCGCCGCCTTCCAGCACGACGGTATCGTAGCCCTGGGCCAGGGAGGCGATCGCATCGTGGATGCCGAGATCGCGCGCGAGCGCGATCGTTTCCTCGCGGGTCATGTCCGGGCGGCGGAAGCGGATGTTGTCGAGCACGGTCCCCGAAAAGAGGAAGCCGTCCTGCGGCACGATGGCCATGCGCCGGTGCAGCGCCTCCAGGCCGTACTCCCTGATGTTGCGGCCGTCGAGCAGGACTTCGCCGCCGGTGACGTCGTAGAAGCGCGCGGCGAGCGCCGACAGCGTGGTTTTGCCGGCGCCGGTTTCGCCCACCAGCGCCAGAGTCTGGCCGGCGGGCACATGCAAGTTGAAGTCCCGGAAGATCCATGCCGAGTCCGGACCGTAGCGGAAATCAGCGTGCCGGAATTCGATTTCGCCGCGCATGGCATCCACGGGCGCGGGCCGGTCCGGATCGGCCAGTTCCACCGGCATGTCCAGGATTTCGAAGATGCGTTCGGCGGCGGCCATGGCGCGCAGCGACATGGAATAGAGTTCCACGACGAAGCGCATCGGCCAGAGGATCACGTTGGCATACATGATGTAGGCGGCCACGTTGCCTACGGTGAGGGTGTCGGCCATGCGTTCGCCCCAGGGCGAATGCGGCAGCCATGCCGCGAAGGCCACGACCAGCGCGGTGTTGAGGATGCCCAGAAAGTTCACGGAAGGCATGAACAGCGCGTCGAGGCGCGCGATGCGGATTTCATTGTCGCGATTGACCGTGTTCAGCGCGTTGAATTCGCCGAGCGCGCGCGGTTCGCGCGCGAACGCCTGCACGACACGCACGCCGCGCACGTGTTCGCTCATGTGGGCCACGAGGCGGCTGTTCTGCTCGCGACCGAACCGCTGTTCGCGCGACATGCGGCGCCGGTACCAGAAGGTGAGGACGGTAATGGCCGGCGCCAGCAGCAGCGACGGGGCCAGCAGGATTGGCGAAATGCGCCAGATGCGGAAAGCCGCGTAGCCGAAGGCGACCAGGAAGACGACGATCATCATCAGCGTGTAGGTCATGAATTCGGCGATATGCCAGATGTCGCCCGTGCCGCGCGCGATGAGCCAGCCGGTCTTGTGCTGGTCGTAAAAGCTTTTCGGCAGGGCCTGCAGTTTGGCGAAAAGGTTCTGGCGCAAGCGTTCGACCGCCTTGTTGCTGGCATACAGCGTGACCATGAACTGGCCGTAGCCGAAGACGCGGTTGATCAGCGCCAGCGCCGCGAGGATGCCGACCGCGCGCCAGGCGGCGGTGGCGGCCGGCACGCCCGCTTCGATCAGTCGGGTCGCCTCGTAAATGAGCCGCATGTCGGCGGCCACGCAGATGCCGACAAGCACATTGCCGAGAAGAACCAGCCACAAGTAGGGGCCGAGCGTGGCGAAAATGCGTACGACCAGCCGCAGGGACAGCGGCCGTTCCGACGCTTCTCTGCCGCGCGTTTCCGATGTGCCCTGCCGCGTCTGCGCGCTCATGGCCGGTCCTCCCGCGTGGGCTCGTGCCGGGTTCGAGGATCGGCGCCGAGCAGACGATGGAAGACGCGGCCGGGTACGTTCAGTTCGGCCGGCGCGCCCTCTTCGACAAGCGCCCCGTCCTCGAGCACGAACACCTTGTCGGCCTTGGCCACGCTCGAATAGCGCTGGGCGATCACAATCACCGTACTGGTTTCGCGCAAGGGAGCCAAGCCGTCCTGGATAGCCTTTTCGGTGAGCGGGTCCAGCGCCGAAGTGCAGGCGTCGAGGACCAGAAAGCGCGGCCGGCGCAGGATGGCGCGGGCGATGCCGATTCGCTGGCGCTGGCCGCCGGACAAGGTGACGCCGCGTTCGCCCACTTCGGTGGCGTATCCGTTCTCGAACGCCATGATGAAATCGTGGGCCTGGGCCAGCGTGGCGGCCCGCACGATGTCTTCATAGGGCGCGTCGGGCCGGCCGTAGGCGATGTTTTCGCGGATGGATGTCGAGAACAGGAATGTCTCCTGGAAGACCAGCGAAAATTCGCGACGCAGCTCCGCCAGCGCATACTCGCGCGCGTCGCGGCCGGCCAGCAGCACGCGCCCGGCGTCGGGATCGTAGAAGCGGCAGAGCAGCAGGGCCAGTGTCGTCTTGCCCGAGCCGGTCGCGCCGGCGAAACCGACCACCGATCCGGCCGGGATGTCGAGCGACACATCGCGCAGGGCGGGCCGGCCGCCGCCCGGATAGGCGAAGGTCGCGTCCCGCACGCTCACGTCCACCGGACCGGTTTCCGGCAGGCGCCGCGCGCCGCCGTCCGCCAGATAGTCCTGTTCCCGGAACAGGGCGCCCAGCCGTTCGGCGGTGATGCCGAACCACATCAGCAGGTTCATGCCGCGCCCGAGCATGCGCACCCGATGCTGCAACGACGATTGCAGAAAGAATAGCTGGAACAGTTCCCCTTCCGTCAGCGGCATGCCCGAGACGCGGCCGGCATGAATGGCCGCGCCCAGCACGGCCGGAATGCCCAGATACATGGCCCACACCAACCCCTGCGTCATGGCCACCGACAGGCTTGTCTCGCGGAAATAGGATCGGTGATAAGCCTGCGTCTTGCGGTTGTAGGCGGCGCACTGACGCGATTGCGCCCCGAACGCGCGCGCGATCAGATGCCCCTCGATGTTCTCGCTGAAGAACCGCACCATCTCCGCGAACCGGCGCTTGGTCTCGGCATAGACATGACGGCCCCATTTGAAATAGGCCCATACGCCGATCAGCGCCGTCGCCAGCAGTCCCGCCGACCACAGCCCCGCCGCCGGACAGATCGCCGTCATCAGCGCGCAGGTCATGACGATGTACAGCGCGGATTCGATCAGGCTGGTCAGGCCGTACCGGAAGAAACGCGAAGCGTAGTTGACGTCTTCGACCACGTTCGACACGAGCGTTCCGCTGTGGGTGCGGTCGTGATAGGCGAACGACAAGTTCTGCATGGTGGCGAAGATGCGATGACGCAAATCGTACAGAGCATCTTCGCCCAGCCGGGTTTCCAGCACGGCCCGCCCGTAGGTTGCCACCCAGCGGATCGCCGCCAGCAGGATCAGGCCGGCCGGCAGCAGCGCGATTTGGCCGACCGGTGTCGCCAGGAAATCGAGCGACATGGCGCCCATCCGCAGGGGATGTCCACGCAGCGCGTCCACGACAAGCTGCAACAGTTTCGGGAAGGCCAGTTCGATCGCGTTGAATGCCAGCACCGTTCCCAGCGTGGCCGCCAGCAGCGCCTTGCGCGGACGCAGGCAGGCGCGGAGCAGTCCCGCGATTTCCCGCCACAGACTCATGCTGCCCCCTTGCTCCGGCGCGGCACGAGTATGCGGAGCGCCTTCGGCAGCGTCGTCACCGTCAGGTTCGTCGGCGCATCCGTGAGCTCGCCGTCCATCTGAACCGGGGTCGCCTTTCGGCGCGACAGCGTCAGCGACGACACGCTGCGGGAGACCACGCCGGGTACGCCGCGCAGTTTGCCGGCGAAACAAAGCCCGAGATTGCCCAGCAGCGACGGCACGTCCTGATGCCGCACGACGACCAGCTCGATTTTGCCGTCGTCGGCCCGCGCGTGCGGCGCGATCTTGGCGCCGCCACCGTATTCGCTCAGATTGGCCATGGTGAACACCAGCGGCGCCGGGAAACGCAACCGCTCGCCCGTATCCAGCGTTGCTTCGACCGGTTGCGGCTTGTACTGGAAGAACTCCTGGACCCCGGCGAACACGTACGGCAAAATGCCGCGCACCGGCATCTTCTCGAACGAGCGGACCAGTGCGGCATCCCAGGCGATGCTGCACGTGACCAGAAACGGACGCCCGTTCAACGTGCCCACGTCAATGCGAACGGAGCGGCCGTCGGCCAGCGCCAGCGCCGCGCGCGCCGGTCCGAGCGGAATCTCGAAATGCCGGGCGAACCCGTTCCCGCTGCCGGCGGGCAGAACGCCGAGCGTCGTCTCCGTTCCGATCAGCGCCCGGCCGATCTCGCTTACCGTGCCGTCCCCGCCGCATGCCAGCACGATGTCCGTGCCGTCATCCGCCGCGCGGCGCGCCTTGTCGCCCGCATCTTCCAGGCTGCGCGTGAACTGGTAGCGCACATCGGTTCCCGGACCTTCCCACGCCTGTTCCAGCGCCTCGCGCATGGGACGGAACGCGCGCGGCAGGCCGGACTTCGGGTTGACAAGAACAAGGACTCGACGCATGCCTTTCTATATGGCGTTTTTCGCGCGACACAGGCAAGCGAATTGTGGATTTCGTCCGCAATTCCATGAGAACACATGGATTTTCATTTGCCATCCGCTGCCGGTTCGGATAGGGATAGGGAAAAGGAGG
Source organism: Kiritimatiellia bacterium (assembly GCA_007134465.1). Classification (GTDB taxonomy): domain Bacteria; phylum Verrucomicrobiota; class Kiritimatiellia; order UBA8416; family SLMC01; genus SLMC01. Next base: position 9,048 of record SLKS01000195.1, on the reverse strand, counting down.
CAGCCATGCTCTATTACGCCCAAGGTTCCCCGGAGGACGCGTTGTCGTCCGACGCGATGAAAGACGCTCTGTTCGCGGCCCTGCACAAGCTTGGCCCCCGCAAGAAAGTCTTGGCGATCCCGCCCGATTTCACCCGCTTCCATTCGCATGCGGGCGAGCTGACCCGTTATGTTCACGAATACTACGGGCCGACGCTGACCCATGTGCTGCCGGCGATCGGCACGCATTCGCCCATGACCCCGGATCAGATCGCGACCATGTTCGGCGCCATGCCCCTCGATCTGTTCGTTCCGCACGACTGGCGCAACGGCACGGTCACGCTGGGCGAGGTGCCGGCCGCGTTCGTGCGCGAGGTTTCGGAAGGCGCGGTGGATTTTTCCTGGCCGGCGCAGGTGGACCGGCTGCTGACGGAAGGAGGGTTCGACCTGATCCTCTCCCTGGGCCAGGTGGTCCCGCACGAGGTCGTGGGCATGGCCAACTACAACAAGAACATTTTCGTGGGTACGGGCGGACCCGAAGGCATCAACAAGAGCCATTTCCTGGGCGCGGCCTACGGCATGGAACGGATGATGGGCCGGGCCGACACCCCGGTCCGCCGCGTGCTGAACTACGCCTCCGACCATTTCGCGGCCCATTTGCCCATCGTCTACGTCCACACGGTGGTCGGCCGCGACGAAACCGGCCGTCTGCGCGTGCGCGGGCTGTTCGTCAGCGACGACGCGTCGGGCTTCGAACAGGCGGCGGCCTTGTCGCTGCAGGTCAACTTCGAGATGCTCGACGAACCGCTCGAAAAAGTCGTCTGCCTGCTGGACCCGGCCGAATTCAAGAGCACATGGCTCGGCAACAAGAGCGTGTACCGCACGCGCATGGCCATGGCCGACGGCGGCGAACTGATCGTGCTGGCGCCCGGCCTGAAGGAGTTCGGCGAGGATCCGGAGATCGACCGCCTGATCCGCAAGTACGGCTATGTCGGCACGCCGGCCGTTCTCGAAGCCGTGCGCCAAAACGAGGAATTGCGGTGCAACTTGAGCGCCGCCGCGCACCTGATTCACGGCTCGTCCGAGGGCCGATTCTCGATCACATACTGTCCAGGCCATCTGACCCGCGAAGAAATCGAAAGCGTCAATTTCCGCTACGCCGACCTGGCTGCCATGACGGCGCGCTACCGGCCCGAATCGCTGACAGACGGCTTCAACACGCTGCCCGACGGCGAACGGATCTTCTTCATCTCGAATCCGGCCATGGGCCTCTGGGCCTTTCGCGAACGGTTTCGGTGAAGATAGTTTTTTCTTGAAATCCAGCCGCCAGCGGCTACTCTGCCAACCATGAAAGTGTGCATGGATGTTCAATCGGCGGTGACGCAGACGGCCGGCGTGGGCCGGTACGCGCGCACCTTGGCCGAAACGATGGCCGCGCAGGCGATCGGGGACGAGCTGAATCTGTTTCATTTCGATTTCCGGGGCGATTCCGAGCCGTTGGACGCGCCCGGCGCCCGCGTCCGGCGCGTGCGCTGGTGTCCGGGACGGGCCGCCCAGAAGGCCTGGTCGCTGTTTGGCTGGCCGCCGTTCGATTTCTGGGCGGGTCGCGCCGATCTCTATTTCTTTCCCAATTTCGTGCTGCCGCCACTGCGGCGCGGCAAGTCGGCGGTTACGATTCACGACATGAGCTTCGCGCGCCATCCGGAATTCGCCGAGGACCGCAACCGCGAATTTCTGGAAACGCATCTGCGCGGTACGGTCGAGCGCGCCGACGCCATCGTCACCGTTTCCCAGTTCAGCGCCGATGAAATCGCCGACGTGCTGGGGGCGGACCGGAGCCGGATTCATGCGGTGTATCACGGCATTTCGCCCCATTTCAAGCCGCCCGAGGAGAAGCGCGTCGTTTCCGCGCTGGCTCATCTGAACCTGCGACGGCCCTACCTTCTGTTCGTCGGCACGGTCGAGCCTCGCAAGAACATCCCGTTTCTGATCGATGTGTTCGAAAATCTGTCCGGCTTCTCCGGCAAGCTGGTGATTGCGGGCATGCCGGGATGGAAATACGAACCCATCCTCGAAGCCATGCGCGCCTCGCGACGCGCGAAGGACATCGTCTATTTGCGCTATGTCGGCAACGCGCACCTGCCGGCTCTCTATGCCGGCGCGGAAGCCTTCCTGCTGGCCTCGCATTACGAAGGCTTCGGATTTCCCCCGCTCGAAGCCATGGCCTGCGGCACGCCGGTGGTCTCCTCGGCGCGCGGTTCGCTGCCCGAGGTTCTGGGCGACGGCGCGCTGCTGCTGAGCGAGTTCGACCGCGACGCCTGGGCCCATGCGATTTGGCGTGTCATGACCGACATGCCCTTTCGTGCCGATCTGGTCGAGCGCGGCCGCATGCAGGCCGCCGGCTATTCCTGGGAAGAGAGCGCCCGCCAGACCTGGGAGCTTTTCCGAAAGGTCGCGGCATGAAGATCGTTGTGGATGCCCGCTGGATCTTCCCGGAAATCTCGGGCATCGGCGCCTATACCGTCCAATTGCTCGACCATTTGGCCCAATTGGATTCCGAGAACGACTATGCGCTTCTGTTCCAGGATGCCGCGTTGCGCGACCGTACCCTGGCCTCGCCAAGCCTGGCCCGTGCCAAGCGGTTTCAGGCGCACGTGATCCCGTACGGGCTCTTTTCCCTCCGCAACCAATGGGAACTGCCGCGTCTGCTGGCTCGCGAGCAGGCCGATATTTATCATTCGACCAATTACATGATGCCGTTGCGGATGCCCGGCGCCGCGAGCCGCGTACGGCGCGTGGCCACCATTCACGATGTCATCCCGCTCGCGCTCCCGAATCACGCGCCGCAGTCCAAAAAGGCCCGACTGTTCCCTCTATACCGCTTTCTCATGCGCCAGATCGGGCGTCGCGCCGACGCCATCGTCACCGACAGCCAGGCCTCGAAAGACGACATGATCCGGCATTTGGGCATTCCGGCCGCCTCGCAAAACCGTGTCCGCGTCGTGCCGCTCGGGGTGTCGGACCTGTTCCAGCCCATCCATGCCGAGAAGCCGGACAACATGAAAACGGTTCTCTACGTGGGCCGCCAGGATCCCTACAAGAATCTGGCCGGACTCGTCCGCGTTTTCGCCGAACTGAAAAAAATCGCGCCCATGCCCGTGCGGCTGATCGTGGCCGGCTCGCCCGATCCGCGCTACCCGGAACCGTTCCGGCTCGCGCGCGAACTGAATGTCGCCGACGCCATCGAGTGTACCGGCTACCTGTCGCTTTCCGATCTCGTGCGAACCTACGGGCGTGCCGACGTTTTGGCCCATCCGTCCTTCTACGAAGGGTTCGGGCTGCAGGCGCTGGAAGCCATGGCCTGCGGTCTGCCCGTCGTCTGCTCCAACCGGACATCCCTGCCGGAAGTTGTCGGCGATGCCGCGCGGCTTGTGGACCCCGACGATGTGCCCGCCTTCGCGCGCGCGCTGGCCGACGTGCTGACGCAGCCCGACCTGGCCACCATGCTCTCCGTTAAAGGCATCGAACAGGCCTCGCGCTTCGACTGGAAAAAAACCGCGCGCGAAACCCTGCGCGTTTATGCCGATGTGGCTGGAGGAAACCCGAAAGCATGAGCGAAGCGATCGAATTTCCGGCTGCGTGGGCCGATCTGAACGTGGTCCTGTGCCATGACTGGCTCACCGGCATGCGCGGCGGGGAGCGCGTGCTGGAGGTTCTTTGCCGCGCGTTCCCGAAGGCGCCGATTCTTACGCTTGTCTGCGATGCGAACGCCATCAGCCCCGTCATCCGTTCGCATCCGATCGTTCCTTCCTGGCTGCAGCGCGCGCCGGGCGCCACGCGCCACTACCGGCGTCTGCTGCCGCTGTTTCCTTCGGCCATTCGCCGCATGCGCGTGCCGGACGCCGATTTGCTGATCAGCACGAGCCATTGCGTGGCGAAGAGCGTGCGGGTACGGCCGGGCATGCGGCATGTGTGCTATTGTTTCACGCCCATGCGCTATGCCTGGACGTTCTACGACGAATATTTCGGCGGCAGCCTGTTGCGCCGGATGGCGGGCCGCTTCCTGTTGCCGGCCCTGCGCGACTGGGACCGCAAAACCGCCGACGGCGTGAATGAATTCGTCGCCATCAGCGAACACGTGCGCGACCGCATCCGTCGCTTCTACGGCCGCGAATCGCGCGTGGTCTTCCCGCCGGCCAACACCGCCTTTTTCACGCCGGACCCCGCTGTTGCGCGCGGCGATTTCGATTTGATCGTATCGGCGCTGGTTCCCTACAAGCGCGTGGATTTGGCCGTCCGCGCCTACAGCCGCTCGGGTTGGCCGCTCGTTGTGGTCGGCGCCGGCAGCGAACGGTCGCGTCTGGAAGCGCTGGCCGCGCCGAACGTAACGTTCAAGGGCCGACTCTCGGACGAGGATATTCGCGCGCTGTACCGCACCGCCCGGCTGCTGGTCTTTCCGGGCGAGGAAGATTTCGGTATTGTGCCGCTGGAAGCGCAAGCCTGCGGCTGTCCGGTTGTCGCCTACCGGAAAGGCGGCGCCACCGAAACGGTGCGCGACGGCGAAACGGGCGAATTCTTCGTGCGGCAGACGGAAGAGGATCTGCTCGGCGCCGTCTCGCGTTGCGCCGCGCGCGCCTGGGATGCGCGTGCCATTCGCGCCCACGCCGAAACCTTCGGCACGCAAGCCTTTGTCAACGGCTTGGCCGCGAGCATAGGAGCCGCGCCGTGAAACTCGTTGCCATTGCCGATCTCCATGTTCGCGAAGATACGGCGTCTGGCGCGGGCGATGCCTCGGGCGAGCTGCTGCTGGAACGGGCCGCGCATCGCATCAACAGGCTGATCCGGCCCGATGCGGTTGTATTGCTCGGCGACTTGCTTGCCGACGGCGCCGGCCCGGTCGCGCCCGTGCTGCGCCAAAGGCTGGCCGCCATTGTCGGAACCATTGCGGCGCCGACGCTTGCGCTGCCCGGCAACCACGATGGCGATCCCGACCTGTTCTATCGCGAGTTTTCGCGTCCGCCCGAATGGCTCGATGTGGCCGGCGTCCGGCTGCTGCCGTTTCTCGATGCCGAGGCGCCAGGCTGGTGCGCGCAGCGTTCGGCGGCCGATCTCGAGCGTATGACGGCCGCGCGCGCCGGGTTTGCCGGTCCGATCGTCGCGTTGCAGCACACCTCGCTGTTCCCTGCCGGCAGCCATGGCTGCCCCTATAATTTCGTCAATGGCGCCGCCGTGATCCGGCGCATGCGCGAAGCCGGCATCGGTCTGTCCGTAAGCGGCCATTATCATGCGGGCATCGAGCCGATCCGCACGGACGCTGGCGTGTTCGAAGGCGCCCCCGCGCTGTGCGAAGCGCCATTCGCCTTTTTGGAAATCGAAGTGGACGGCGAGCGCGTTGCCGTGAAACGTCATGAGCTGCGCATGGATCCGAATCTGGCGTTGACCGACACGCACTCGCATACGCCGTTCGCCTACTGCTCCAGCAATATGGATTTTCGGCGTTCGGTCTCGCTGGCGCGCCAGTTCGGGCTCGAACAACTGGTCTTCACCGAACACACGGGCCATCTCTATTTCGGGAAGAAGGACTACTGGAGTTTCCGCTGTCTGGAAATCGGCTTGGAAGCGATACGACAGGAAGACGATCGCATGGCCGCCTACCTGGCCGAGGCGCGCGCGGCCAATCCCGGCGCGCCTTTAGGACTGGAGGCCGACTGCGACCTGGACGGTCGCCCGCTGGTCCGCGCGCGGGACCGCGAGCGCGTGGATTATTTGGTGGGCGCCATGCATTGTCTGCCGGCCTTGCGCGAGGAACCCAAGGACCCGGACAAGGCGGCCGAGCAGTTTCTGGCCATGCTCGACCGGTTTGTCGCCTCGGGCATTGCCACGCTGGCGCATCCTTTTCGCGTGTTCCGTCGCGCGGGCGTGCCGGTTCCCGAGCGATTGCTGGACCCGACCGTTGCGTTGCTGAAAGCGAACGGCGTCGCCGCCGAAATCAACTTCCACGCCAACGAGCCCGATCCGGACTTTTTTGCGCGGTGCCTCGCCGCCGGCGTTCGCGTCTCGTTCGCCAGCGACGCGCATGCGCTATGGGAAGTGGGCGAATTCGCGCTGCATCTCGACTTGCTCGCCCGTTGCGGCTGTCCTGGCGATCCCGCCTCCGTATTGTGGCGACCCCCCGCATGACACCGTTGCCGGCTCCCGATTTAATATTGTGTTCGGGGCAATTCGGGCAATGCGATTTGACGGTGAAAAAGCTTGCCCTGATCGTTTGCATCGGGCATTTTGTCTCTTTCGTAAACACGGTCCATGCCCTCTGACGAACTCCATCTGCAACCCTTATGCCCTTATGAACATTGTCCATATCGTGCCGGGTTCCGGCGGCGGGTTCTACTGCCAGAACTGCGTTCGCGACATCGGGCTGGCCAAAACCATGCGTCAGGCGGGCCACGACACGATGTTCGTGCCCATGTATCTGCCGTTCATGGAGACGCCGGCCGACGCCGGCATCGCGCAGGCGCCCGTCTTTTACGGCGCGATCGGCGTGTACCTGATTCAGAAATTCCCGGCGCTCCGCCGAATGCCCGCGTTCGCGCGGCGCCTGCTCGATGCGCCCGTCCTGCTGCGCCGGGCCGCGCGCCGGGCCGGAACCACGGCGGCCGGCGGACTGGGCGAACTCACGCTCAGCGTGCTGCGCGGCCGCGACGGCCGGCAGCGCGACGAACTCGAGCAAATGATCGCCTGGCTCAAGACGCAACCCGCGCCCGACATCGTTCACTTTTCCAACGCGCTTCTGCTCGGCCTGGCCCCCGCACTCCGCGAAACGCTTGGCGCGCGCATCGTCTGCTCGCTCCAGGACGAAGAAACCTGGCTCGACGCGCTGGACGACCCGTACCGCGACGCCTGCTGGGCCGCCGTGCGCGAGGCGGCCCGCTGCGTGGACCTTTTCCTGCCGGTCAGCGCCTATTACGCCGACAAGGCGAGAGAGTTTCTGCGGCTGCCCGACGCCCGCTTCCGCATCCTCCCGCTGGGCGTGGATACCGACGACTTCGCTCCCGCCCCGGCTCCGCCCGAGGCGCCAACCCTCGGGTTCCTGGCCCCCTGGAAACCCTGGAGCGGATTGGACGTTGTCGCGCAGGCGTTTGTCGAGCTGAAACGCAAACCCGAACTCGCCCGCTTGCGCCTGCGCGTTGCCGGCGGCGATCCGGCCCGCCGGAATCCCTTCGCGAAACAATGCCGCCGCATCGTGTCCGAAGCCGGGTTCGCGAACGACGCCGAGTTTCTCGATGCGCACCGGCAACCCGCGCGCGGCGAATTCCTGCGCGCCCTGACCGCGTTCTGCCTGCCCGCCGTCCAGCCCGAAGCCGGCGGCATGGCTCCGCTCGAAGCCATGGCCTGCGGCGTGCCGGTCGCGCTGCCCCGGCTGGGCGTCTATCCCGAAATCGTCGCCGAAACGGATGGCGGCGTTCTCTTCGAGCATTCCACGCCCGCGGAGCTGGCCGCCGCCCTGCACCCGCTGCTGACCGATCCCGCCCTCGCCCGCAGGCACGGACAGGCCGGCCGGACAGCCGTCGAAAGAAAGCGCAGCTTGACCATCATGTCCCAAGCCATCCTGAACGCCTATCGGGACACGGAACGCTCTTGACGGCGCGGGCGCGGCCCGGTATCTTGCCCATGTTTTGCTCGTTCGTCCGCTCGCCCCACACCGTTCGACGAGGGCTACCGGACGAGTTTGTCGTTCCGAGCGAAGCGAGGAATCTCGCCTGCCGGCCAGCAGGCAGGGAGGGCGGAACGACAAAGCGCGGCAGCCCCTTTGCGGGCGCCGTCAAGTTCGCAAGCGGGCCAGCTTAGCTCAGTTGGCAGAGCAGCTGATTTGTAATCAGCAGGTCGTCGGTTCGACCCCGACAGCTGGCTCCGGCGAAATCATTCGAAAAACAGCGTTTTTATATAGATAAATGGCGCTTTTCTAAAAACATCCCCTTGATCTCCTAACGCTTGTTTCCCCTCCCTTCCGCTAATTCAAAGTCAAAACGGGGTACCAGAAGGGTTGCCTCTTTTCGTCAAAGGATTACCCGTTCCGACCCCTGCCTTCAAGCCTGCTACAGAGCTCAACGAAGGCTTTGATCTTGAATTCGTCTCTCGACGGAGCTATGGTTTGTCCTGTCTTGAATTAATCTTCCGTTGGCATCGAGAAGGGATGACTGTCATGGCGGGTGCAAAGACCAATGCCAGCAACTCAACAACACGAGCATTGCGAAATATCGTCTCATCTTATCTTCCTGCCGAACGTGGCGCTCAAGGAACGCTGGGAGGCGCGTCCGCGCGGCTTCCAGCGGTACTGTGAAAGCAACTTGTTGTCATGTTATATCTCCACACTGCCAACAAGTTATCGAGTGGTTGTTCCTGCGATCCCGCGCTGTTTTTGACGGCGACCTCGTAAACCGCGCTCGAATAACGGGATGTGTAGCAAAGCTATTACGTATGTACAAGCGTTTGTTGCGCTCAAACAGTCCGGAGAGACCTGGTCTCGCCGTTCTGCCGGGGCTGTTCAGGCAAGAGCCCGTCTGGGGCCGACGGCCCCGTGGGCTCGCGGTGTGGTGGGGCGGTTCGGGCTTCTTTCGGGCTTGGTTATTTGGGTGTTTCGTCATTGAACGGCACGCCGAAACGGTGTTGTTTGCGAAATAGTCCTTGTCCAAGTGCCGTTCCTCCCAGGCCGGGGGGAGCGGGGGCACGGAGCAAAAACTGTCGGCCCGGCGGGGCCGCAGGCGGATGGCGGCGGGATGGCCGGGGAAGCCGGAGGGAACAGAGGACCGCGTTATGCGATGCCGCCGGCGCCGGGACGAGGAGCGACTGCACCGCAGACCCGCATTGACGCCCACGTCGCATAACGCGCTTCTGTTCAGGGAGTCTGCCTGCCTGCCATGTTCCGTCTTCGGTTCAGGCAGGCGACCGGCCTCCGGCAAGGCGCGAAAACAAAGCAATATTCCCGATATTCCGTGTTTTCGCAACGCCGCCGGACGGGATGCATGGGCGTCCAAACTGTGAACTGATTTTTGCGCGGGCCCCTTATGCCCCC
>SLKS01000158.1 GCA_007134465.1 Kiritimatiellia bacterium | reverse complement strand
TTTCGGTCCTGGTGGCCGGTGTCCTGTCATCTGATCGGCAAGGACATTCTCACGACGCATACGGTGTATTGGCCGATTATGCTCAAGGCAATGGGCCTGCCGATGCCGGAGATGGTGTTCGCGCACGGCTGGTGGCTGACCGGTCGCGACAAGATGAGCAAGACGGCGGGCAACGTGGTGGATCCGATGGCTTTTGCCGACCGCTACGGCGTGGACGCCTTCCGCTATTTTCTGATGGCCGAGATGACGCTGGGCCAGGACGCGAGCTTTACGGAGGAAGGGTTTATTCGCCGCTACAACACGGATTTGGCGAACGATCTCGGCAACATGCTGAACCGGGTGACCCGGCTGATCCGAAGCCATTGCGACGGACGCGTGCCGGAGCCGGGCGCGGAGACCGCGGACGACGCCCGTTTGCGAGCCGCCGCGCTGGAAGCGGCCGAAACCATGGTGCGGGCGGTGTCAGACATGCGTTTGGACCGCGGCCTGGCCGGTCTGGCCGGCGTGCTGCGCGAAGCCAACCGCTATCTGGAAATCACGCAGCCGTGGACGCTGGCCAGGCAGGGCGACCGCGCGCGACTGGGTTCGGTTCTCTACTGCGCGGCGGAAACGCTGCGCGTGATCGGCGGCATGCTCTATCCTGTGATGCCCGGCAAGATGACGGAGCTTCGTCGGACACTGTCGCTGGAAGGGAAGGAACCGGAATTCGCCAGCTTGCGACGCTGGGGCGGGCTGACGCCCGGCGCGGAAATCGGACCGGTACAGGGCCTGTTCCCGCGCATCGCCGAGCCGAAGGGCAACAAGCCGGAGGCCGCTCCCGCGAAACCGAAGGAGAAGACCAAGGAGAAAACGATGACGACCCCTGCCGAGGACGGCTTGATCACGATTGACGACTTCAGGAATGTGACGTTGAAAACCGCGCGAATTCTGGAAGCCGAGCGCGTGGAGGGCACAGACAAGCTCATGCGGCTTACGGTGGATCTTGGCGCGGAACAGCGCCCGCTCGTGGCCGGTATCGCCCAGCATTACGCGCCGGAGAGTTTGATCGGCAAAACGGTCGTGGTGGTGGCCAACTTGAAGCCGGCGAAAATTCGCGGGCTGGAATCGCGCGGCATGCTGCTGGCGGCCGGCGACGGAACCGCGTTGCGGCTCTTGACGCCCGACGGAGAACTGCCGCCCGGCAGCCGGGTTTCGTAGCATGTATTTTTCCGCATACGAACGTATCGAATTTCAGAGCCCTGACGCCATGCGGGCGTTGCAGGAATCGCTCCTGCGCGAACATGTGGCGCATTGCCTGCGCCATTCGCCCTATTACCGGCGCGTGCTGGCGAACCGGCCCCAGGCGGCCGAAAGCCTGACACTCGACCGGCTGGCGGAATTGCCCTTCACGGAAAAGACCGATCTTGAACGCGAGAACGACGCGTTTCTTGCCGTACCGGAGGCGGAGGTTGCCGAAATCGTTTTGTCGTCCGGCACGACGGGCAAGCCGACCCGCATGATGTATTCGGCGCGGGATTTGGAACGGCTGGCCTGGAACGAGCGGCAATCGTTCGCGAGTCTCGGCATGACGGCCCGCGACACGGTCATGCTGACCTGCACGCTGGACCGCTGTTTCGTGGCGGGTCTTGCCTATTGGCTTGGCGCGCGCGCGCTGGGCGCGGCCGCCGTGCGTAGTGGCTTGGGTTCTATGGAGAGTCATGCGCATGTCATGGACCAGATCGGGCCGACCGTGCTGATTGGCGTGCCGACGTTTCTGCGCAAGCTGGCTCGGCATCTGGCGGAGGCCGGACGGAATCCGGCGGAGTCGTCCGTGACCCGTTTGGTCTGCATTGGCGAGCCGTTGCGCGACCGCGCGCTGGCGCCTTTGGGCTTGGTCGAGGATTTGGAACGGTTGTGGGGAGCCCGCGCCTATTCCACCTATGCCTCGTCCGAAATCGCCACGTCCTTTTGCGAGTGCGAAGCGCAGTGCGGCGGCCATTTGCATCCCGAACTGGCGCTGGTGGAAATCGTGGACGAACAAGGCCGCATTCTGCCGCCGGGCCGGGAAGGCGAAGTTGTCGTCACTCCGCTGGCAACGGAGGCCATGCCCCTGATCCGGTTCAAAACCGGAGACGCTTCGATTCTGCACGATGCGCCCTGTCCGTGCGGGCGCCGTTCGGTGCGGCTGGGCCCCATTCTGGGCCGCAAGCGCCAGATGATGAAGGTGCGGGGAACCACCCTCTATCCGCAAGCCGTCTTCGACGCGCTCGATCGCGTGCCGGGCGCGACCGAATACTACGTGCGGGTTTCGAGCCGCGACAACCTGTCGGACGAGATCGCCGTGCATGTGGCCGGCGACGGGCGGTTGGGCGCGGCGCCGGAAATTGCCGAGCGGCTGCAGGCCGCCTTGCGCGTGAAGCCGGCCGTGACGGTCGAGCCCGAGACCGCCGTGCGCGCGCGCGTGTACGATCCGCGCTCCCGAAAGCCAGTCCGCTTCTTCGACGAGCGGACAGACGGGCTGACGCCCGCCATTCAACCTGTGCCTATCTGTTCCTAACGAGGTCAACGCTTGATCGGGCTTCGTCAATCCGTTTCACCGCCCTTGCGCCCCTCCTGCCCGAACAACGGATTGGATGCGATTCGTAGCGGATGCGGGCCTTCGATCAGAACGCGGTAATAGGCGGCTTCCTCTTGGTCCAGATCCGAACTTGCTTCGTAGGCAAGCGTGAAAGGCGTTTTGTGACTGGAATTGCGGATAGGAACCCCGTTTCGGATCAGCGTCAGCTCGACTTCTACGCCGGGCGTGGCGGAAGAGACGGCGAGTTCAACGACGGTCGGGGTTCCGAACTGGACGCCCCAAACGTCCAGATTCAGTTTTTGCCCCTCGAAATTCCGGCGGGCGTAGAAACGGCCTTGGCGGATGGACTCCAGCAGGGCGGCAGACGATTTCTCGCGCGCCCAAATCACTGTTTCGACATTGCCCAGTTTCTTGGTTCGGGCCTGGCCTTCGTAATGATAGAGCATTTCCCCGAAACACCAGACGGGCGCGTCCCGTTGGCCGGTCCGGTACGCGTTCAGAAGCCGATCCCAGCCCTTGCCGGGTTCGATCAGCTTGTTGCGCCCCTCGTTCACGCCGGCAAATCCGGTGTAGCCGACGGTGTCTTCCAGAAGGTCGGGGTAGGGATCGGTTTCGACCTTGAACGGCACGCCCAGCAAGGAAAAGGAGTGGCGGTCGAACGCTTCCGGATGCGCCCAGAAATGGGGGATGCCAAGCCGGTTCAACGCGTCTATGGTTTTCTGCTCGTGCCGGTCGGGCCTGTCCGGTCCGTACAGGTCGAAGGCTGGCTGGCGGGCGGCCGCCACGTTCAGCACAACCATGAAGAGGGCCGAAGGCAGAACAAGAACCAGGAAAAAAGCCTTGGCGATGGCCAAGGCGGGAATGCCAGACCGTTTGGCCAGCGGAAGGGCCAACCCGCCCGCGGCGAGACAGGCCGCCAGAAAGAGCAGCAAGGCCGCGCGTGTCAGCGCGATCCAGCCCGTATGCCGTCCGCGCACGAACCCGTTGGCGACGGGCACGGAATGGAGCGCATCTGCATCGCCGAGGCCGAGCGCAATGATGTTGCGCTGGTGATTGCGGCAGACAAGTGTTCCTTTTCGGAGCGAGCCGGACCAACGGAAACGCGGCACGATTTCCACGCCCGGAATGTAGAGGACGTCCTTCTGCCGTTCGTTTTCTTTTCGGATCGCTTCGAAGTAGTTTCGGGGCCCGGCCGTCGTGACGGAAGGGCGATGATAGTTCGCCCAGAAGATGTGGCGGAGCGGAAAAAGCCCGTATTCGATGGATTCGGTCAGGCTGTCGCTCAGAAACACGACATCGGTGTTCCGTTCCTTGGCCAGGTCGGTCAGCGTCGGCAGATCGTAGCGTCCGCTCGAGAAGGACGTGTGAACGTGCATCGCGCTGACGAACGCGGAAAGGGCGGGGGCGTCCGCCTCGTTCCGGTTGCGGAAATCATGCGTGGCTTCGGCGAACGCGGAACCCGCCAGCGCTGCTACGGAGGCAAGGCCCGAAACGAACAGCCTGGATATTCTCGCAACGGCTTGACGCCGCAGTGTTCCGGGTATGGCGCCCTGGGCTGTCATAGCGTCAAATAATCAGGCATATTGTTCCACTGGAACACGGATTTCCCGATCCGCCTTTTTGCGATGGGTATAGACCTGATTGAAGTCGCTTTCGATTTTTTTCAGCACCTCGGCTTTGAAGTATTGTTCTCCGCAGTATTCGCATTGTTCACAGGGTACGCCGTTGACAATCAAAAGCTGTCCGTCGTGCCTGTAGATATACTGCACCTTCACGTTCCTGATGTTCTTGTTCCCGCAAAAACTGCAACTCGCATTCATTGTTCAGCCCTTTCGTAAGGGTTTCTGAATTTGGGCGGTCTTGCCCGTGTTTCATGGGCGGGACGCCCATGCCACGAGAGGTTTTGCAAGAGCCTCGTTGTTCAGAATAGAGACATGGTCCATCAAGGCTTCCTATTCTCATAGTGATACCCTATTAGCCTATGGACGCAAGGAAAAAGTTGACTTCGCTTGCGGTGGACGGCAGGATGGCGCTGTTTTGGAACTTTTCCGGAATGGATGCGCTCCTTCGCGCGTGTCTTTCGAAAAAACGGGAAAGATTTCCGAACAACCATTAAGCCCGGCGGTTGACAACACAAAAAGCCCTCTGTGACGGAATTTTCTTTTTCCGCCCTGTCCGTCTTTGAACAACGGGTTCCGGCTTTAATTCTGTTAGCGGGTCTT
>SLKS01000178.1 GCA_007134465.1 Kiritimatiellia bacterium | reverse complement strand
CATGTTTACTCCCGGCTGACTGTACTGGCATCGCATCCTCCTTTTCGTGATTGCTAAGGGGAATGTAGCCGGTCAGTCAGCCTTTATGAAGTTTTGTTTTTTCTCTATGGGACGCTAGTGTCCCGGAATTGTCAAACTTCGGGAGTCCCCCGGCAGAGCCGAGGGCTTACCCTTAAGGAACAAGGCGGGCTTCGCCCGCAACCCAGAGGTCGGAAGTCGGAGGGCGGAAAAAACATCGGATTACGATTACGGGCGACGATTACGGCGGACGTTTTTCTCCCTATCGTAATCCGTCCCGACCGCGAAGCGCGTCGGGATCGCCGTAGTCGTCCACCGAATCCTCTTGTTTTTTGACGCAGCAATGCGGGATTAAGGCACTAACGCCTTGCGTTGCGAGCGCCAGCCCGCCTCAGCGTCTTTCCGGCGAGGCAACCAAGGGGAAAACCACGCCTTTTTTGGAAACAATGCGTTCGTTTTCCAGCTCGAGCGTGATTTTGCCCATATGCCTGTTGTGTTGTCCGGCCTGTGCGATCAGAACGCCGTTGACGGTGACCGCCTCTTCGAGCAGCGTGTGCGAATGGCCGCCGACTATCACGTCAATCTCGTCGAAACTGCCGGCAAGCTTCCGGTCGGAGCCAATGCCGATGTGGCTGAGGACGACGAAGACATCATGGGTATCCTTGAGCTTCAAATGATCGCGCACGGCATGAGCCGGCGGAGTCTCCGCCACGCCTTCCTTCTTGAAATTGACCGTGGACAACCCCAGAAGCGCCAGCGTGATGTCGTTGGCGGTCGCCAGCGTAACATAGGGCAGAGGTTGCGGCAGCAAGTCGGTGGATACCTGAATGTTGGCGGCCAGAAGCGGGAAGCGGGCGGCGCCGAGCGCGTTCAGGGTGTGGCGGCCGATGTAGTCCAGCTCGTGATTGCCCGGCGTCATCGCGTCGTAGCCGAGCTCGTTCATGGTCGTGATCATGAACAGGCTTCGTTCGGCGTAATAGTCCTCGCTGTCTCGCGGGCGCCATCTGTTCGGTCTGCGCATAAAGATGTCGCCGGCATTAAGCAGGAACACGTGATCGTGTCGCTGGCGGATTTCCTGAAGTTTTTTCGCGATCGCGTCGCGCGCCCCGAAATGGAAATGATGGTCGTTGTCGTGCAGCAGAACGATCGTGGTCCGAACGGGATAGACAAGGGTCAGCGATGCGGTTCCCGGCTTGTCCAGCGCGATGCGACCGACCCCGTCCGGTCCGTGCAAGGCGAGCAACGCCGGCTGTCCGCGGCCGACGCTCAGCGAGAAACGGCCGCGGGCGTCCGTGACGCCTTGCGCCAGTCGGTCCCGGACAGGCGCGCCCTGTATGGCGCCCGCCGTCGGCGCGGCGACAGCGGCGCTGTCGGCCGGAGCAGCAGGCGTTTCCGCGATGCGCCGCCGATGCGCGCGCAGCCGGGACAGCGCATCGCCGCCGTGACTTTCGGACGGCTGTGCGCCCGCCGCCGCGCCGGCGGCGGCTTGGACGGCAGGTTCGTTTTGACGCGGGCCGTACAGGCTTATGCGAATGTTGGGCAGCGGCTGACGGTCCGGACCGACAACGACACCGGCAACGTCTTGGGCCGCCGCCAAGGCGAGCGCGACCAGCGCAAGCATGGCGGACCATGCCAGCGCACGCGTCGTGGACGCGGACGGTTTGACAAAACGTCTCGGTTCGGGAAACGGTTTTACGCTCACAGAGCCCCCTCGGGTACAGGCTTTCGGCATGGTTCAAAAGATGCCGCATGCGGGTAACAGCTTGTCATTCCGAGCGCAGCGAGGAATCTCGCCTGCCTGCCGAAGGCTCGGCGCAGGCAGGGCCGCAGGCCGCTACGCGGAGATTCCTCGCAGGCTCGGAATGACACCTTCGCTCGGATGTGTTACCCTGAATTGACCCATGCCAGGCTTTCTACAACTGGATTTCGATGTCCAGGTCCTGGGCTTCGACGATGCGCGGCTGTTCGGCGGCCGCCTCGCCGCCGCCTTCGGCGGCCAGTATCTGTTCGGGCGACTGGAACGTGGGCAGGTAGCGATAATAGACCATGAGCTGCAATGCGCCAAAGGCGGTATCGGCCACGCGCCCGCCCCGACCGTAGGCTTTGCACCAGTAGCCGACATCCACCATTTTCCCGTTGAGGTCCGCAATGGCGTTGGGAATCACGACCTGGGCATTGACTAGCGGAACGGAAAACTGCTTGTTCCATTCCCGCCAGACTTCGCCGCCCTCGTGGAAACGCGCTTGCGTATCGTAATACCAGCGGTACAATTGGCGGGCGCAGGCCGCCTCCCAGTCGAACGTGTTGCGCTGGGTCTGCAGGTAGTTGATGGAGCCGCGCACCATGTCGCTTTGCGCCTTCCCGAGCAGTTGCAAAGCCAAAACCCCTACGCCCGTGAGAGGCCCGCGTCCCCGGCTAGTATACCCGAATCCGCCCATTTCCGAGTCGCCCCTGTGCAGATGTCGCCAGCCTTCGATCGCGCGCTTCATGGCCGCTTCCATGCCGGGTCTTTCTATTCCAGCCATTTGGGCGGCTTTCATGGCCTGGGTGTGCCAACCCATCACGGACGAATCGCTCCCGTCCGAGGGTTGAACGGTATAGCGCCAGCCACCTTGCGGGTTCTGGCCGGAAATGATGAGGTCCAGTCCGCGTTCAACTGCCGGCCGGATCGAAGGAATTTTTGTCATGCCATAGGCTTCCGCCAAGGCGAACGTAACCATGGCGTGCTGATAGCCTGGCCGCAGGCGCGCTCCCCACATGCCGTTGGCTCCCTGATTCTGCACCAGCCACCGGATCGCCCCTTCCACCGTCTTGCCAAACTCCGGCGATGCCGGGGTTTCCCCGTGCGCCAGAAAGCAAAGCAACCCCAGCGCGGTTGCGGCGGCTTCCACATTGCGCGGACCGTCGAAACCGCCGGTCCGTCCGTGCCAACTCCCGTCCTCCTCCTGATGCAGCTTCAGCCAGCGCAGGGCGCGCAGGACGGCGCCTTCCGTGTGCCCGCCACCGCCGAACCGGCCCAGCATGCTGCCGCGCGCGCCCGGACTGCGGCTGCCGAAGATGCCCCGCATCGTGACCGGACTGCGAATGATGGCCACGGAATCGAACTGCGCCGGCTGCGGACTGAAGTCAACGTCCGGTCCAACAGCCGTTTTGCTTGTGGACGGAATAAAATTGTCCATCGGCTCCACGATATGTTCCGGATCCGGCGGCTGAATTTCCGGTTCGGGAATGTCGATCGGTTCTTCGAGTTCGGGGATGGTTTGATCCTCGACAATGCGCACGTTGACTACGGTTTGCCGTTGCGGGGCCATGCCGGCCAGCGCCACAAGCAGAAGCATGGCCAAGGAGGGAACCAATATGGCCGCCGCTGGCGAGACAAGACGCCGAACCTGCAAGGCCGCCCATTTGTATTCGCCGCTTTCCTTGGGCTGCTTGAGCCCATAGCGGACCTTCGCCCATTTTTCTCGAAACGACAGCTTGTCGAACAGAATCATCATATCGTAATGCGACAGCAAGTCGCCTTCGCCCCCGTGCATGGCGTCCACCACGCGGCCTTCCGCCTCGGGCTGCAATTTCAGCATGGAAGTGGTGCCCGCCATGACATCGGCGATCGAGCCGGAAAGCTGGCTGGCGCGCCGCATCAGGCCCGTACAGGCCGCGCATTGCGACAAGTGACTGGAGACCAGCGTTTTAATATCGCCGGACAAATTGTCCATGACATAATCGTCGAGCAGTTTGGCGCAGGATTTGCAGTCCATGACGAACCTCCTTGGATCGCGGGCGGTTTTCGCCCGTTCATCTTGTTAGTGGGAGATTCGGCTCAAAACGTCCCATCTTTTTTTAGGGACTTGCGGAGCAGGCTCAGGGCGCGGCCCATGCGCGTGCGGACGGTGCTGGCCGGAATGCGCAGGCGCTGGCCGATTTCCTCCTGCGTCAGGCCTTCGTAGAAATGCAAAAGCATGACTTCGCGATAGTGGATGGGCAGCATGCGCAACGCCTGGGCCAGCGGAGTGAGATTCTTGTCCGCCGCCTCGAAAACCGCCTCGGGCGGGTACGAAATCTGGGCGGTGGGGAACGTGGCGGTCCATTTCATAAGTTTCTTGCGACGATGATGGGATCGGATCAGGTTGAGCAAAATGCCGTACAGCCAAGTGTAGAGGGAAGCGTCGCCGCGAAAGCGCTGAACGGATTTTACGGCCTGGACCAACGTTTCCTGCGCCAATTCCTGCGCGTCCGCGAGGTTGTCGCACAGCAGATAGGCGGAGCGCAGCAGCCGGTCGCCGTAGGCTTGCACGAGGGCGCGCGCGCCTTCGTCGCGACCGGCCTTGAGCGCGGCGATAATCTCGGGATCTTCCATGACGCCATACTGGCGACGATCCGGCCGGAAATCAAGCGCTGTTTTGAACGGCGAAGTGTACGACGCCAGCGGTTCTAATGAACAGGCCCCCTGCCGCCTTGCGCGGCAGGAGCCTGAGATTGGGGCGGAAAAGCACGCCTTTCCGCCCCAATCTCCCGTTCCCGCGACGCGAGCCTTCGCCGCAAGGGCTACGGGCGGACAAGCAAGGTCGCGGGGGACGGCGTCATAATGCGAATGCTGTTGCGGCGCAGGCGGCTCTTGACGGCGGCACCGGTCTGTGGCAGCGTGCGGGCATGAATGGGTTCGAATCCGGCTGGTTTGTTTGGGGCGTTTTGCCCGCGCTTATTTTTCTGGCGCGTATCGTGGACGTGTCGCTGGGGACGGTGCGCATCATCTTTGTCATGCGCGGGTTCAAGGCGCTGGTCGCGCTGCTGGGCTTTCTGGAAGTGTTTCTTTG
>SLKS01000319.1 GCA_007134465.1 Kiritimatiellia bacterium | reverse complement strand
CGGGCGGGGGTGCGGGGGGAGCGAGAAGGCCTCCCGCCATCCGGGGGCGTTGCCCCCGGCTCTGTTGCATAACCCTTTCAGGGTTGGCGTTCAATCCATGTTTTCCGTTTTTCGAACTGATGGTCGAGCATTTGCTTGGTCGCAAACGGGCGATCTTTTCCCCTAAGACAACGCTCGGGCGAAAAAGGAGAACTTTTTTTTCAAAAAAATCGCGGACGCATCGCGGTCGGAACGTTTCGGCTGAATCGTTTTGACATCTCCAGCGGAAAACGATAGGGTTCTTGCCATGAACGTGGACACGGTACTGGCCGCATTCCATACGGCGCGCGTGGACTGCCTGTTGATCGGCGGCATGAATTTTCTGCTGCGCCATCAGCCGGTTCTGACCTTCGATATCGACATCTGGATCAAAGACGATGGCGACAATCGGCGGCGGTGCGAACAGGCGCTGGCGGCGCTCGAGGCGGAATGGGGCCCCGACGACCGGTCGTGGGGACCGGTCGAACGGCTGGCGCCGGGGTGGCTGGATCGAGGTCCGGTTTTCTGCCTGACCAGTCCGCATGGTGCGATCGATATTTTCAGGAACGTCGAAGGATTGGACGACTGGGCCGCCGCCAGAGCGCGCGCGGACACGATGAGAACGGCGGCGGGAACCGAGTATGTTTCCCTGAGTGATCGGGACATGCTGGCCTGCCAGTTGGCTTTGCCGCAAGAAGCACGCAAGCTGGATCGAACCCGATACCTTCGGCGCGCGCTGGGAGAAAGCCATGAGTGACGCTTTCCGCAAGCATATCCAGAGGGAACAGACTCGGCGCGATGCGCATTGGGACCCGAAAAAACGGGAACGGGCCGTTCTGGAAACCCTGGCCTGGGCCGCGTCGCAAACAACCGTGCGACGCAATACCCCGTCCGCCTGCCTGGCGGAAGAACAGCGTCATTGCGCGCGCCGCGCCCGCCCGCCATGTCTTCGGCACGAAACACCCGCGCGTTCTGCCCAGCCTTGACAGATAAAGGACAGATCATGCGTGCCAGAACCGTGCTTGTCAACGACCGGATGCAGACCGGATACCGGTATGCCGCTACTACATGGGGCGGCGCGGGTCCGATGACGCACGCCAGATCGCCCGCTGGAAAGCCATGCGCCGGTATGTCGCCCAACTGCGTAAGCATTGCCGGCCGGGCGACTCCGCCTGCCGTCCCGTGCAGCGCCAAGCGCTCCTGCACTGGGCCTACGACAGCCGTAAGCCATAAAAGAGCAGTAACCAGTAATCGGTGATCAGTAATCAGTTCACGCACCTGTTTTGCGCAAGGCGTACGGGTCGCTGATTACTGATGACTGGTCGCTTGCAACAGAAAGAGACCTTGATCTGTCGAATCCATGTTCACGGGGCCGCTGTCAGGCAAGGGCCTTCAGAAAACGTTTTTTCCTCATGTGGCGGACCGTCGGGTTTCCCGTTCGTTCCGCTTGGAGGCGCGGCGCCGGTCATGTCGTCGAGCAGGCGGTCCCATCCGCCGCCTTGCGCCGCATGGGCGCGGGCGGCGGCGCGCATGCGCGCCCATAGGTCGGGATCGTTGTCGCGAATGTCCAGCGCGCCATGGACGGCGGCGCTCCAGGCCGACAGGTTGTCGGCCTTTATCACAAAGCCCGTTTCCCCGGTGCGCACCAGTTCCTGCGGCCCGCCGACATCGCTGACGAGCGCCGGCAGTCCGCAGGCTTGCGCTTCCAGAACCACCATGCCGAACGTGTCCGTCGTGCTCGGGAAAACGAAGACATCCGCCAAACCGTAGAGATGGGGCAATTCGCTTCGTTCGATCCGGCCCGCGAAGACAACGCCGGGCAGCGCGCCGTATTCGTCGCGCAAGCGCGCCTCTTCGGGCCCGTCTCCAACGAGAACCAGCGCAAGGTCCGGTCTCGTTTCCCGCGTGTTCCGAAATATCTCGAACAGGAAATCGAGGTTCTTTTCCCGGCCAAGCCGACCGGCCCATAAAAGCACGGCGCGATTGCCGTCTATGCCCAGCCGTCGCCGCCAATCGGCCTGGCGGACGCTATCGTCGCTCGCGAACCCTTCGGCGATGCCACGCGAGAACAGCTTCATCTTCTCGCGATCCAGTCCCCGCTCCGCCAGCATGGCCATGTAGCGTTGTGTCGGCACGCGCACTTCGTCCATGAGCGTGAAGAATCCGTGAGTATAGCTTTCGATCATAGCGGACACCCAATGATCTCCGATGAAATGATCGGCCTGACGCGTGAAGTCGGTATGATAGACGCCTGTGCACTTGATTTGCAGAAGCCGGGCGGCAGCCAAACCTACAAGACCGACTGGCCCCGGCGTGGAGACGACAATTTCGTCCGGCGCTTCCCGGGCGATCAGGTCAATGGAGCGCAGCAGCGAAGGCAGGCGCAGTGTCCAGGCGTTGTAAAAACCGGGCGTGAAAGAATAGATGCAGGGTAAATCGAGTATGCCCGGCGGCAGCGCCGCCGGATCGCCGTCCTCGGGGAGGCAGGCGACCAGTGTGACCGGATGGCCGGACGCGCGGGCGCACGCGGCGATTTCCCGCATGGTTACGGCAACCCCGTTGAGGTCGGTGACGGTATCGCTGAACCAGAGCAGTTTCCGGCGCGTCGCCGGCGTATGCCCGAAGCGTTTCGTCATGCCGGCAAGCAGTTCCCGGTCGCGGTGCATGTGCCGCATCACGCTGAGCAAGGGGGTCATCAGGAACAGCGCCGGCAGCGCCGACGATAGAAGCCCCAGTAAACGGCCGGCATCGCCGCTTTGCAGATCGGTTTCCAGCGATTCGGCCACCAGGGCGAAGACGCCGTCGGACAACGTGGCCAGCCCCTGGTACATGCGCTCGATCTGCTGCTCGCCGTCGTTCGGACCGTTCTGTCGGCCTTCCAGCAATTCCTCGACGCATTGGACCATGGCGCGATTGGCCGAGCCTTTGCGCCGTTTCAGCTTTTGCACGGCCAGCCAGTTTTTCATGCCCAGCCGCCCGTGATCGAAAAACAGCGTATTCAGCAAGGATAACGGCCCGCCGTCGCCGTTCCTTCTTTTGCTCTGCGAAAAACGATAGGCGATTTTGTAGATGGCGCACGAAAGCGACTTGTGATCGGCATGCCGGCCGGCCGCGCGCGTTTCCCGGCGCCGCACCTGATCGAGAAACCCGCGCAAGGTGTCGTCGCAGCCCAGCGTGTACACTTGGCCGATCAACAGGCCGGCATGGTCGTCAGAACCGCCTGTGAATCCTTTGCGCCACGAATCCGCGCTCCAAGGCTCGATGCCGTGGCGCGCCCGAAGTTCCTCGATGTGGCGGGGGGTCAGCGACAGCAGCAAGTCCCACCAGGTCTGGTTGTGCATGCGGTTGCGGCCGCCATTGACCGCTTCGAACACATCGAAGAGCAGCACGAGTTTCTCCAGCGTTTCCGCTGTCAGGCGGTCGTTGACGCTGTAGGTGGCATGCGCGACGGAACAGGGGATGGACTCGGCGCGCAGATAGTCGCGCAGGGCGTAGATGTTCTCTCTGCGCTTGTCAATGATGGCGAACTGCTCGGGCGCGATGTCGTAGGCCAGCACATGAACCTTGCACCCGTCTTCGGGGAAATAGGCGGTGGCTTCCACGCTGACGAACGTGTCTTCGGGATGCGCCTCGCGCAGGGCAAGCGCGCCCTCGATCGTGTTGTGATCGGTCAACGTCACGGCGCTCATGCCGCGAGCCTTGGCCTGACGGTACACCTCTTCGACATCGGTGTACGATTCGGCGGCGCCGATACGTTGCAGAAACCATTCCGAAGGATGTTTCGAATAGCGGGAATGGACATGCAAGTCGGCGATAAACATGGGGACATCCTCCTTCCGGTTCGAAACAATCGCCCACGATCTTCTGTTTTGATGGCTACTGTGCCCAACGATTGTTTGCGTATGGCGAGCCCCGTGTTCGCATGGGGTTTGGAGGGCCGAACAAATCTCTAACACGGGCTTTGTTTGGAGCTAACGGCGGGGCGGCATGTTTTTTTCGGTTTGAGTCCAATGGAAGCTGCGGGTGCGCGAACGCGATCGGGAGGCGGATGCGTTCGCAAGGCGAAACAGCGGCCGAACGCCGCCGGAACCAAGGAGACAGGCATGAGAATGCGATTGGCCCGGGAGACCGAACAGACGGTTCGTCAGACGCTGGCTCGGCGCGATGCCTGGCGCCGCGACCATTTGTTCGCGGCGCTCCGCATCGAGCCCGAAACCCTTGACGCGATTGTCCGCCTCATGATCGGGCGCGGCGAAGTGGAAACCTTGCGGCCTATCTACGCGCGGACGCATCACGATTACTTTTACAGGTTGCGCCGAGAATCCGACAACCGCTATCAGGTTCAGGTTGCTCCGCGCAAGCCTTTGCCCCATGCCCGCATGGCCGACGCGTACCACATGGGGCTCGCCTAACAAAGGGCTAACATTCCTCTAACACTTGCCGAACGGCGGTGTGGGAGAGTGGGGTTGTTTTCGGTGCCATCAGTTTAAGAAAGAGGCGGAAGGGGGATGCCGATGCCTGCCATGGAAGAGGCGACGATGCGATCGTCGGAACTGATCCTGAGCGACCGGGCCAATTTCCGGAAAAAGCTCGGCGCGCGCGTGGGACATGGCGTGCTGTTCACGGTGGCCGCCGTTGCCGCGCTGGCGGTTCTGTTCATCTTCCTGTTTATTGCCAAGGATGCGATACCTTTTTTCCAGTTGCGCGGGTTTCGCGAGTTCTTCACGACCCGGCAGTGGTATCCGTCGCGAGATCCCGCCTATTTCGGGGCGCTGGCCATCTTCTTCGGCAGCGGGCTGGTTACAATCGGCGCGGCTTTGCTGGCGGT
>SLKS01000062.1 GCA_007134465.1 Kiritimatiellia bacterium | reverse complement strand
CGCGCCAGCGCGCGGGAAACGGCGGCGCGCGTGGCGGCCGGCGCCGTGGCGGAGAAGTTTCTTCGCGAACGGCATGGCGTGGAGATTGCGGCCTGGGTCGGCGCGGTCGGTTCCGTCACGGCGCCGGATTTTTCGGATGCGCCCCCCTCCCGCGCCGATGTGGACGCGCAGCTTGTGCGCTGCCCCGACCCGGTCGCTGCGGCGCGCATGACCGAATTGATCGAAGAGGTCAAGGCTCAAGGCGATTCCATCGGCGGCATGATTGCCTGCGTCTGCCGCGGGCTTCCGCCCGGCTGGGGCGAACCGGTCTTCGGCAAGCTCGGTGCGCAACTGGGCGCCGCCATGCTTTCGATTCCCGCCTGCCGCGCCTTCGAACTCGGATCCGGCTGCGACGGATGCCGGTCGCGCGGCTCGCTTCAGAACGACCTGTTCGTCCAAAAGGGAGATCGGCTCGGCACGGCCACCAACCGCAGCGGCGGCGTGCAGGGCGGACTGTCCAATGGCGAGCCGGTCGTGTTCCGCGCCTGGTTCAAGCCGCCGGCGACCCTCTCGTTGCCGCAACGAACGGCCGATTACAGCGGACGCGAAACGGAACTGCGCACGGGCGGCCGGCACGACCCTTGCGTTTTGCCCAGAGCCGTGCCGGTTGTCGAAGCCATGGCGGCGCTGGCCCTGGCGGATCTGGCCCTGGCCAACGCGCAGATGGCTTAAGGCGGGCGGCGGGGGAAATGGCGCTTAGTTAACGACGTTTTAGGATAAGCAACAAGCCCTGGGAACGCGCCATTAATGACGAATGACGAAATACCCAAATCCGAAGGAAATCCGAAATCCGAAATACAGAAACAGGCGTAATATCCCTTGTTTCTGGCTTAGGTGTTTCGGGCTTCTTTCGGGCTTGTGTCGGTAATTTGGGTGTTTCGTCATTGAACGGGACGCTGCGACGGTGTTGTTTGCGAACAAAACGCTTTATGGACTCGATCGGACAGTTCGACATTCTCGCGACCGATTCATCCTCGCGCGCCCGACTAGGCCGGCTGACAACGGCGCACGGACCCATGGACACGCCCGCTTTCATGCCGGTCGGCACGCAAGGCACGGTAAAAGCGCTGGCCCCGCGCGATCTAACCGCGCTCGGCGTTCAAACGATACTGGCCAACACCTATCATTTGGCGATTCGGCCGGGCCCGGACATCATCCGCTCGGCCGGCGGCCTGCACGCCTTCATGGGCTGGGACGGGCCCATCTTGACGGACAGCGGCGGCTACCAGGTGTTCAGCCTTGCCCGGTTGCGAACCGTGCGGCCCGACGGCGTGGAATTCAACAATCATTTCGATGGCGCCCGCCTGTTCCTGGGCCCGGCCGAGGTCATGGCCATCCAGCGGGACTTGGCCTCCGACATCGCCATGGTTCTCGACGAATGCCCGCCCTGGCCCTGCGATCATATTTCCGCTTGTCAAGCGGTGGACAAAACGCTAGCGTGGGCGGCTTCTTGTTTGGAACAGGATCGTGCGCCCGGTCAATTGGTCTTCGGAATTGTGCAGGGCGGCGCCCATGCGGACCTGCGCGGGCGTTGCGCTCGCGAGCTGGCGGCCATGGGGTTCGACGGCTACGCCATCGGCGGCGTCAGCGTCGGCGAACCGGAACCGGCGCTGATCCGCGGAGTGGACGACAGTGTCGGCGCCTTGCCGGAAAACCGGCCGCGCTACCTGATGGGGGTTGGCAAACCTCATCAGATGGTCGAAGCCGTCGCGCGCGGAATCGATATGTTCGATTGCGTGATTCCGACGCGCTTCGCCCGCAACGGCACAGCCTTCACCGGCCAGGGCCCCTACCCGGTCAAGGCTGGCGAATACAAGAACGACCCTCGGCCGATCGAGGAGGGATGCGCATGCTACGCCTGCTCTCGTTTCTCGCGGGCGTACATTCGGCATCTGCTGAACGTCAAGGAGATACTGGGCATACAAATGCTGACGCTGCACAACGTGCATTGGCACATGAGTTTCATGCGCCGCATGCGCGATGCCATCGCCAACGGACGGTTCGCGGAATTCCGCCGCGAACACAACAGAGAAAAGGAACCGATCGCATGCTGACCATCCCATTGAACCCGCTGTTTCTGGCCGAAGCCGCCCCCGCCGCCCCGGGCGGAACGGGCGGACTGGGCGGAATGTTTCTGCCCATGATCATTGTGATCGGCATCTTCTACTTTATGATGATGCGTCCGCAGCAACGCAAGGAAAAGGAGCGGCGCGCCATGATCGACAGCGTCAAAAGCGGCGACCGCATCCTGTTCAGCGGCGGCATTTTCGGCACGGTGACCAACGCGAAAGACCCCTATACGCTCGTGGTCAAGATTGCCGACAACGTCAAAATCGAAGTGGCCCGCGGCGCCGTGGCCAAGGTAATGGACAAAGGGGAAAAATTCGGGGACAAGCCCGAAAAGTAACGGAGACGACGGCTTATGGACAGGAAGGACGTATGGAAGTGGCTGATGCTGGCCGTGCTGACGGCTGGGTCCCTCTGGCTGGTTTTGCCAACGGACAAGATCAATTACGGCATAGACCTGCAAGGCGGCACGAGTTTCGTCGTGGACATAGACCCTGCCGACATCGAGGCCGATGTCCGGAACCGGCTCGGCGAGACCGCCAGCGAGGACGCCATACGCGACGCGTTGGCACGCGACCTGAGCGACGCCCAGGAACGCGCGCTCACCGTGCTGGCCAACCGCGTGAACGAACTGGGCACGCGCGAGCCCATCATCTATCCGGAACGGGGCACCCAGCGCATTGTCATCCAGTTGCCCGGCGCCGACGACGAACAGCGGCGCGAAGCCGAAGACATCATTCGGCGGGTGGCCTTTCTTTCCTTCCATCTCGTGCATCGCGACAACGATAGACTCTCCCGCGATCTCATGAACGAACGCATCCCGCTGCCCGGCTACCGCATCATCGAATACGAACAGCAGCCCTATTACGAACTGGACCCGAACGCAGCCGCCGAACTGCGCGGCATAGACCCGCGCTTCCGCTTCCCGGACGGCAAAGCCCCGCTCAACTACATGTTTCTTCTGGAAAAACGCTTCTTGCGCACCATCCAGCGCGAAGTGTACCATCCCATTTGCGTGCGCCAGATACACGAATTCACCGGCGACCTGCTGACAAACGCGCGCGACGAACTGTCGGAATTCATGCAACCCTACGTCAGCCTCAGCTTCAACAACGCCGGCGCCAGGCTGTTTTACGAAATCACGCGCGACTACGGACCGCGCGGACCTAGAAACCGCGACTCCGAAGTCGGCTATCAAATGGCCGTCGCCTTGGACTATCTCGTGCATTCCGCGCCGGTCATCCGCGGCCCCATCCCGCATGGGAACGCCATGATCGAAGGCCAGTTCACCGCCGAGGAGGCCCGCACGCTGGCCATGGTGCTGCGAACCGGCGCGCTGCCCGCGCCCGTGCGCATCGTCGAGCGGCGCTCGGTGGATCCCACGCTCGGCCGGGATTCCATTGACAAAGGCGTACGCTCCATTGTCGTGGCCGGCATCGCCGTCCTGCTTTTCATGCTGATCTACTACCGGCTCAGCGGCCTGGTCGCCGATCTGGCGCTGGTTCTGAACCTGATTCTATTGCCGCTCGGCATGATTCTGGTGGGCGGCTTCCTCGGCGTGTTCCTAGGCTCGCGCACCGGCGCGAATCCGTTCGCCCTGCCGGTGCTGACCCTGCCCGGCATCGCCGGCATTCTGCTCACCATCGGCATGGCCGTGGACGCGAACGTGCTCATCTTCGAGCGGTTCCGCGAAGAATTCAAGCTCGGCAAACGCTTTCCCACGGCCATCGCCGCCGGCTACGACCGCGCGTTCGTCACCATTCTGGACGCCAACTTGACCACCCTGCTGACCGGCGTCATCCTCTTCGTCTTCGGCTCCGGCCCCATCCGCGGGTTCGCCATCACGCTGTGCGCGGGCATTCTCGCCAGCATGTTCACCGCGCTGGTCTTCACCCGCATGCTCTTCCGTCTGATCGGCTCGCTCGCCAAGCTGCAAACGCTCAAGATGTTCTGTCTCGTTCGCGAAACGGCCATTGATTTCATGAGCAAGCGCAAGCTTGCCGCGTTCGTGTCCATCGCGGTCATTGTGGCGACCTGGGGCCTGATGATCGGACGCGGCGTCCGCAATCCTGCCGATGTTTTCGGCATTGATTTCGTCAGCGGCTCCTCCGTCACGCTCGCGTTCGATGCGGACAACCGTCCCGACGTAGACGATCTTCGCGCCGCCCTGGACGGCGCCGGCATCCCGGGCGCGCAAATCCAGTATCAGCGCGAGCTGGACGAAACCGCCGAATTCCTGGTGGTCAACACGGCCTTCGTCGCCGAGGAGGAAGATCGCAAGCATGCCGGCGACATTCTTGCCGAAGCCTTCCCCGAAGCCCAATTCTCCGTGCGTCAGCAGAACGACATCGCCCCGCAAGTGGGCGCCACGCTCAAGGCGCAAGCGCTCAAGGCCATTATCCTGGCGCTGGCCGGCATTGTGCTCTACATCTCGTTCCGGTTCCGGTTCGGGTTCGCGATCGGCGCCATCGCCGCGCTGCTGCACGACGTGCTCGTCGCCGTCGGCCTCTACACGCTGCTGGGCGGCCGCATCAGTCTGCCCGTGGTGGCCGCGCTCCTCACGATCGTCGGCTACTCCGTGAACGACACGATCGTCGTCTTCGACCGCATCCGCGAGGACTTGCATCTGATCCGCAACAAGTCGTTTACCGAAATATGCAACTTGAGCCTCAACCAGACGCTGGGCCGCACGGTCCTGACCTCGCTGACGACCCTGCTCGCCACTGGCTCGCTCCTGGTTCTGGGCGGCGGGGCGATT
>SLKS01000205.1 GCA_007134465.1 Kiritimatiellia bacterium | reverse complement strand
TCGTGCCCTCGGCGAGCGGCTTTGCAAATAGTGGGAAGGGCAGGGCGATGTCGGCCAGTTGGGTCATGTCCTGCACGACCGCGAACGCCGGGCTTGGCAGACCGGCCGCTTGCACGAGCCGTTTGGCCAGCGCCTTGTCCAGTGTCAGGGCGCAGACGAGCGGATCGGAAAACGTGTAGGGGATGTCGTACAGTTCAAGCAGGGCGGGAACCTGGGCTTCGCGGCAGCGTCCGCGCAGGCCTTCGGCGATGTTGAACACCATATCCCAGCGTCGGCCGTTGGCGAGCGCGCGCGACAAGGCGCGTCCGTGCCCGATGCGTTCGGGCGTATGGCCCAGCGCGCGCAAGGAGAAGCAGAGCGCATCGATCGTTTCGGGCGAGTCGAATTCCGCGACGGTCTCTTCCGCATAGCCTTCCAGCAGATAATCCTGCCGTAAATCGTACACCAATCCGATGTTCATGCAGCATTCCCCCATTCCATTATTCCATGGGATGACATCGATTATTTTCGATCGTTTCGGCAAGTCCGGAGAAGAAAGCCGTGACGCCGCGGCGCAGGTTGCGCAGGTTGTAGCCGCCTTCCAGAACCACAAGCAAAGGGACGTTCAGCAAGCCAAGCTTGCGGGCGATGTCGCGCATCGTTGGAGCGGCAAGCGTGAAGGAACCGGTCGGGTCGCCGCGCATAATGTCCAGTCCGAGGGAGATGGCGACGAACATGGGTCTGAAGCGTTGAAGGATGGCCAAAGCCCGGTCGAGCGTTTGCAGGTAGACGGCATCGTCGGAGTTTTCGGGGAGCGGGAAATTGCGGTTGAATCCGAGGCCGGGTCCTTCGCCACGTTCGTCGGCGAAGCCGGAAAAATATGGATAAGCCGTATTGGGATGTCCGTGAATGGAAACCGTCAGCACGTCCGAGCGACGATAGAAGATGTCCTGGGTTCCATTGCCGTGATGAAAATCGATGTCCAGTATGGCGACGCGTCCGAATCGGGCGAGATCGTGTGCGGCGATGGCGATGTTGTTGAAATAGCAAAAGCCGCCAAAGACCCGCCGTTCGGCATGATGGCCCGGCGGACGACAGAGCGCGAAGGCCACGCGCCGTCCGTTTTCGGACAGTTCGCGCGCGGCGGTCAGTGCGACGTCCACGGCCCCGCGTGCCGCGCTGTAGGCATGCCGGTCGAGCGGCGTGAAGGTGTCGATGCAATAGTAGCCTGCGCGCACAGCCAACTCGCGCGGCTTGCGTTCGGGTCGGCGTATGGGAAAGACATAGGGATAGACCGGGCGGTCGCCCTCGAGTCTTGTGCAGACGCGTTTGAGGTAAGACACAAAGTCCGGATCGTGTACGGCGCGAACGGGCGTTTCGCCGAAATGGCTCGGTACGGTACGGTCGAAGAAGGGCATGCGGGCCAAGGCGGCCTTGAGCGTATCGACGCGCGCAGGCCGTTCGACATAGCCGATGTCGCGCACATGGTGTTCGGCATGTCCATCGCCGACGACATAGGTGAACGGCTGGCTTAGATGGCCTGTGCGAGAGGAAACGGCTTTTGAATCGCGCTGGAGCGCGCTGCGCGCCGCGCGGAAACGAACAGGATCGTCGACAAAGGATTCCACAACTCGTTCGATGTAGTCCGGAGCGACAATCGCCGAATACTTGCGCGTAAGAACGATTCGAACTGCCGCGCGGGCTTCGGAGCGACGCAGCGGCGCTGTCCGGTCCAGGCTGTCGAACAGAAGATAGGGCGCGGGATCGGGCCCGATGGGCGTTTCGTATTCGGTGCCTACAATCGGATTGACGCCGTAATGGCTGTAGAAGGCCAGTCTTTTTCGGTTTTCATCCAGAATGCGTGGATCTTTGACGAGAGCGGGATCGTCGGGCAGAACTTCCATGTAGAGTCCGCGCAAGCGTGCGCGGCGGCAGTATTCACGGGTTGCCTCGTACAGTGCGCCGCCGACGCCTCCGCCACGCGTGCCTTGGCGTACGGCCATGAAATCCAGCAATGCGCTGTTAATTTCCGGGAAAATCAAAAAGAGCGAAAAGCCTTTGACCCGGCCCATAGCGCCTTCGCACACCAGCAGGATGCTGCGGTATCCGTATTTGAACGGATGGTCCAAATGATCGGGAAAGGTGTCGGCATAATCGGCGACCGCTTGGAAGTGTTCGCGAAAAATGGACTGAGCCTCGGTCAGCCGCCTTTGATCGGCCGGTATGACGGACCCGTGAACCTGATGGATGCGAATCATCATGATGGCCCTGGTGTCTTATCCTTGTTGCGGCGGATTCGGCATCGGCTTGCATGAAGGCGATACGTCTTCCCGGCGTCGGGACAGGCGCGCGGAATTTTCGGGAGCCAGATGCGTGGCTCGTCCGACCGCCACGTCCCAGACGCCGACCGGCCCGGTTCGGGGCGTTGCGCGGCGCGGTTCGGCATGGCCGCGGACCGGTTCGGGATAGGCCACGATCATGCCCTCGAAATTGCGCAGGGCCGTGTGAGTGGGGCTGGACGAAACAATGTAATGGGGGGTCAAAGGTATTTTCCCGCCGCCATGCGGCGTGTCCACCACATAGGAGGGAATCGCCAAACCGCTTAAGCGGCCGCGCAGATATTCCATGATCTCGATGCCGCTCGAGATGGGCGTGCGGAAATGCTCCACGCCCCGCACCAGGTCGCACTGAAAGAGATAGTAGGGGCGCACCCGCTGCGTGAGCAGACGCCGGAACAGATCGGCCAGCAGCGGGGCGTCGTCGTTGACGCCGCGCAACAGGACGGTCTGGTTGCCGAGCGGAATGCCGGCATCGGCCAGCCGCGTGCAGGCGTCGACGGATTGCGGCGTGATTTCCACCGGATGATTGAAGTGCGTGTTGATGTACAACGGATGAAACTGGCGCAGCATCGCGATCAGATCGGATGTGACGCGCATGGGCAGCACGACGGGAACGCGGGTGCCAATGCGAATGATGTCCACGCTGGGAACTTGGCGAACAGCCTCAAGCGTCCTTTGCAGCATGCAGGTCGGCAGAGTCAGCGGATCGCCGCCGGAAACAATGACATCGTGAATTTCAGGGTGCTGGCGCAGATAGGCGCTAATGCGTTTCAGGGCGGATGCCGAAATGACCGATTCCCGCTGACCTGCGACCCGCTTGCGCGTGCAATGGCGGCAATACATGGAGCAGGTCGTCGTTGTCAGGATTAGGGCCCGGTCCTCGTAGCGGTGAATCAGGCCCGGGACGGGCATGTCGGCTTCCTCTTCCAGCGGATCGTCCGCCAGCCAAGGGGGGTCGACCAGCTCGTCCAGGCTGGGCGTTGCCATTTGAAAGACAGGATCGGAAGCGTCCGGCGTCCGGATCAGCGATGCGTAATAGGGCGTGATCGCCATCGGGAAGCGCGTGGCTGCCGCTTCAATGCCCGAGATGTCGGTCAAATCCGGAAAGCGTCGGCATAGTTGGGATACGGACCGGATGCGTTGACGCATCTGCCAGCGCCAATCGTTCCAGCGGAGCGGATCCGCGTGCGCCGGAAGGCGGTGGCGCGAGAGGTTTTGTTCGGCTGCGACATACGGGCCGGATAGGCCGCAGGAGTCTGGAGGTTGGTCGCTGTCGGATTCGCGGTCGACGCTGGCAGTGCAAGACGTCTCGGTTGTATTCATGACGATGCCGATATCCTTTCCACAGGTTTGGGTGTATGAACTTCAGGTTTCAGTGTTCAGGTTTCAGTTTTTGCGTGACTGAGCGAACGCATTACGGTAGCGGACAAAGATGGGGACGCACTCTCTTCTTCCCCTTTCATTACCTTCGTTGCCTTTTGTTCAAATAAGAAGGCCGAGGCCGCCGAAACGAAGGTCTGACGCAGCGGCGCCAGCGAAAGATCGATGTCCGCTTCCGGCAAGCCCACCAGAGCGAAGGAGAAAAATCCCGAAACAAACCCGGCAATGGCGCAGGCCAAATGACGCACCTTTGCGCGGTTCACGGGGGAGGGAATAAAACGGGCGATATGCCGTTGCAGGGTTTCCAGATAGCGCTCGAACGGCGTTTCCAGCGAGAGGGTGTCTTCCTTTTGCAAATTCAGAACCAATCGGCTTTGGAACAGGAGCAGAAATTCCTCGCGATGAACCATGAAAAACTTGCGATGGGCCGACAGAAACGCGTTCATCAGGTCCTGGGTCGATTGCGCGGTTGTTGCCGCCTTGTCGATTTCCTGCGTCAGTACAGCGGTGGACTGTTCGGTCAGATCGAGAATTAATTCGTCCTTGCCCGGAAAATGCCGGTAAAACGTGCCCTTGCCTAGATCGGCTCTTTCGGTGATGTCCTCGATCGTCGTGGAATCAAAACCCTTTTCACTGAAAATCGACAAAGCCGCCTTCATTAGCCTGTTACGGGTGCGAATCGCCCGTTTTTGCGTGCGGGTAGCATCGGTCGGCCCCGGCGCTTCAGTTGCGGTTTCCAATGTCATATGCGACTATCTAGTCGCTCATGAACGATCAGTCAACAATTAAATGAAAAAAACAAACATTTTTTTTGGGATACGGTTGTTAAACCAGTAAAACTCAGTTCAGATTTCCTAACCTCGCCTGGGGATTGGGGCTGTTTTTCGGAAAATGATTTGGCACATTATATTTCTTGATCCCGCCGGCCTTGCGCCGGTGGTGAAGGAAGTTGAGAGAGGAGGACGCAGTGCCGCCCTCCCCTCAACGTTTGCCTCCACCGGCGCGAGGCCGGCGGGCGGCACAGTGCGATGTGCGAAATGTGCCGTTTCATTTTCCGACGAGATCAGGTTGTCTGCAGTTGTCAGGCCAGTGACGGGTCGTGTTCGCGCCGCCATTGTCCGGGCGGCACGCCGAACGCCTTGCGGAACTCGCGGCTCATATGGAATTCGTTGCAGAATCCCGTCT
>SLKS01000247.1 GCA_007134465.1 Kiritimatiellia bacterium | reverse complement strand
TCTAACGTCGCAAATCTCGGGCAACGAAGCCGTGCCGAGCATTTGGTGGTTCTGCAGCGATCTATCTTTGCTCCTGGCCACCCTGCCGCCTGCGCCAATGTTGCGTCTATCTGGAGGCGGGGGCTAAAGCTCCCGCAAAGCTTCCGCCTGAAGGCGGCGCTCCGGCAAGAGAGGCAGAGTCTCCCTTCCGCCGCGTGGTCAGAGTACCGGTTTCAGCCGGAAGTTCTCCGGCGGCTTCAGCCGCCGGGCAGGCGGGATTCTCCACCGACATCGCGCCTTCGATTTCTCACGTCAGTGTGGCTAACAATCAAGGCGGGCTTCGCCCGCAACCCAGAGGTCGGAAATCAGAGGTCGGAGGTCACGGAACACGACTACGGCGACGACTACGGGGGACGACATCTGTCACTCGTAATCCGTAGTCGTCGCCGTAGTCGTCCACCTAATCCTCTTGTTTTTTGACGCAGCAATGCGGGATTATGGCGCTAACGCCTAATGCCTAACGCCTTGGGTTGCGGGCTCAGCCCGTCTTATGTCAATGAATCGGGGCTCTGCGTCCAGTCGTTACGAGCCTGCATTGTTTGCTTGGCAGAAGCGCGGGAATCGGGCACAAATGATAGTTCCTTAAGGAGGCTGTTTTGAATGCGTATTCGATAGCCGTGTTGGCCCTGCTGGTTTTCGGCTGGGCGCTGGACTGGACGGTCGAGCGGTTGAACCTGCATCATGCGTCGCCGGATCTTCCGCCCGAATTCGCGGATGCGTACGATGCCGAGCGATACGCGCGCTCGCAACGCTATCTGCGCGAGACGACGTTGTTCGGACTCTTCCGCTCGACGGTCATGCTGGCGGCGACAATCGTCTTTCTGCTGGCAGGCGGTTTCCGCTGGCTGCATGGCCTAGCCGTCTCGTTTTCGGACAATACGATTGCGCAAGGGCTTGCGTTCGCAGGCGCGCTGTTGATGATTTCGCTGCTGGCCGGACTGCCTTTCGAGGGTTATCGCACGTTTGTCATCGAAGAGCGATTTGGATTCAATCGGACGACGCCGCGCACGTTTGTTCTGGATCGGGTCAAGGGGCTGGCGTTGTCCGCGCTCATCGGCGCGCCGCTGTTCGCGCTGATCCTTTGGCTGTTCGAAACCTTTGCCGGCGCCTGGCTATGGGCGTGGTCGGCGACAAACGTGTTTCAGACGGCCGTCGCCTTTGTCGCGCCTGTGGCAATCTTGCCGCTGTTCAACAAGTTCGCGCCGCTGGAGGAGGGCGAGTTGCGCAGTCGGCTTTCGGAGTATGCGGCGAACCAGCGCTATCGGCTGGGCGGCGTGTTCACGATAGACGGCTCGCGGCGCTCGACGAAGACGAACGCCTATTTCACGGGCTTCGGCAAGACGAAGCGGATTGCGCTGTTCGATACGCTGGTGGCCCGCCACTCGACGGACGAGCTGGTGGCCGTGCTGGCCCACGAGGTCGGCCATGCGAAGCTGGGCCATGTCGGCAAGCGCATTGCGCTGGGCTGGGCGGCCTCTCTGCCCATGTTCGCGGGGCTGGCGTTTTTCCTGCCGCGGACGGGCCTGTACGAGGGGTTCGGGGTCGAAGGAACGCCGATCTATGTCGGATTCGCGCTGTTCGGGTTTCTGTATGCGCCGGCCAGCCTGCTTCTTGGCATTGCCGGGAACGTTGTGTCGCGGCGGCATGAGTATGCGGCCGACGCGTTCGCCGCGCGTACGACTGGTCGGCCCGAGGCGCTGGCGACCGCGCTAAAGAAGCTTTCTGCGCACAATCTGGGCAATCTGACCCCGCATCCGCTCAAGGTGTTTCTGGAATACTCGCACCCGCCGGTCATCGATCGGATTCGGGCATTGGCGAAAGCAGGGGAGACAACATGAAAGCAATCCAGGGCGATATTACAGCGTTGCGTACGGATGCGATCGTGAATGCGGCGAACCGCGCATTGCTGGGCGGGGGCGGGGTGGACGGGGCCATTCATCGCGCGGCCGGCCCTGAACTGCTGGAGGCCTGCCGAAAACTGGGCGGTTGCGAGACCGGCGACGCGAAAATCACGCCAGGCTTTCGTCTGCACGCGAAATGGGTGATACATGCTGTGGGCCCCGTGTGGAGCGGCGGGAACAAGGGCGAGCCGGATTTACTCGCGAGCTGCTATCGGCGCAGTCTGGAACTGGCGGTGGAACACGGCGCGCGTTCGATCGCGTTTCCATGCATCAGCACGGGCGTGTACGGATACCCCGTGGAACCTGCCGCGCGCATCGCGATCGATACGGTGGCGCGTTTCGCCGATCGCGTGGCCGCGGCGCCGGAAACAATTTTCTGCTGCTTCTCCCAACACGATTTGACTGTGTACGAGCAGATCTTGCGAAAGAACGGCTGACGGACGGAGCCTGTTGCGCCGTCTTTTCCGTCGCAAAACCGAAGGGCGGCGAAGGAAGCGATTCTGTGCGAAGGCTGTACCGCCGTCCCATGCGACCTTGCTTGTCCGCCGTAGCCGAAGAGCAAAGGCGGAAACCATTGCGGCGAAGGCGGACGTCGCGGGAACGGAAGATTGGGGTGGAAGATGGCGCTTCCCCTCCAATCTCACCCCTGCCGCGCAAGGCGGAAAAAACGTATTTCTCATTGTTTTTGGCTTAGGTACCTTTATGCGCTTGTGGCTAAAAATGCTGGCGCCCTATGTGGCCGTGGTCGCGCTATGGTTCGGCGGCGCCGGCGCATGGCCTACGATTCTGGCCTATCATGCGCAGATTCTGTTCTGGATATGGCTGGACCGGAGACGGTCGGATTTACGTTTTACACGGTGTTCGCTGGCGTGGGCTCTCCCGTTCGTGCTGGCCG
Organism: Kiritimatiellia bacterium; assembly: GCA_007134465.1. GTDB lineage: Bacteria > Verrucomicrobiota > Kiritimatiellia > UBA8416 > SLMC01 > SLMC01. The sequence goes on along the minus strand of SLKS01000247.1, from coordinate 2,072 downwards.
GTCCGCTCGTGTTCTTTGTGCTGCCGCATAGCAGTGCAGGCGATGTGGGCGAATGGCTGACACGCTACGGATTAAGCGGAAGCGCATGGCTGGCAATGATCCCGTATTTCGGGCTGGTGCATCCGACGCTGGAACAGATGCATTGGGCGCCGTTGCGGCGGCAGTCGCGCTGGGCGCACCCGGCATTTGCCGGATATCACGCGCTTGTACTGTGGACGCTGCTGCCTGCGCCTTGGCTGGCGGCAGTTGTTGCGGCGCTCGCTCTGACTTCTCTGGCGTGGAAGCGCATGACGCCGAGGACAGGATTGGCCGGGACGGTTCTGGCCCATGCGCTGGCCGACAGCGGGATTGCCGCCGCCGCCTGGCTGCTGGCGCGCTGACAGCGGTTCGGCGGCTGCGGTTCAACCTAGAAAGAGCAGATAAAACCACGAAGGACACGGAGAGCACGAAGCATCATCTTATAGGGAAGCAGATGCATGTTCGCCCCGCCATGAAGACGTCCTCACCCAAAGGGTGCGGGTTTCCAGATCGAAAAACGAGGCCAGATGCGCAATAATCCCTATGGTTTTCATAATTCTTCGTGTCCTTCTCTTCGTGGTGAATGGACTGCCGAATCCAGGTTCAACGTTCTTTTCGCACTGCTATCGCATTACGGCCCGGTTTCGGGCGGCGTTTCCGCCGTCTGCTCCAGAGCGCTTTCAATGGCGGCGACGAAGGTTTTGTCGTCGGGCCGAACCCGACTGCCGAATCGGCCGATTTCGGTTTGCGCATGCCATGGCCGACAAGCCCGCGAACAGGCCGAGCCCGAGGATGCGTATTCGCGACCCGTGGCGGAGCGTTCTCATGGCTGGTTCCTTTCCGCGGTCAGCGCGTCCGTTTTGGCGGCCAGAATGAAATCGCTTTCGCTGAGTCCGCCGATCTTATGCGTCAGGAGCGTGACGCGCACGCGGCCCCAGCCGAGTTCGATGTCAGGATGATGGCCTTGCGCTTCGGCCAACTCGCCAATGCGATTGACGAAGGCCAGCGCATCGGCGAAGTTGGGGAACCGGAACGTTCTTTCCAGTTTGGCGGCGCCATCCGCCAGCGTCCAGTTGCTGTCGAGTTCCGCGAGGAGCGTGCGGGCCTCCGCTTCGGTCATGGGCGGCACGCCGCCGCGACAGGGTACGCAATCGCGTTGCGCCAAGGCGCAGGATGATTCGTTCATGAGTCTCTCCAAGCGGGATGTAGCCCGTTTCGGGTTGTGGATGGCGGCGTGCGAATGGACGTTGTTCTCGCGGCGGTGAATGAGAAAATGGCGCGCCCACGGGGAATCGAACCCCGCTTACCAGGATGAAAACCTGGTGTCCTGGCCGATAGACGATGGGCGCGCTGTGTCGGAGGGCATCGCGCCCCGGAAAAGGGGGATACCGCAACAAACAAAGACTATTGCTAGCGGAATCTCGCTGGAAAGGCAAGCGTTTTTTCAGGCGCTTTTTTCAGGACTTGTTTTGAACCGGCGGGACCGGTTTGCCCAGACGTTTCAGGACTGCCTGCAAGTCCTGCCAGGCGTCCTTCTTCTTGCTTTCCTGTCGGAGCAGATAGGCGGGATGGAAGGTGGGCATGACCGGGATGCCTTCGTAGCTTTGCCATTGGCCGCGCACTTGGCTCATGGTTTTGAAAGGGAAGTTCGGCAGCAAGCCCTGAAAGGCTGTGGCGCCAAGCGAGACAATGACCTTGGGGCGCAAGATAGCCAGTTGCTCGCGCAAATACGGGAAACAAACCGCCATTTCTTCGGGGGACGGCACGCGATTGTCGGGCGGTCGGCATTTAATGATGTTGCCGATGAACACTTCCTCGCGCGTGTAGCCCATGGCTTTGATCATTTTGGTCAGCAACTGCCCGGCTCGGCCGACAAACGCCAGCCCTTGCCGATCTTCGTCGGCGCCGGGCGCTTCGCCGACAAAGGCGATGTCCGGGCTGGCCGAGCCTTGGCCCGGCACGGTTTGCGTGCGGGTTTTGTGCAAAGGGCATTGGACGCAGGCGCGTACGCGCTCGGCAATGGCTTTCAGTGCGGCGTCTCGGTCGGCAGGCGG
>SLKS01000357.1 GCA_007134465.1 Kiritimatiellia bacterium | reverse complement strand
GCAGACCTCGTTCGTAGAGGGAAATCGCGCGCCCCGCTTTCAGGCGCGAGCAAAAGATCGAAACAATGCCCGTGTACGGATTGTTCAGCGACTGCCCCGATCCGTACACGTTGAAATAGCGCAGAATCACGGTTGGCAGACCGTAGGCGTCCGCCGCCCAACGGCACAGATCCTCCTGATGCCGTTTCGTCCACGCGTACGCCGACAACGGCTTCGCCTCGCAGCTCTCCGGCGTCGGAACCGGCCGCATCGCTTCGCCGCAATCCGGGCAGCGCACGGCGAACCGGCCCGCCGCAAGCTGCGCCCGGCCTCGCGGGTCGGGATGCCGACGGCCATGCCTTGCGCAGGCGTACAGGCCTTCCCCGTATACGGCGCGCGACGACGCCAGAACCAGACGTGTTGATCCTATCCGGTCCGATTTCGCCAACGCTTCCAGCAGTGTGGCCGTTCCCCGCACATTCGTATCCACATAATCGGCCACATCCACCATGCTCTGTCCCACGCCTGTCCGTGCCGCCAAATGCAGCACGGCGTCCATGCCCTCCAGCGCAGCGTGGCAGTCGCGTAGGGAACACACGTCGCCCCGCACGCATTCCGCCTGTCGGGTCAGTTGATCGGGAAATGTTGGCTTCTCTCCGTGGATTTGCGGATCCAGGCAATCTAGGATCCGCACGCGATGTCCTGCCGTCGCCAGGGTTTCGCACGTATGAGAACCGATGAATCCGGCGCCGCCCGTAATCAGAATGTTCATGAATCCCCCCTTTTTTCAGAGAGGACGGAGTCGGCCGGCGTTCTGTTGCAAGAAAGTTTTATTTAACTGTCGCGTTGTCAGTCGTAGAATGTCGCCGTCACGCGCTTCTGCGCGGAGCCCGGCGCGAGCTGCGGCAGAGCGACCGTGCCCTCCCTGCGTTCGGGCGGGACGGATTCGAGCGCTTCGATATAGCGCGTCAGGTCGGGAATGTTTTCCGGCGCAATGGCGCGCACGGTCAGGTCGTCAAGGATGAAACGACCGCGCCCCATCAGACTGAGTCTGCTGTCGGGCAACGGATTTTGCAGAAGCAGCGAATGCGGCTTGCCGTCAATTTCCATATAGACGAAATCCTCGGTAGCGTAATTCACTTTTCGTTGCCAAGGCCCGGTATCGCCGGTGAAGGGCGGGGGAAGGTCGCCCAAACCGTGGAAGAGCGCGCGCATACGGTAGGGCCACCAGGACGCGAAGACGACGGTATCCAAGCCCCTTGTCTCTCGCGCCCTGTGAAAAGCCGGAGTCAGCAACGGCCGGGCGCGATAGGAGATTTCGATGGGAACGCTCCGCGGGAACTCCGGCAGAACGATCTGAAACAAATCGCTGACAATTTCCATGCCGCCCGACCCGTCCCATCCGGATTGCGGGGCATGACGCCATTCGCCATCGGTCACATGCAGGCCCTGCGTGGCATCCGGCGCATCGAACGACCAATAGGCCAGCATTTCGTACCGCGGCGCAGGATCGGCGCCGGGAACGGCCGAAGATCGCTCGGATCGCGCGATCAAAACTGTAGCGGCCAACCCGCCCGCCACGGCCAGACCCGCTGCGCCAACGGCAAGCATGCGGGCGGATGGAGCCGGACGAGACGGAGACTCCGTCGGCAAAGCGGAAAACGGCTTTCGGCTCAAGGCCGACAAGGTTCGCGTCAAACGTTCCGGCGCAGGCGGCAGGGACAGCGACCGCAATGCGGGCAGGATCATGGCGGACGGCACAGCCAGCCCTGTGCGGGCCAGTTGGGCGCGCAACATGGCCAGCCCGCGCTTGGCCTGCGCGCGCAAGGACCCTTCGGCCACATCCAGCACGCGGGATACCTCCCGATAGGGCATGCCTTCGTAATGGTGCAGCCAGATCGGCATGCGGTATTTGGGAGGAAGTCGCTCCAGCGCTTTCCTGATACCCTCGATCCATTCCTCGGCCACGCCGTCCTGCGCAGGCCTGGCCGACGTCGTTAGCCACTCGTCCTCTTCGGCTCTGAGCTGCTCGCGCCGGCGACGGCGTACGGCGGATTTCACAAAGGTGCGACAGGCGCTGATAACGATTTTCATGATCCACACCTTGACCCCGGCGCCGCCCCGATAGGTTTTGGCGTCACGCATCACGCGAAGGAAAGCGGCCTGCACCACATCCTCGGCTTCCGAAGGGTTGTTGAGAAAACGGCAGGCGGTTTGATACGCGAAATCGGCATGGCGGCGGAACAGCGTTTCAAGCGCGTCGCCATCTTCGAATTCCGCATAGCGACGGAGCAAGGACGCGTCGTCAGGTTCGTCCGGCCGGGTAGATTGGTTCATCTTCGCCATCCTTTCCACTCTCTTTTCGCCCAATAGCCGCCGCTACACTAGGATACGTTACAAGAAAAATCAAAAACAATGTAACGAATCCGATGTCGGCGTCGGCTACCCCGCAAATACGGGATACTGCACGAACCGGAAACAAACAAGAACGGGAGGCATGGCCATGAAATTCAACTGGACCGATCTGCTGGGCATTCCTGTCGCGCTGTTGCTGCTGGGCGCAAGCGTCGTCGCGGTACGCCTGGGCATTCGCCAACTGCCGACAGACAACGATGCCATCGTGTTCGCCGCCTTTATCGCCGGGACGCTGGCATTGTACAATGCTCTGACGCTGTGTTACTTGCGTCTGCTGTTTGCCTTGTTCCCCGTTCGGGCCGGCGATTACGGCATGGAGGACGGCCAGTTCAACCTGTGGAAGCATGGCGATGTTGTGCGCATGCTGGGGACATCGTTTTTGAGCTGGCTGTGCCCGGGGTTCTGCCGAGCGCTTTTCCACAAGCTATGCGGTGTTCGCATGGGCCAGGGGGTTGTCGTTGCGCCGGGCGCGCAGATTCTGGACCCGGCCCTGACGCGGATTGACGCGCGTGTCGTGGTGGGACGCAACGCCATGATCACGGCGCACGCCATCGCCAACGGACGTTTCTCTCTGCATCCGGTCACGATACGGGCAGGGGCCACTGTAGGCGGCAACGTTGTTCTCATGCCGGGCGCGGATGTGGGGGAAGGCGCCGTGGTTGCAACAGGCGCGGTGGTCCCGATGGGCGCGCGCATTCCGGCTGGAGAGATATGGGGCGGAATCCCTGCGCGCCCGTTGCGCAAGTCGGGCGAAACCCGAAACAGAGAATGCCTCTCAACCGAAGTGCGTATTCCGTTCGAATCGGCCACCGAATCCGGGATGATATCGGCCGGGTAATCGGATCGTAGCGACGCTGGTAAGCGTAGCGACGCTGGTAGTTGTGATATATGAAAGTGGCCGATTCGACCGGATTCCGCAAGTGCGTCGCAATGAAAATCTGAATACAGCCTTTCTTTGCCGCTTTCCAGGAATCGGCGGTTTCTAGGGGGAGAACAGCATTGTGCACTTGATGCAATGCGAATGCTTGAAACCGGAGGCTTGACCATGACAGCTGCGACATGCATGACAGGAGAGCGGATTCAGGAAGCAAAGCCGGTCATAACAGCCACGACAAAACACCCTAACGAAACAACCGGCGCCGACGAACTGGTAGAACGGTTTGGTCCGTTCGGCGAGTTCAGGCTGTATCTGGTGACGACGCCGGAGCAGCGGCTGATCTGCTGGCGGCTGGTCCACGAGGAATACCGGGCAAAGGGCTACGCGCGCGACGACGAGACCGGTTTGCGCTATTCGGAGCACGACGCGCTGCCGGGCACGGGCACGTTCCTGATTCGCAAAGGCGAGACGCCGATCGGCACGATCAGCGTGTTCCCCGATTCGCCGCTGGGCCTGCCGGCCGACGAGCTGTATCGCGAGGAGATCGCAGGGCTGCGCGCACAGGGCCGAACCGTAGCCGAGATCGGACGACTGGCCGTGGCCGCGCACTATGCCGGCGACCGCAAGATGGTGCTGAACATGATTGATGTGTCCCATATCTATGCGCGTTCGGTTCTGAAAGCCGACGACGTGGTCATCACCGTGAACCCGGCGCATCGCGTTTTCTACGAACGACGCATGCTGTTCGACGCGCTGGGCGGAGAAAAGAGGTTCGATAGCGTCTGCGGCGCCTTGGCCGTGCTGCTGCGCATGGATCTTGCCCGGCAGCGCGAAATGATTCGACTGGCGCGCGGGGAGGAGCCTGATCCGACCGGGCGCCTGCGCCGCACAGTGTACAGAGGCTTTCGCGACGAGGCTGAGGAATACCGCTTTGCCGCTCGCGTGCGCAAGCTGCGTTGTCCGTTGCCGTTCACGTTTCTGCGCCGCTATTTTAGCGGGACACCGGCATGCGTACTGAATTCACAGGATTTGTCGAATTAGGCGGACATGCGGGAATATGGCGCAAAGCGCCGTTCTCCGCCCGTGTCAGTCGTAGAATGTCGCGGTTACTTCTTTGTGAGCGGAGCCCGGCGCGATCTGCGGCAGCGCGACCGTGCCCTTCCTGTGTTCGGGCGGAACGGATTCGAGCGCTTCGACATAGCGGGTCAGGTCTGGAACCTCATCCGGCGCGACGGCGCGCACGGTCAACTCGTCAAGGATGAAACTCCCGCGCGCTCGCAATAGCAAGCGGCTGTTCGGCAAGGGCGATAGAAAAACGAGCGAATGGGGCTTCCCGTCCACTTCCATATAGACGGCGTTCTCGGTCACAAATTCGACTGTTTCCTGCCAGGCCCCCGCTCTGCGGCTTCGTATTTCACGCTTGAATCCAAGCCCGTTGATCAGCGCATGCAAACGGCGGGGCTCCCATGAGAGAAACACAACAGAGCCCAGGTCTTTATCCTGCTGACGCGGCGTGGCGCGTGTGCGATAGGTCACCTTGAGCGGAAGTCGCTCGGGCCCGACCGGCAAGGCTGCCAGAAAGAAGTCGCTGTCGATTTCCATGCCTCCCGCTCCGTTTCGCCCGGATTGCGGGCCATGCCGCCATT
>SLKS01000049.1 GCA_007134465.1 Kiritimatiellia bacterium | reverse complement strand
GCGCTTGAGGCGGGGCGCGCGATTCTCGCATATTGAAATATGGGTGAAATGCGCACCCCGCCTCAAGTGCCGCAGGCGTTGGCGTTGGCGTGCTCGCAGCAGAAAAACTCGCTTATTTTAGCATTAGTTGCCGCCGCGGACGCCGGATCCGGCCTGGGGTCGGCAATGACGTCGCCGAAGCTAAGTCCGTCCGGGCTCGACAGCGATACCCGTTCCACTGTCGACACCACGTTGGACTTGCCCTGGGCCATGGCGCGCTCGGACATGGCGTCGCAACTGCCGTTGGAGTTGAAACGCCGGCCGGTTTTAGAGGCCTGTACGGCGTAGTAAGTCACGCTTCGTGGTATTATGGGTCGGCCCCTGGCCTCGCAGCTCTCCACCATTCTAGCCGCCATGCAGGCCGCGTCGTGCGCTAGCTCGGCGCGGGTTTCGGAGCCCAGGGGGCGTCCTGTCCTGTGCACCGCCGTTGTGATCGCGGGCACGGCTTCCATCAGCAATAATCCTGATTCCGGCTGAGGTCTTGGGCTCAAGCCTTGGCCAGGGCCAGGAGCTGGTCGCGGATGGCGGGGGCGTTTTCGGAGTCCTGTGGGGCGTTATTCTAAGGAAACGCCACGGGCATGGTGTTACTTAAGGTTTATACTTGTTGCAAGGAAAAGAGAGGAAAGCAGGCGCATGGCAAGACAATCTGCGAATGGGAAGAAAAGCTGAAAACGCTGAAATGCAAAGCAAAAACGTTGTTTTATCGCGGTTTTTGCCGGCGCGCCCGGAGAGACTCGAACTCCCAACCCTCTGATCCGAAGTCAGATGCTCTATCCATTGAGCTACGGGCGCAAGCAAGCCGCATGCGTTCCGCCGCGCTATGCCGAAACTGGCGGCCATGCGGACGCGGCTCCAACACTCCAGCACCGCAACCGTAGACACTCCCATATCCGGTTCGAAATGCCAAGCGCAATTTTCGCCGGAGAACAATGCTGGGCGCAAATCGTTTCCGGCGGTATGATCGTCTCGAAAACATTGCATTCTGGGCGTACCAAGGTGTATTGTTCAAATCCGAAACACCCAAACACCGGCCCTAACTCATCCTTGCCTCTTTCTCAACACCGCCAGAAATGAGTTGCACCCCGTGAAGCCGTTCAGCGGGGCTTTTATCTGAACCAGCGCTTGCTTGGTGATCCCGTGGCGTGCGCCTAAAGAATCAAATCCTAAACCCGAAACACCCAAGCTCGAAGGAGGTTAAAAAACAAAAATCACATAAATATAGCGTTTTATGTTACCGTTGTAACATTATCGTGTAAAAATATTGATGATTAATGAAATATTGTCTTGTCATGGCTGGGGCTGCGCGCTAGTTTATTGACACATTAGTAGCAAAAAGACTTTTTATTTTTTTGTTATCGTGTGCCTGCTCGCATAGGATGAGCTATGGGGGACGGGCGGTTTGAATGGGATGGTGTCACCTGATTGTTAAGGAGTAGAGCCATGGCAGAAACCGCATGCGCCTGTTGCGAAGCCCCGCCAACCGACGAGGAGATGTTGCGGCAATTGGACCCGATCATCGGCGACTATGTTTCGACGCCGGGCGGATTGATTCCATTGCTGCAGATTTCGCAGAACCTGTTCGGCTATCTTCCCGAAGCGGTGATGAAGCGCATCGCGGAGCGGATGGACAAGCCGTACAGCGAAGTGGCGGGCGTGGTCAGTTTCTATTCGTTTTTTTCCACGGTGCCGCGCGGCAAGCATGTGATACGCGTGTGTCTGGGCACGGCCTGCTATGTGCGTGGCGGAAAGGAAGTGCTGGATGCGCTGAAGAAGCACTTGGAGATCGATGTGGGGCAAACAACCGAGGACCGCCAGTTTTCGCTGGATGTGGGCCGTTGTTTTGGCGCGTGCGGTTTGGCGCCGGTTGTCATGATCGGCGACGACGTGCATCAGCGCGTGAAGCCGTCGAAGATTCAAAGCATGCTGGCGGCATATCGGGCCGACGGCCGACAGGAAGGGGGCAACCGTTCATGAGCGCGAAACGAATCGAATCGCCCGAGCAACTCAAGGCCATGGCGAGCCGTCATGCTCGGAAAGCCGACGGCAAGGGGCCGCGCAAAGTATTGCTTTGCACCGGCGGCGGGTGCATGGCGTCCGGCGCCATGAAGATCAAGGAGGCGCTGGAAAGCGCGCTGAACAGTCACGAGATGTTCGACAAGGTCGCCATCGTGGAAACGGGCTGTCTCGGGCCCTGTTCCGGCGGGCCGGTGCTTGTGATCGAAGACGACGGGACCTTTTACCAGAAGATCGGATCGCTGGATTGCGGCGAGATCGTTGCCGAGCATCTGGTTGGCGGCAAGGTTGTCGAACGCCTCGTGCGCCGCGAGCAGGACGGGCAGCAGCCGACTCCGGCCATGGCGGACATCGCCTTTTTCCGTCGCCAGACGAAGGTCGTGCTGCGCAACTGCGGAAAGATCAATCCGCTGCGGATCGAGGACTATATCGGCGAAGGCGGCTATCAGGCGCTGGCCAAGGCGCTGGAAACCATGAAGCCGGAGGGGGTTGTCGCCGAAATGAAAGCGTCCGGCCTGCGCGGGCGGGGCGGCGCCGGTTTCCCGACCTGGATGAAGTGGGATTTCGCGCGCAAGGAGAAGAGCGACGTCAAATACATTCTGTGCAACGCCGACGAAGGCGATCCGGGCGCGTTCATGGATCGCAGCGTGCTGGAAGGCGACCCGCATTCTCTGATCGAGGGCATGGCGATCGGCGCCTATGCCATTGGCGCGCGCCAGGGCTACGTCTATGTGCGCGCGGAATATCCGCTTGCGGTCGAACGCTTGCGGCTGGCGATCGGCGCCGCCCGCGAGCGGGGACTGCTGGGCGACAACATTCTCGGTACGGGCTTCGCCTTCGACCTGGACATCCGCATGGGGTCCGGCGCGTTTGTCTGCGGCGAAGAGACGGCGCTGATCCATTCGATCGAAGGCAAGCGCGGCGAGCCGCGTCCGCGCCCGCCATTCCCCGCGCAAAGCGGTTTGTGGGGCAAGCCGACCGTGTTGAACAACGTGGAAACCTTCGCCAACGTGCCGGCCATTCTGGCCAAGGGCGGCGAATGGTTCGCCGGCTACGGCACGGAAAAGAGCAAAGGGACCAAGGTCTTCGCGCTGGCCGGCGCCATTGTCAACTCCGGGCTGGTCGAAGTGCCGATCGGCACTTCGCTTGGCGAGCTGATCTACGATATCGGCGGCGGCATCCCGAACGGCAAAGACTTCAAGGCGGCGCAGATCGGCGGCCCGTCGGGCGGCTGCGTGCCCCGGCACTATCTCAATGTGGCGCTCGACTACGAAACGCTGCAGCAACTGGGCGCCATCATGGGGTCGGGCGGTCTCGTCGTCATGGACGAGGACACCTGCATGGTGGACGTGGCGCGTTTCTTCATCGAATTCGTGCAGGAGGAATCCTGCGGCAAGTGCGTGCCGTGCCGTGTCGGCACCAAGCGCATGCTGGAGATTCTCGAGCGCATCTGTCGCGGGGAAGGCGTGGAAGGCGATGTCGAGCGGCTGATGGAGCTGGGCCGGCAGATTCAGGAAACCTCGCTGTGCGGGCTGGGGCAGACGGCGCCGAACCCGGTGCTGTCCACCATCCGGCATTTCCGGCATGAATACGACAATCACATTCGTCTGAAACGGTGCGACGCGGGCGTCTGTCCCGGTCTGGTCCGGGCGCCTTGTCAAAGCGGCTGTCCGGCCAATGTGGACGTGCCGGGCTTTGTTTCGCTGGTGGGCGAGAAGCGCTACGCCGAGGCGTTGCGGCTGCATCGCGAGCGCAATCCGTTCGCCGCCGTGTGCGCGCGCGTGTGCTTCCATACTTGCGAAGACAAATGCCGTCGCTCCTCTCTGGACGATTCGGTGGCCATCCGCGGCATCAAGCGCTACATGGTGGACCAGGAAATCACGGTGCAGACGCCGGAAATACGCGAAAGCGAAGCCAATGCCAAGCGCAAGATCGCCATTGTCGGCGCCGGCCCGGCCGGCTTGTCCTGCGCCTACTTCCTTGCCCGGCTCGGCTATCGGCCGACCGTCTTCGAAAGCGAGCCGCGTCCCGGCGGCATGCTTGTGCAGACCATTCCGGCCTACCGTCTTCCGCGCGAAACGCTGGCGCGCGAAATCCGCATGATCGAACGTCTCGGCGTTGAAATCCTGACCCAGAAGAAGCTGGGTCGCGACTTCTCGCTCGCCGGCCTGAAGGAAGAAGGCTACGAAGCGGTGTTCGTCGCCATCGGCAATCCCGACGGCATCAAGCCGTCCATTCCCGGCGGCGACGCCGTTGGCGTGGACGAAGCCATGGCGTTCCTGCGCGAGTACAACTTGCGCGGATCGGTGAAATGCGGCAAGAGCGTGATCGTCGTCGGCGGCGGCAATGCCGCCATTGACGCCGCCCGCACGGCGCGGCGTCTGGGCGCGGACGTGACGGTTGTCTATCGGCGCACGCGCGAGCAGATGCCCGCCTACGCCGAGGAAATCGAAGAGGCCATGCAGGAAGGCGTGGCCATCCGCACGCTGGTCAATCCCGTCGAAATCATGGTCAAGAACAAGAAGGTGGCCGGCGTGCGCTGCATGCAGATGACCTTGGGCGAATTCGACGAGTCCGGCCGGCGCCGCGCGGAAAAGAGCGACGAATCCTTTACGCTGGATGCCGATCAGGTGATCTTCGCCATCGGGCAGACGGTCAACGGGTCCGAGCTGTGGGGCGATCTGTCCCTGAACGGGCAGAAGAACGGCTGCATCAAGGCCGATCCCGTCACGGGCCGGACCCGCGAACCCTGGATTTTCGCGGGTGGCGACATTGTCACCGGCCCGGCATCCGTTATCGGAGCCATTGCCGGCGGCGAGCGGGCCGCCATCGGCATTGACCGCATGTTCACGGGCGAGGAGCACGCCTTTTGGCGCGAGGACAAGCCATTGGACACCAGTTACGATCCCGACGCCG
>SLKS01000251.1 GCA_007134465.1 Kiritimatiellia bacterium | reverse complement strand
ACAGCGTCAGGGCAGCCAACCTTTTCATAGAGAACATTTGGGCAATTGACTATGAGTCCATGTCGGCTCATTCTTATCCATAGGTCCGCATCTTGCGCGTAGTAAAAAAAAGTTCTGTACCCCCCCGATTTGTCGTATGCGTCCCGTCGAAACATGGCCGACCCATGCGTACCGGGACGAGGAATGAGGCCTCTATCCAAATTCCGCTTGGCGGCTCCATCAAGCTTTCTGGACTTGACAGTCCGGCCCCGTGCGTCCAATAAATTAACGCTGCAGCCGCATGCGATATGTTCGCGTCTGTCCATAAGAAGTTCGAACTGTTCGGACAATCTTTCCTTGTAGGAAATATCGCCGGCGCCATGCAAGGCAACAACAGGGCTTAAGGACATTTCTTCGATGGTGCGTTTGATCGTTTTGGTAAATCCTTCGTTTCTCTTTCTCCAGACCACCATTTCAACGTTTCGTTGTTTCGCATACCCTCTCATGTGTTCCAGATGCTCGCCTGTCCCGTCGAGAGATCCGTCGTCAACAGCTATAACCCTGTAATTCCCGCAAGATTGGTCGAGAATGCTCTGCATGGACGGTTCAACGCGCCGAGACCTGTTGCGCCAGACCGTGATCACATCAATGGAAGGAGCGTTGTGCCGCATGGTTGGTCAGATGGCATCGGGATTGTAACCGAATTCTTCGAAATCTTGCTTGTAAAGCGATGAAATCATCTTTCGACAATGACGGCTGAGATATTCAGTGACTCTTGTTTTGGCATCGGTTCTGTGGGGAGCGGTCGTTTGAAAGGCGGGGTTTACGCTATCGGGCGCCAGGCGTTGCCATATATGCCTCATGTCCTTTTGAAGCGTTTCAACCTTTCCGATGAAATCGAAACGTTCCTTTGGCAGCAGCAAAAGCGAAATCTGCGGAGCCCAGTGAGCGTTCTTGTACAGCCCTCCAGCGTTCAGATAGTCGCAAAAATCAGCGAAAGTCGTTTTCCCGTCTTGGTTTTTTCTTATGCCTGTTGCAGATTTCTTTTCGCGAACGATCTTGTCCAAATAGGCCGAGAGGATTCTCGTGTAGGGATTGCGCACGACCGTGAACTTAAAGCAACGCTCGAAGGAAGGCATGTCGTTCCGTGTCAAGGACGAGGGTGTCCGGAATGTTGTTTTGGCTATTCTGGAGGCAACGATGGCCTTGTCTCGCAGCACAGCGAGATTGCATATCACTGTCGAATTGGCAGCTTTTGGTATACGGTTGTAAAAAAAACCCATGTCGATATCGATAGCTCCTCTCGAATTGACGGAGTGGAAAGGCACTGTTCCCCGATAAGGATATCTTCTGTAAAATGGGAAGGCGGCGTTATGGAATCTGCTCCTGTCCATCATGCGACGCAACATCCAGGATAGAAGGGTTTTCATGGAATAATCAGACAGAGGAAGTCTCATAGTGCCAATTGCGCCCTTGGATATCGATGCTTTACTGCCGAAACAATGGGGAACGGTACTATAGCCTAGTCCCAAATGGCAGAGTCTTTCATTCCTGGCACACGGATTCGTTCAGTTGTTTCGTTTTTACCGACAGCAAGATGGCCTCCCGCACGAGGCTCATCATACCGCTAATCACAAAAAGGCGTTTACCAATACTCTGCATTCAAGCACAACCACGATGTTTGCGCAAGCGAGCATTTCTGCTGCGAGCGCCCTCAAGGGCCGAGCATTGCAAGGGGCGCAGCGCATACGCCATCCTTCCGGCGGTGGGCAAAACCATTGCCCGTAATTACACACAGAACGGATGGCGATGGCGTTTTGGATGTGTCAATTTTCGCGGCAAACGCCAGCAAGTTGCCTGCAGCCTCTTCCACGGCTCCAACCCCCATCTTGATCTCGAACGCCCCCCAGCGCCCGTCTGGATACTCGACGATAGCGTCAACTTCATTCCCGGCAGCATCGCGGTAATGCGAAGCGGTTCCACCGGCAGCCCAAGCATATGCACGCAGATCGCGAATAACGGCAGACTCGAACAGCATTCCAAGGAATGGCAAGTCGGAAGCCAGTTTTCGCGCCGTCATCCCAAGCGCCCCCAGCGCCAGCGACGGATCGCATAGATGGCGTTTAGGAGATTTGCGTAGCGAGGTGGATGATCGCATGTGCGGATTCCAGGCTGGCAGAGGCTCGGATACCATCAGCCGTTCCAATGCCTGCAAATAGGCGCGCGCCGTGTCGTCGTCCAGCGTGTCATCGCTGCCGGCAGCATCCGATGCGATCGCATGCAAGGATGCCTCCGTGGCGATGTTGCGAGACAAAGAGATTCCATTCGGCAAAACGTCTGAATATCATTCGGCTATTTGTAAGCAAACCGTTCGGCGTATGGCAAGCGCAATGTTCGCAAATCGGATGATTTGGTTTGACCAGCCCGGGCCATAGTTTAGAGTGTGCGGACCATGAAATTGCTGTTTGTCGTTTCCGAGGATTGGTATTTCCGGTCGCACCGGCTGCCGGTCGCGCTGGCGGCGCGCAAGGCGGGCTGGGACGTGGGCCTGGCCGCACAAGTCTCGGATGCGGCCCCGGAAATCGAGCGGGCCGATATTCGCATTCATCCGCTGCGGCTGCGGCGCGGCAGCGTCAATCCGTTGCGCGATCTGGGCTATCTGATTCGCCTGTATCGTTTGTACCGTCGCGAGAAACCGGATCTTGTCCATCATGTGGCCATGAAGCCCGTCTTGTACGGCTCGATCGCCGCGCGCCTGGCCCGGATCCCCTGCGTGGTCAATGCCTTGGCCGGAATGGGCTATCTTTCCACGGCGGACCGGCCGCATGTTCGCCTGATCGGGCGGCTGGTTCTCTTTTGCTTCCGCAGGCTGTTCAATCGCCCGCAGACGCTGCTAATCGTGCAGAACGCGACGGATCGCGAGGCGTTGGAGCGGGCGGGTGTCGCGCCGGACCGCATTCGCCTGATTCGCGGGTCCGGCGTTGATCTGGCCGTTTTCCGTCCGCCGTCCGCGCGTCCGGTCCGCGCCGTTGCGCGGGCAGTCATGGTGTCGCGACTGCTGCTCGACAAGGGCGTGGCCGAGTATGCGCAGGCGGCTCGCCTGCTGCGCGAACGGAAGGCGCCGGTACGGCTGGTGCTGGTCGGCGCGCCGGATTCGGCGAATCCCCATGCGGTTCCGCAAACGCTCCTTGACGAAGCGCAGGCGGATGGCGCTTTGGAAATGCCGGGGCAACGGTCGGACGTTCACGATCTGTATCGCGAGGCCGACATGGCCGTTCTGCCCAGCTATCGGGAGGGCTTGCCGAAATCGCTGATCGAAGCGGCGGCCTGCGGATTGCCCATTGTGACGACCGATGTGGCCGGGTGCAGGGAAACGGTTGGAGGTTTAAACGGGAACCCGCCAATCACGCCAATAAACGCGAAGACAAATTGGCAACAAGGCGAAAACGGCATTGTGGTTCCGCCGCGCAATGCGGAGGCGCTGGCGGCGGCGATCGGGTTTCTGGCGGAACGCCCGGAGCTACGAGCCGACATGGGCCGGGCAAGCCGCGCATTGGCCGAACAGAAGTTCGGCATCGAGAAAGCGGTCGAACAAACGATGGCCGTGTACCACGAGCTGCGCCTAGCCGCTGATTCGGGACACGGATGAAGATGTTTGAACGGACGAAGATAACCCGCTAATCACGCGAATATGCGCGAATGGGGGCGTGAACTTTTTTCGCGTCAATTCGCGTGATTCGCGGGGAAAAGACAGGGAAAAGCCCGCTATCCACACGAATGTGCGCGAGAGGGACAGGAGATTTATGCCATGATTCTCGTGACGGGCCCCGACGGATTTGTCGGTACGGAGGTATGCCGCGCGCTGCGGAAGCGCGGGCATGCCGTTGTCGGCGCGCAATGGCGGCCGGCGCCGCTGCCGGAAGGCTGCCGCTCGGTTGTCGTGGGCGATATCGGGCCGCAGACCGACTGGGACACGGCGTTGCGCGGCGTGGAGGTTGTGGTCCATCTGGCGGCGCGCGTGCATGTCATGCGCGATCGCGCCGCCGACCCGCTGGCCGCTTTCCGCGCGGTCAACAGGGACGGAACCCAACGGCTAGCGCAATGCGCCGCGCGCGCCCATGCGAAGCGCTTGGTCTTCTTGAGCACGGTCAAGGTGCATGGCGAAACGTCGGGCGGCGCGGGAGGCAAACGCCCGTTTACGGAGGCGGACGAGCCCGATCCGCAGGATCCCTATGCCGTATCCAAATGGGAAGCGGAACAGGCGCTTCGCGCCATCGAGTCGGAAACGGGCATGGCTGCGACGATCCTGCGGCCGCCCCTGATATACGGGCCGGGCGTGAAGGCCAACTTCCGCAAGCTGGCCGAACTGGTGGCGCGGGGCGTGCCGTTGCCGTTGGGACGCGTGAGAAATGCGCGCAGTCTGATCGGGCTCTCCAACATGGCGGATGCCATTGTCGCCTGTGTCGAACAGGAGAAGGCGGCGGGGAAAACCTATGTGGTATCCGACGACGACGAAGTGTCGTCGCCGGAGCTGGTGCGGCGATTGGCGGCGGCCTTCGGAAGAAAACCGAGGCTCTTGCCCGTGCCGGAAGCCTGGTTGCGGCTGGCGGGAAGAATGGCCGGAAAAACAGATGCCGTCGAGCGGCTGCTCGGTTCGCTGGTTGTCGACAGCGGCGGAATACGGACCGAACTCGGCTGGAAGCCGGTTTGCTCCATGCGGGACGAGCTGGCTCGACTGGCGCAGGAAATGGCTTCGTGCAGCGGAAAAGAAGCGGAAGAGATCGCCCGCGAATCACGCGAATAACCGCGAATGGGGGACGTGAACTTTTTCGTGTCAATTCGCGTGATTCGCGGGGAAAAAATATGAGAAAGCCCGCGAATCGCGCGAAGGCGGGCTGACGCCCGCAACCCATAGGGCAGGATTCAGAGGTCGGAGATCGGCACAAGAACGGAACACGACTACGGCGACGACTACGGGGGACGACCTGCCCGCAGTGCTACAGCGTTGCAGGCGGGCTT
>SLKS01000373.1 GCA_007134465.1 Kiritimatiellia bacterium | reverse complement strand
GTTGTTGCGCAGGTTCGCCGCCGCGTCCAGTTCGGAGAGGTTGATTTCATGGGCATTGTCTGGCATGGCCGCTACGCCGCCTATTTCGAAGATGCCTCCACGGAAGCGCGACGCACGGCCGGGTTGTCGTACGAGGCCTTGCATGAGGCCGGACTGCGCGCGCCGATCGTGCGTTTTCACGTGGACTATGCCAAACCGCTGCTGCTCGACGAACTCGTCGTTACGGAAGCCGTGCTGGTATGGAACGAGGCGGCACGGCTGGATATCGAATATGCCGTCCGCAAGCCCGACGGCTCCCTTGCCGCCACCGGCTACAGCGTTCAGCTTTTTACCGACGCGCGGACAGGCGAATTGCTCTTTGCCTCGCCGCCCCTGCTGCGCCGCTGTCGGCGGCAATGGTCGGGACACGGTCAATCTTCAACCGCGTAATGGTCGAAATAGCCCTGGATATGGACCACGGGCGTGCCTTTGTCGCCGCTGCCGGACACGAGATCGCAGAGCGATCCGATCAGATCCGTCAGGCGACGGGGCGTCGTGCCCTGCGCTTCCATGGCGCCGACCAGATTCTCCTTCTTTTCCCGGATATGCTTGGCGATGGCTTGCCGCAAGGGTTCGCCGGTCAGGTCGGCGAACTGGTTGTCGGCCAGAAATTTGATCTTGATTTCGTTCGGAAGCCCTATTAATCCGGCGGTAAAGGCGGGCGAGACGACCGGATCGGCCAGCTCCCAGATGCGACCCACGGGATCCTTGAAGGCGCCGTCGCCGTAGATCATGACCTCTACTGTTTTGCCGGTTTTCTTGCTAAACTGCTCCTGGATGCCGTCCACCAGCGCCTGGCCGTCGCGCGGGAACAGCTTGACGCTGGTTTCCGTGGCCTTGTTGGAGCCGAGCAGCCCGTAGTCCGGGTTGTGGCCGCTGCCGTTGACCGGCGCGACGAGAATGTCGTCCAGGCAGAAGACGGTTTCCGCTCCGGCGGCTTGCAGCAAGCGTTTGGTTCGGTGCCGCGTGTGAATGTCGCAGGCGAGCACGCGGCGCGCGTGTTCCAGAACGGTTTGGGGCCGGTTGGAAAAGAGGATGGTGCAACGCGCGCCCTCGGCTTCCGCCAGCGACCGGTAATACGCCACGTAATCCACTCCGGTGAAGGGGTGGAGGCTGTTGCCGAAGGCGGCCCTGAACTGTTCCTCCGTAAGTGTATCCGTCCAGGGATCAATGCCGAGTTCGTCCATGCGGTCGGGATCCGCCAGGCAATTGCCGACTTCGTCGGACGGGAAGCTCAGTTGCAAGACGACATGCCGTGCGCCGCGCGCAATGCCTTTGAGCAGAACCGCGTAGCGGTTGCGGCTGAGGATCGGGAAAACGACGCCCAGCGTCTCGGTTCCGAATTTGTCGCGCACATCCGCCGCGATGTCGTCCACGGAGGCGTAATTGCCCTGGGCGCGCGCGACAACAGATTCGGTGATGCCCACCACGTCCCGATCCTTGACGCCATACCCGCCGGTTTCGGCGGCATGCAGCACGCTGTCGGCGACGATCGTTGGCAGCGGATCGCCCCGGTGTACGATCGGAATGCGAATGCCGCGGGCCGTTGTTCCCACAACTCGTTTCATCGTCGGGCCTCCTTTGCGAAGGGAAGATACGAAAGAACGGAAGAAGTAGCAAAGAAGGGAATGCGGCGACAAGCCGTTTTTTGGCTAAAATGCTGTTGCGGCGCTGTCGGAAAACGATTACACCATTCTTTTTGGGTTTGACTGCGGAAAGGAACGAAATGGGCGGTTTCCCGACAACGACGATGAAAGCGGATCTGTGCGTGGTGGGCGGCGGCATGGCCGGGCTTTGCGCGGCGGTGGCGGCTGCACGGCACGGAGCCAAAGTTGCGCTGATGCACGAGCGGCCGGTTCTGGGCGGCAACGCGTCCAGCGAGTGCCGCGTGCATATTGGCGGCGCCGACGTGCACAACTCGCGCAAGAACATGCGGGAAACGGGCATTCTCGAAGAGATTCGTCTCGAGAACCTGGCGCGCAATCCGAACCGCAGCTATTCGATCTGGGACTTGATTCTTTTCGAAACCGTCCGGCGCGAGCCCAACATCGAGCTGTTGCTCAATTGCGCGTGCGTGGACGCCGCTATGGATGGCGGCAGGATTGCATCGGTTGCCGGCTGGCAGTTGACCACGCAGACTTGGCGTAAAGTGGAGGCGAAAATCTTCGCCGACTGTTCCGGCGACGGCGCGCTGGCGCCCTTGACCGGGGCGGACTTTCGCATGGGACGCGAGGCGCGTTCCGAATACGGCGAACCGATCGCGCCGGAAACGGCCGATGCGCGGACCATGGGCATGACCTGCCTTTTCCAGGCGCGGCAGTTCGAACGGCCGCAGCCCTTCGATCCTCCCGCCTGGGCCGAAACGTACGAACGCTGCGAAGACTTGCCGAATGGCGCCCGCGGCCATCGCTGGTGGACCATGGGCTACTGGTGGGTGGAACTGGGCGGCGAAGCCGACAGCATCCGCGATACCGAACAGGTGCGCGACGAACTGTTGCGGATCGTTTTCGGGGTATGGGATCATATCAAGAATCGCTGCCCGCATACTGCCGAAGCGAAGAACTGGGCGCTGGATTGGATTCAGTTCCTGCCGGGCAAGCGCGAAAGCCGCCGCTATGCGGGTGCGCATGTGCTGACCCAGGGCGACGTGGAGGCGGGCGGCCTGTTCGAGGACATCGTTGCCTATGGCGGGTGGAGCATGGACGATCATCATCCGGCCGGATTCCGAGCCGTGAAACTCGGCGCGCCGCCCACGATTTTTCATCCGGCCCCGTCTCCCTACGGCATTCCGTACCGCTGCCTGTATTCGCGAAATGTGCCGAACCTGATGTTCGCCGGCCGCGTGGCCAGCGCCACGCACGCGGCCATGAGTTCGGCGCGCGTCATGGGTACCTGCTGCTCCATGGGCCAGGCGCTGGGAACGGCAGCCGCGATGGCCGTCGGGCGCGGGATCGAGCCTGCGGGCGTTCTCGCGCATATCCCCGAGCTGCAGCAACGGCTGATTGCCGACGACGCCTATGTGCCCGGCATTCTTCAGCAGATTCCCGCCGCAACGGCCGAAGCGGAACTGACCGCTTCGCGAGGCGATCCCGAACCGGTTCGCGACGGGATCAACCGCCCGGTCGGCGATGCGGTTCACGCCTGGACGGGCGGCCCGGGCGACTGGCTGGTCTATCGTTTCACGCCGCCGCTGCGCGATCCGGTCGTCTCCCTAGTCCTGGATAGCGCGCTGGATCGGAACATTGTCATGAGCGATCATCAGAAGGACGACCAGCTTTCGGCGCCGCCCGATGTCATGCCCAAAGCTTTTCGGCTGGAAACGCGCACGCCGGGCGGATCCTGGCAGGAACAGGCGTGCGCGACAGACAACATTCAACGGCATGTCCGGTTCGCGCTGTCCGGCGAGGTCGAGGCTCTTCGTTTCACGCTGGACGCGACGTGGGGCGCGCCGCAGTCGCGCGTGTACGCTTTCTGGGCCTACGCGCCGCCGGAATGAAGGTCAGATGCAGCAGAATGTCGCCGGAGAAGTGAAAAACAGGAAAGGAACATCCGTATGAGCCAAGACCTCAAAGCCGCCTACAAAACCGTTATGGACGATCATTTCCCCGAGCGCATGGAAGTTGCCTTCGGCGACGGACCTGCGCGCCAGACCCTTGTGTACGAAAAGGCGTCGTGGCTGATTGACGGCGTCAAGAAAGGGTTGCGCTACGGGGAAAATCCCGGCCAGGAAGCCGCGTTGTACAGACTGGTCAACGGCAACCTCGCGCTTGGCGGCGTGACTTGTCTGCAACCCGGCCGCGCGCTGGCATCCGATGTGGAACTCTTGCAGTCGGGCAAGCATCCGGGCAAGACGAACATAACGGACGCAGACAATGCGCTGAACATATTGCGTTATCTGACGGAACGCCCCTGCGCGGTGATCGTGAAGCACAACAATCCGTGCGGCGTGGCGCGGGCCGACACGCTGGCCGACGCCTATGCTCGGGCGAACATGGCCGATCGCCTGGCGGCGTTCGGCGGAGCGATCGCGCTCAACCGGGAGGTGGATCGCGAGACGGCCGAGCTGATCGTGGAGAATTACGCCGAAGTCGTGGTCGCCCCGGAATTCGCCGAAGGCGTGATGGATTTGTTCGGAAAGAAGAAGAATTTGCGCGTCATGCGCATTGGGCGCATGGACCGGTTGGCCGAATACGACGGCGCCCGGTTCGTGGACTTCAAGTCGCTGATGGACGGCGGGCTTGTTGCGCAATGGTCGTTCGTGCCGCAGGCTCGCAAGAAGGAGGATCTCCTGCCCGCGCGAACGCAGTACAAGGGACGGGAGTATGCCGTGAACCGGCAGCCTACGGAACGGGAATACGACGATATGCTGTTCGGCTGGCTGGTCGAGGCCGGGGTCACTAGCAACTCCGTGCTCTATGTCAAGGACGGGGTAACGGTCGGGATCGGAACCGGCGAGCAGGACCGGGTTGGCGTGGCGGAAATCGCGCGCGACAAGGCCTATCGCAAGCTGGCCGACCGTCTTTGCTGGGAACGTTTCCGCACGCCGTACAACGCGTTGACGGATGTCGATGCCAAAGCCGAACTCGATCGGACCGTCGCCGAATTGCGAGGCGGTCTGCCCGGAGCCTGCATGGTTTCCGACGCCTTCTTCCCGTTCCGCGACGGGATCGAGGTGGGTCTGCGCGAGGGGGTGACGGCGGTGATTCAGCCGGGCGGCTCCGAGCGCGATTTCGAAAGCATCGAAGCCTGCAACGAGCATGGCGCGGCCATGATGTTCACCGGCCAGCGCAGTTTCCGGCATTGATGCCTACAGGTGTTTCGTGCATGGCTTCGCCGTATTCCTAGTTCTGGGCGCGCTGGGTGGATTCCTTTCCGGCCTGCTCGGAATCGGCGGCGCGTTGGTCATGATCCCGCTGATGCTGGAAGCCCCGCCGTTGCTGGGCTTGCCGCGACTGACCATGCAGG
>SLKS01000043.1 GCA_007134465.1 Kiritimatiellia bacterium | reverse complement strand
CCAGCATGGGCCAGTCGTAATGGAGCGACACGTGGCCTTTGCCAGGCACGGACAGATCGCCGAAATCCATCCAGCCGTGCCAATAGGACTGGTCGGTGAGATAGCCGAGATGAAACCGGCTGTGCTCGCGGCGCGCGGAAAACAGGCTGCCCTCGTGCGCCGGGTCCGCCACGACCGTGCCCATGCGTTCGACACCCCTCAACTTGAAGTCGGCGGTCCGATTGCCGGTGGCGATGGGGCCGGCGACAAACAAGCCGGGCATGGCATCGGTCCGCGCGTAGTGTTCCGCCGGCGCGCGCGCGAACGCCGGCTGCGAAAGATCGGCGGCCACGGCCTCGACGGGCCGATCCGAAACATCGAGGATGAATTCGTGGCCCTTGTGAACCGAGCCGGGCAGCATGTAGCGATTTTTGGCGAACATTTTGGACAATCGGCGAGCGTACCGCGATCCGAAACCGCCGGCCGGACGCGGCCATTCGCCTTCGGTTGGCCAAAGCCATAGGCGCAGGGCGTTGCCGTCGTACTCGATGGCCTTTTCGTAGTTCTGCCAGAAATGACGGATGCCGACGGTCAGCGCGCCTGCCGAGCCCTGCAAGCGAACGAGCCCGTCCGTCCTCTCGCCCTCTTTCACTGTTTCCGTGCCGGATCGAATCGTGTAGACGAAATTCTCGTCCGTGTAATGCGGCACGTTGCGGCCTTCGCCTTTGCGGCAAATCTGGAGCACGCGGAACGGCGCGGCGGCGCTCACGCCTTCGCAATGCGCCTTGACCCCGTCGCCAAGACCGACGCCGAAATCGAGCGCCAGACTGTCGAACGCGAACCATTCGGGCTTTGTTTTGCCGCGTCCGTCGGCCCCTTGGTTTTCCAGCCAGAACTCGACTTTCACATAGGACTGTCCCGCGAAGACATGGAAACGGGCCGTGTATTTGAGCAGGCCGTTATGCACGCCGGGAAAGCCGCCGCGCAGACATACGATCGCGCGCATGGGACCGTTGCGCTCGACAACAACCGTATCCGGCGCCGCCGCGGCGACTTCTTTGCCGTCAACGGTCGTCAACACCGGGCCTTTGCCGGCGCGAGTGATCCGCTCGCGTCCGTCCACGCTCAGGGATTGAATCAAGCCGGGTTGCTTCGTGCTCAGAACCAGCGCGAGGGGCCCCGTGGTTACCGTAACGGCATCGGACCCTTGCTTCAGCGCGACCGGCTGCGCAGGCGCCGGATTCTTGCCCGCATCGGTCAACGCCATCTTGACGGCGCCTTCGGCGGGAAGCGCAACGCGCGTGTCCATCAAGGCCCAGCGCACGGAGCCGTCTTCCCAGGGCGCTAGCGGCGTGAACTGCGCCGGAATGGCGCGGCCGCCGACGGCAACGGTCAAGCGACTCGCATCGCGCAACTGGCCTTTGGCGAAGGGAATGCCGCTGGCAATCCAGGCCGCCTCGCGCGCGATGGTTGCCCCGTGCGTCGCTTCGAGTTCCACGCTGTTGGCCTTGCTCGCGCTCGCGGGCAAAACGGCGGCAAGCGCAACGGCGAAACGAACGAGATGCATTCTGTTTCCATTCATGACGGCACCCTCTTTTTCCTGCTGATTATTCGTCGGGCTCGGCTTCGGGTTCCTCGGCATCGCCCAGTACGGGTTCGGGCGGCCGATCCTTGAACTTTTGCGACACTTCGGCCGCCAGCTCGTACAGAAGCCGGGCCCGGTCCTGCCATCCCGAACCGATGAACCAGGCATCGGTTTGTCCGGCGGCCTGGTAGGCGGAGCATCGGTTGGCGAACCGGATGCGTTCGTCGAGCGCCGCTCGGCAGCGTTGCATCAGGTCCTTGCCGAGGCGTGCCTCGGCTTCCGCGTCCAGCAACGCCTTTTCAATATACACGCGCACTTCGATGTCCTGCGCGGCTTCCCGAAACGTTTCGGAGCGCACGGTCGGAACCGGACCGTTCTGGCCGCGCCCCAACACTCGCGGAACACCGTTGTTGATGTTGAGCTGCCCCCAGGCGGACTCCGGATAGCGTCCGGCCAGCGTGCTGCGCGGCCGGCCGCGTCCATCCTTCAGCACCACCCAGAAATCGGCGCCCAGTCGCCCCAAGCCCTTCGGCCCGCTGCGCAGGGTGACAAAATCGCGGCCGCGCTTGGCCCCGATATAGGCCTCCGCCTTGACACGGTATTCGGTGAGGCTGCTGCGCAGCGACATTTCGCGCGGGAAATAGGCGGACCAGCGCGGGTTCGACCACCCGAAGGAGTAGCCGTTGGCGGGATCGGTAAGCCGGTATCCCAGCCCCCATAAGGCGATCCACATGCCCATCTCGTAGCCTTCCCAGCTTTCGGCCCGGTAGTGGGAGTGAATGGCCCACTTCGCGTTCGGCACCCCGTTGCAGATGTCGTCCATCGCCTGCTTGGTGGCCCGATGATCTCCCAGCAATCCGAACAGGAGCGAATTCTGGAGGCCGCGCTTGGCCAGTACAGGCTGAATGCCGTCGGTCACTTTTTTCCAGAAAACGCGCGCTTCCGGCGTGCCCCAGTCCGGTCCCCGCGCCTCCATGTATTCGTCTTCGTCGGGATCGTACAGGGTGTAGAGAATGGGCTTGTCGTGCATGCGGGCGGCCGTGCCCGTCCCGCCGGCATGGCCCTGGCTCGAGGGCGGCTCCCAGCAATAGAGAATCACGCCGGGAATATGCGTCATGTGTTTCAGAGCGGCGTCCAGGTATTTCTCGACGATCGTGAACTCCGGCTGCAATTCGCCTTCGTCGTCGCGAATCCAGCGAACCATGGCGTGCTCGTTGCCCATATGGGTGCGGCGAATGGCCGGGACGAACAGGGTCTTGTTGCCCATGCCCGCCAGCAGGGCGAACGTCCGGTCCAGCAATCTCATGTGCTCGTCCGACCACATCGGAACACCGTAGGCCATGGCCACCGTGTCCGGCGACTGCATGAAATCCATGTGCACCGCGAACTCGCCGCCCGGAGGCAGGGTCCAGTCGCTGATGCCAACCGACAGCGGAACCTCGCGCGGCTCGACTCCCTTGGCGGCAACCGTTAGCGTGCCCGTGTACTCGCCGGCCCTTGCCTCTTTCGGGACCTCCACCGTAATCCAAAGCGGTTGCACGGCCAGACCGCCGCCGGAAGAAACGGGCACGGTGGTTGGAACAACTTCCTCCAGCGTGTCGAACGTGTTGCCCGCCCCGTCCGGCAGCGCATAGCGTACCCGGACAGCCGCGGAGGGAATAACGCCCGGACCTTTGAGATCGGATGCCGTCACCGAGAGCCCTTCGATCGGCTTGTCGTCGCCCAGCACCACCTGGCCCGCGAAAACGCCGTTTCGCACCCCGACAATGCGCACGGGCCGCAACGGCGCGAAGGGATTGGAAAAATCGTCGGGAGTCACTTTCTCCAGAATGTTCTGGTTCCAGATGGTCAGGCCGCGGCCCGAAACAGGTCCGACGTTCCCCACCACCGCCTGCGTGGGTTCCGCCCGCAGCCGAATCGAGAGCAGGCCGAGCCGGAACCACCAGTGATCGGCTCCGACACTGGTGGCGCGCTGACGACGGGTGACATAGCGCCAGCCCGGTGTCGGCGCCCGCCGGACCGCCACAGCCAGCACATTGACACCGGGGCGCAGATGCCGAGCCGGTATGACGACATCCTGCATCCGGCGCGTCCGGCTCTCCACGCGATCCTTGATTTCCTGAGGACGACCCGCGAGTGCGCGCCGCGTGGTTTGCCGGCCCCAGTCCAGCAGGAAGCCATCGGGATCGAGATCGGCCGATTTCGGATAGGGCAGAGCCGGCGTGGCCAGCGAAACTTCGCCCTCGGGCATGTAGGCGCGCGCGACCTCCTGGCCGTTAAGATACACCACCGCGCCGCCGCGAAAACTCATCGAAAACGTAAGATCGCCCGCCTTGGCGGGATCGGTCACGCCGAATGCGCCACGCAGCAGAATGGCCTTCCACTCCTGATCGGGCGACCAGAAGTTCGACAGCAGCGGAGCCCGGCGCCGTGTCCAGCTTGTGTCGTCGAAATCCGGCATCATCCAGTCCGCAGGCGTTTCGGTCGGCAGGGTTGCGACGTCCGCGGGCTTCACGGCGACAACCTCCCACTGATCCTCCGGCAGCGTGGCGCCCTTGTTGCCGCGGAACCAGTTGCCCAGGTTGGTTTTCGTTCGCACGCTTCCATGCACGACCTGGCCGGACTGGTCAATGACTTCCGGCGTCTCGCGGATCACGCGCATGCGCCACAGCGTCTTGGTGGCGAGAACGGACATGCCGTCGCCCGCATCGTCGTCCTCGGCCTCCTCCTCGCCATCGGCGGCGGTCAAGGCCGCCAGCTTCTTGACAATATCCGCGTCGGCGCGCAAAGAAACCGGGGCGGAAACAACCAGGCACGCGACAACCAAGCCCGCCGCCATTCTCCACCACGCCCAAGCCAGCATGTTTCGACTCATGTCCGCCCCTCCTTTTCACGCTTTCCGTAAACGCATCCGCATTGCCGACCCGAACAAACGGGCTATATGTAGTCTTTCATGTTGCGACCATCAAGCACAAACTTCGCGTCTTGATCTTTTTTTCGTTGACCTCGCCGTCCGTCTCCGGCAGGGTGCGCGCATGCCGAACCGCCATCCTTTTCGCTACATTTTCGGCCCCGTCCCCTCGCGGCGGCTGGGCCGCTCGCTGGGCGTGGACCTCACCCCGCACAAGACCTGCTCGTTCGATTGCGTCTTCTGCCAGCTCGGCGCCGGGTTCGACACAACTGTCGCGCGCGGAGAATGCGTTTCGTTACGGGATGTGCAGGAGGAACTGACCCGCTGGCTGCGCGAGGACGGAGAGGCCGACTGGATTACGCTTTCGGGCTCGGGCGAGCCCACCCTCCATGCCGGATTCGGGGACCTAATCGAATTCGCGCGCGAACAGTCGGCCCTTCCCGTCGCGCTTCTGAGCAACGGCTCGTTGTTTTCCGAGCCCGCCGTGCGCGCGTCGGCTGCCAAGGCAAATCTGGTCAAAGTCTCGCTCAGCGCATGGGATGCCGCGTCGTTCGCGCGCGTCAACCGTCCGCATTCCAGCCTGGATTTCGACGCCATAGTACAAGGCTATCGCGAATTTCGTTCCGGGTTCTCCGGCACGCTCTGGGTGGAAGTCTTTCTGGTTCCCGGCCTGAACACGCGCCCGCAAGACGTCCAACGCATCGCGGCGCTTGTGCGGAGCCTCCACCCCGACAGCGTGCAGTTGAACACCGCCGTGCGGCCGCCGGCGGAAACTTTCGTGCAGCCGGCGGGACCGGACGAGTTGCGAAACCTGGCCGCCCTTTTCGATCCGCCTGCCGAAATCATCGCCCGATTCCAAAGCGGCCCGGCGCCCGCGTCCCGCCACGAACTGGCCGGGGAAACCGTGCTTGCTCTTCTGCGTCGCCATCCCGATACCGCCGAGAACATCGCCGCCATGGCCGGCCGCCCCCTTCCCGACGTTCTCCCCGTCCTGCAATCTCTGCTCGACGACGGCAAAGCGCGCATCGAAACCGTCGCCGGCCAGCCGCTGTACCGGGCGAATGCGAAAGCGGCTTCCGGCGCATGACGGCGCACGGCCGCATCCCGAAAGGCGGGAACACCTTTGCTGTTTTCCCGGCAATTGCCGCTTGACGCGGCCGTGTCGGCCGTGTTTTCCTTGCCGCCATTCCATTAACAGCAACGACAAGGAGAGCATCATGGCGACACAGGACAATCTCAAGGAAGCGTTTGCGGGGGAAAGCCAGGCCAACCGCAAGTATCTGGCCTTCGCGAAAACAGCCGATGCGGAAGGCAAGCCGGGCATCGCCCGTCTGTTCCGCGCGGCGGCCGAGGCGGAAACGATCCATGCCCACGCCCATCTGCGAGCGCTGGGCGGCATCGGCGATACGGCGACGAACCTGAAGGCGGCGGCGGAGGGCGAGAGCCACGAGTTCACCGCCATGTATCCCGCCTTCATCGAAGAGGCGAAGCAGGAAGGCGCCAAGGCCGCTCTAAAATCGTTCCAGTTCGCCAATGCGGTCGAGAAAATCCATCACGGGCTGTACGAAAAGGCGTCCGCCGCCCTCGTGGCCGGCGGCGATTTCGAAGCCGAGCGCATCGTCGTCTGCCCGGTGTGCGGCAACACGGTCGTCGGCGCCGCGCCGGACGAATGCCCCATCTGCGGGGTGCCCGGCGAAAAGTTCGTGACGATCGCGTAGCCGAGGGACGGTCATGGCGAAACCCCGGCGCCATCCGCTGATTCTGGCTTCGGCGTCGGAGCGGCGGCGACGGATACTGGCCGAATTGGGCGTGGAATTCCGCGTGGTCGTGACGCAGGCGGAAGAGGAAGAAGGCGCCGTGCCGCCGGACACCGCCTGCCGCGTCAATGCCCTGCGCAAATGCGAGGCCTGTCGCGCTCGCCATCCAGACAGCGGCATCGTCGCGGCCGACACCGTCATCGAGTTCGAGGGGCGCGCCATGCACAAGCCGGCCGACCTGGCGGAGGCTTTTCGCTTCTTTCGCGCCTTGTCCGGCCGCACGCATCGTGTGCTGACCGCCACCGCGCTCTTCTCGCCCAACACGAACCGAACCGAAACGCGCACGGACATCTCGCGCGTGACCTTCCAAACGCTCGGCGACGAGCAAATCGGCGCCTATTTCCGGCACGTCAACCCGCTCGACAAAGCGGGCGGCTACGACATCGGCCAGCATGCCGATCTCATCATCGAATCGTTTGAAGGCTCGGCAACGAATATCGAAGGGCTGCCCGTCGAAACCGTTCGGCCCTGGCTCGTCCGGGAGGGGTGGCTGGTCCCGAATGGCGCTTAGTTAACGACATTTTAGGACAAGCAACAAGCTCTGTGACCGCGCCATAAATGACGAATGACGAAACACGCGAATAGTTGTTCTTCTATTTCCCAAGGCTCTTGCAAAACCCTGCGGCTATCCATGGTAGACGCGGCGTCTCGCCGCGTTTGACGAGGCGGGACGCCTCGTCTACTCTGCCATTCCTTCTTGCGGCCGGGGTTTTGCAAGAGCCTCCCTTTCGCGATTTTCGCGTGTTTCGTAGTTTCATCTTCTGGAAATTATACACGATTAAGCGTGTATCTTGTTGAAAAAGGCTCTAACGCGGGAGATGTTTCCCGCCACACGGAACGAAAGGAAAGGAATCGCATGTCGCTTGCCGTGCCATCCGAAGAAGCCCGGGAGCCTGAATCCCCTTTGCGCATCGGGCCGCTTTCCGTACCGTTTCCCTTCGTGCTCGCGCCGATGGCCGGCTATACCGATGCCGCCTTCCGGCTTGTCTGCCGCCGGGCGGGCTGCGGCCTGACCTATACGGAAGTGGTCAACGCCGAGGGACTGGTGCGCGGCTCGCGCCCCACCTTGTTCCTGCTCGAGACGCTGCCGGACGAACGGCCGGTTGCCGCGCATCTCTACGGCCGCGATCCCGGCGTCATGGCCGAAGCCACCGCCCTTGTCGAACGCATGAACCGTTTCGATCTTGTGGATGTGAATGCGGGCTGTCCCGTGCGCAAGATCGTCGCCAAAGGTTGCGGCGCCGCGCTCATGCGCTCGCCCGAAACCATCCGCGACATCGTGCGCGCCATGACCGCCGCCGTATCGTTGCCGGTCACGGTCAAGACCCGGATCGGGCCGCGTGCCGATGCGATTCGCGCGCTCGAACTGGCACAGGCGGCGGAGGAAGGCGGCGCGGCGGCCATCGCCTTTCATGCGCGAACAACGGACAAGAAGCACGGCGGCCCGGCCGATTGGAACACGCTTGCCCGCGTCAAGGCCGCCTGCCGCATTCCCGTCATCGGCAACGGCGGCGTGACGACGGCCGAAGACGCGCTGCGCATGCGGCGCGAAACCGGCGTGGACGGCGTCATGATCGGCCGCGCCGCCATCGGCGCGCCCTGGCTCTTCGACAGCATCCGCCAACGGATCCGGGGAACGGCGCCCGCCCCGCCAACCCCGACGGATCGCAAGGCCGCCATGCTCGAGCATTTGCGCCTGCTCGCCCTGCTCAAGGAACGGGATCCGCGCCGCCGCCGCAAGTCCGACCGGAATCCCGAAGTGGGCGCCGCTCTGCATTTCCGGCCGTTTTTGCTCAAGTATCTCGCTACAACTAGAAGCCGGGCGGACATTGCCCGCCGCCTGCAGTCCATCCATTCCCTGACCGATGTCGTCGCCATGATCGAATCGGCCTTTGCGAATACCGCTTGACGCAACCGGCTGTTTCCGCCATGTTTCCCTCATGCCCAATGAACCGACAGCGTTCTCCGTTCCCGCTGCGGGAACCCCTGATCCAACGGTAATCGAAGCCGCCAAGCGGCAGTTGGAACAGATGATTGATTCCAATCCGCACACGATGCTGCTGGTTGATCGAAGCCAGACGATCGCCCGCGCGAACCAGGCCTTTCTGCGTCTTGCGGGGCTGGCTCGCTTCGATCAGGCGCTGGGCCATGCCCTGTCCGAATTCTTTGCCTGTCCCGACCCGCATTTGTTCGAGCGCATGATGGACAGCGGCGGCTATGCCGTGTGCGAGACGCTGACGAATCTCCCCGGAAAGTCCGACCGAACCGTCCGTTTCACCGTCATCGGTTCCGGTCGGGATACGGAATTGTTCGCGGTCATGGCGCACGACATTTCTGACGAAACCGGCCAGGCTCTGGAACAGGAACGGGCTCACAAGAAGGAAGCCGTCCGCTCGCTCATGGGCGCGCTCATGCACCGCATCAATCAGCCGCTCACCGTCATCATGGTACGCGCGCAGCTTATGGCGCTGGCGCTGGAAAAGAACCGGATCGAACCGGACGATTTCGCCGGCAGCCTTCAAGACATCATGAAAATGACAATGGAAATTTCGCAAACGCTGAAAAGCATGGAAACGCCGACGGACTTCGCGACCGAGCCCTACCTGCCTGGGCTCGACATCCTCGATCTGAACCGCTCCGGCGCGCCGAGCAATTTGGACGAATACAGCAAAACGCTGCTGGATGTCTTTCTTATGGCCCTCGATGCGCATTGCCCCGGTTCCGCCCTGCACGCCAAGCGAACCGGCGAGTTTGCCGGCTTCCTGGCAACCAAGGCCGGCTGGTCTTCCGAACAGGTCGCCGTTGCCCGGCGCTGCGGCTATTTTCACGATCTGGGCAAAATCGGGGTGCCCGACCATATCTTGCAGAAACCGCAAGCGCTCACGGCCAAGGAAGCCGAACACATGCGCCGCCATGCGGAAATCGGCTACGATCTGCTCCGATCCTTCCCGTTCCTGAAAGCGGAAGCGGAAACCGCCTGGACACATCACGAACGACCCGACGGCAAAGGCTACCCGCGCGGACTGAGCGGAGCCGACCTTCTCCCCGTTGCGCGCATCGTCGCCCTGGCCGACACGTTCGACGCCCTGCGCTACGACCGCGCCTACCAGCCGCCTGTTCCGCTCGATGCCGTCGTGGAAACCATCCGATCCGGCAAAGGTTCGCAATTCGACCCTGATTTCGTGGATATCTTTCTTGACTGTTGCCGGGACATGGACGCCCTTTTTTCCGGGCCGACGGCATAAAGGGACTTATGGCGGGCTGACGCCCGCAACCCGAAGGAATTGAACAGAAGGCAACGAAGGAAACGAAAGGGGGCGATTTGCTTTGTTCCCTTCGTTACCTTGAGCGAAGCGGGTGTTCAATAGTCCGGCAAAATATGATACGCCCCATAATTCGTATCTCTTCAAACAACAGCTTGCCAGAACCTTTAAGGAACAGCGACCGATGAATAAAGCAAAAACCCATGAGCGCCGCGACCGGCGCGGCGGATTCACATTGATGGAAATTCTCGTGGTGGTCATGATCATCGCCGTACTGGCGACGCTGGTCGGCGTGCAGGTCATGCCGAGACTGGGCGAAGCGCGCCGCTCCGCCGCCCAGTCGCAAATCGCCACGTTTCGACAAGCCCTGAACCTGTACCGGCTGGACAACGGCACATTCCCCTCCCAGCAGCAGGGCTTGGACGCATTGGTCCGCAAGCCGGACATCGAGCCCGTCCCGCGCAACTGGCGACCGGAAGGCTATGTGGACGGCGGGCGGATTCCCCTGGACCCGTGGGGCAACGAATACGTCTATCTGGTTCCCGGCCGCGACGGAGCGCCCTACGAAATCCTCAGCTATGGCGCCGACGGACAGCCGGGCGGAGAAGGAGAAAACGCCGACATCTCCAGCGCGGATTAGCCCCTTATCCTGCCGCCTCTGCCATAAACAGCCAAAAAATGGAGGCGGCATTATCTGCAAGTGCGTGAGTGTGCGGGGCAAACTCACATTACCCGCACACTTGGGTTGCGGGCGAAGCCCGCTTTAACCCCGTTTCGGGCAGCGCTTGCACGCCTTGCCTTTCTTGCGCTTGCCGCAACAGGTCTTCTTCTTTTTCTTATGCTTGGCCATGGGCCGGCTATCCTTTCGCAACATGGTTTCGCAGAAGCGGCGCCACGTCGGTCAAATCTCGCGGACCGTCCAGCAAAGCGGTTCGGTCCGGCCCCGCAACCGCCCACGGCACAGGATTCAGGGTATGGGCGCCGCACGACAGATTTTCAATGTTTCCGTGATCGCTGGTCAGCATCAACGTTGCTCCCGTTTCGTCCGCTTGTTCGAGCAGACGGGCAAGGAACCGGTCGTAGTCGGCCAGAACCGCCTCGGCGGTCTGCTGGCAGCGAGCGTGCCCGGCCCGGTCGGCGAGAAAATGCTCGAACATCGTGAAATCGTTCTTCATCGCGACACCCAGAAGGTGATCCGCCGCCGTTTCCGGTTCGATTAGCGGGCCGTCGTAGCCGCGCGCCCGCAACGTCGCCCGCGTGATATCGTGACAAACGGCCATGCCGCGCAGCATGTCCTCGGCAAGCCGGACGCGCCCGCCTCCGCTCAGCGCGGCAACGGTTGTCGCCGATTTTCGGCGCGCGTGCCGCACCATCCCGATATTGTCGGCGTAATAGGCATTGGCGAAGACCGCCGCATAACCGGCCTGCCGCAACAAAAGCAACAGATTGCGTTCTTCTATCAGCTTCGCCAGCGCGCGGTTTGGAAATCCGACGACATGACGGCCCATCAGCGCCGCCGCATTGATGCCCGTCAGCAAGGCGGTTTGACCTGTGGCGCTTTGCGGCAGACCCGGCACGCCCAGTGTCGCGTCCAGAGGGCGCGCCTCGGCAAGGAAACCCGCCAACGCCGGACAAACCGCTCTTGAGACGGGATTGCCGGGCCCCGGCGGCGCCAAGCCCAGTCCGTCCACGAACAGCAGAAGCAGCCGGGCCGGTTCCCGCGCCGATGCCGGTCTCTTGCCCCCTGTTGTTGCGGACGCGCGCATGCGAATGCCGCAACGTCAAATGCCGATGTTCGACAGGATCGTGCACAAGCCGTTCACGGTTTCCACCAGACGCGGATGCGTCTGCTCGAAATCCTCGACCGAGGACTGCAACCCTTCTTCCGCCAGCTTGCGCAGCTTGGGATTGCCCTTCTGCCGCAACGCTTCGTGCGTCGCCGCATGGACGAAGCCCGCTATGCTTTCGGCCGTCTCGCTGTCCTTCTCCGCCAGCGGCCGCGTCTCCCGGCGCAGGGCGTCCGTCAGGCCCAGCAGTTCGTTCCGTTGCGGTTCCGGCAAGGACGCGTGGCGAATCTTCTCTTCCAGTCGCGATAGAACCTGATCCATGGCAGCACCTCGTGGTTCTCATTTCCGTTTTGCGCGAAAGCTCGACGACATTCGGCAACCTGCATCGTTCCCGCGCGGAAATCAACACCCAAATGGCGCCGCCCTTTTTCGCTTGATTTCGGCGCGCGAATGCCCGATGTTTTCCCCCGAGCCGCGCCATTGGCGTATTTCGGGAGGATGCGGATGAGAATTCTGTCGGGCATACAGCCCTCGGGCAAGCTGCATATCGGCAACTGGTTCGGCATGATGAAGCCGGCCATCGAGCTGCAGAGCCAGGGCGAAGCCTATCTGTTCATCGCCAACTACCATGCCTTGACCAGCGTAACGGATGCGAACGCGCTCCGGCAGGAAACCCTCAACGTGGCGCTCGACTTCCTGGCCTGCGGGCTCGACCCGGACCGCACCGTGTTCTTCCGCCAAAGCGACGTGCCGGAAGTAACGGAACTGACCTGGCTCCTGTCGGTCGTAACCCCGATGGGCCTGCTGGAGCGCTGCCATTCATACAAGGACAAGATCGCCAAGGGCCTGACACCCAGTCACGGCCTGTTCTCCTATCCCGTGCTCATGGCGGCCGACATTCTGGCCTACCAGTCCACAACCGTTCCGGTCGGCCGCGATCAGAAGCAGCATGTGGAAGTGACACGCGATATCGCGCTGAAGTTCAACAATATGTTCGGAACCGTTTTCACCATTCCCGAACCCAGCATTCGCGACGATGTGGCCGTTGTGCCGGGCACGGACGGTCAGAAAATGTCCAAATCCTACAACAACCATCTCGAGCTGTTCGGAAACGAAAAGGAATTGCGCGCGCGCGTCATGCGCATTGTCACCGACAGCAAAAGCCTGGCCGAGCCCAAGGACCCGGACACCTGCACCGTCTTCCGGCTCTACCGTCTGTTCGCCGGGCCGGCGGAAACGCAGGCGATGGCGGACCGCTACCGCGCCGGCGGATTCGGCTATGGCGAGGCCAAGAAGGCGCTCTTCGAAATCATGCAAGACACGCTGGAGCCGTTCCGGCGCAAACGCGACGAACTGGCCCGCGATCTCGAACGTGTCGAGGCCGTCTTGCGCCGCGGCGCCGAACGCGCGCAAGCGGCCGCCCGCGAAACTCTGAACCGGGCCCGCACCGCCATGGGTCTGGATGGACACGGACCCCGCCAATGAGCCCGACCGAAGAATACAAAGTGGAACTGGAAGTCTTCGAGGGGCCGCTCGATCTGCTGCTCTATCTCATCAAGAAGAACGAGGTGGACATTTACGACATCCCCATGGTGCAAATCACGAACCAGTACATGGAATACATGAACCTGATGCGGATGCTCGACCTGAACATCGCCGGCGAGTTCATCGTCATGGCCGCCACGCTGATGATGATCAAAAGCCGCATGCTCCTGCCGGTCGAAGACCGCCCGGAACAGGAGGAGGAAGAGGAGGACCCGCGCTGGGACCTCGTCCGGCAACTGGTCGAATACAAGAAATTCAAGGACGTGGCCGCGGAACTGCAGCGCAAGGAATTCGTTCAGGAACACGTGTTCGCGCTGCACAGCGACAATGTCGCGCTCGAACCCGAAGACGAAGCAGGAGTGGCCCTGTCCGACATCGGCATTTTCGATCTGATCACCGCTTTCAAGGAAGTCCTGTCGCGCAGTCGCCCCGAAGAAATCGCCGAAATCGCCGCCGAACGCTTTACGGTTCCCGACAAGATCGCCGACATTCTGGCTCTGCTGCGCAGCCGGACATCCCTGCGGTTTACCGACCTGTTCGGCGACAACGCCTCGCGCCACGAAATCATTTGCACGTTTCTGGCGCTGCTGGAACTCATTCGTCTCCATCAGGTGGGCGTCCGTCAAGACGACCATTTCGGATCCATCTCTCTTTACGCCACCGACAACCCGCACGAGGACGAATCATGACGGATTCCGCTCCGCTCCCCGATCTGAAACAGGCGCTGGGAGCAATGATTTTCGCGTCGGATCAGGGCATGACAATCAAAGACATGCGCGCCTGCCTGCGCGACGTCGCCAAAAAGGCCCCGGACGGCCCGGCATCGGCCTTTGCCAAAATCAAGGACACCGACATCGCCGCCGCCCTCGCCGAACTCGGCGAAACACTGCGCAACCTCAACACCGGCTTCCTGCTCCACGAAGTCGCCGGCGGCTATCGCTTTCAAAGCGACCCCGTCTGCAGCCCATGGTTGCGCCACCTGCTCAATCTCGGCCAGCCCAAACGCCTCTCCTGGCCCGCGCTGGAAACGCTGTCCATCGTCGCCTACCGGCAGCCGCTCACGCGCGCCGAAATCGAAGCCGTACGCGGCGTTAGCGTGGACCACATCCTGCGCGTGCTCATGGAAATGCAACTGGTCAAAATCGTCGGCCGCAGCAACCTGCCCGGCCGCCCTTTCACCTACGGAACAACTCATGTCTTCCTCGAACACTTCGGCTTGAAAGGGCTCGAAGACCTCGCCGCGCTCAACCCGGACCTGGCCAAGCCGCCGGAACCGCCACGCCCCAAAACACGGCAGGCCGACTGGATAGAGGACAGCCAGTCCGAACCCGCAGCCAAAACCGAAACTCCGGAAGAGGCGCAAGACGATAAGACCAAGCCCGCGCCATCCGATCCCTCCGCCAGTTCCGCCCGGCCCGAGCCCGAACCCGACAACAATCCCGAGCCCCAAGAACAGAAAGAACACGAGAATACGGAAGAACAGCAAGACCCCGCCAACGAAGACGACCTGGAGGACGAAGACGATCTCGACGACGACGACGATGAACTCGATGACGAGGATTTCGAGGACGAGGACGAGGACGAGGACGACGACGATTAGGCGTTAGGAGGTTGCGGCGAACAAGGCGGGCTTCGCCCGCAACCCAATATATTGGCCACAAAAAACACATACACACAATAACATTTTGCGTTTTTTGTGCTTTTTTGTGGCTATTCCTCTGGAAAACATACACGCAAAAGCGTGTATCTTTTTGAAAAAGTCTCTAAGGGGGCATCTGCCCGCTGGGACGAAGGAGGGCAGTTCGGCATGACGAATCTGGAACGATTGCGCCAGGAGGTGAACCGGATGGATGCCGAGGTTGTCCGCATTCTGCAGGAGCGCGCCGAGATCACGCGTCGGATCGGCGCCGAAAAGGGCAAGACCGGCGTGGCCGTGCGCGATCCGGCCCGCGAAGCGGAGGTCATGGCCCGCGTGAAAGCCATGAATGCGGGCCGACTCCCCGAACCGTTGCTGGAATCGGTATACCGCCGAATTTTCGAGATGTGCATCGAAGTGCAGAAGGAGGAACGATCATGACGTCGCCATCCGTGTTTTCGACTTTGGCCATGCCCGGCGTGGAGCGCCTGCCGATTTACGAACCGGGCAAACCCATTTCCGAGGCCGCGCGCGAGCTGGGATTCCCGTCCGGCGACGTCATGGTCAAGCTGGCCTCCAACGAAAACGCGTTGGGCCCGTCGCCGTTGGCCGAGGAAGCCATGCTGGCGGCCGCCAGAGAGATGCACCGCTATCCCGACGGCGGCGCCTTCCATTTGCGCAACGCGCTGGCGGAGAAATTCGGGGTCGGGCCCGACATGATCCTGCTCGGCAACGGCAGCAACGAACTGATCGAACTGATCGGCCAGGTCTGGCTGGCGCCCGGCCGCAGCATGGTGATTTCCGACAGCTCCTTCATCGTCTATCGCCTGGTCGCGGCGAAACTGGGCGCGACCGTGCTGTCGGTTCCCATGAAGAACCTGACGCACGATCCCGACGCGATGCTGGCCGCCATCCGCCCGGATACTTCGCTGGTGTTTTTCGCCAACCCGAACAATCCGACAGGAACCATGGTGGACGCCGACACGCTGGACCGCTTCATGGAGGGCGTGCCGGACACCGCCATCGTCTGCTTCGACGAAGCCTACATCGAACTGCTTGAACCGGCGGCGCAACCGGACATGATCAAGCATGTCCGGTCCGGCCGCCCGGCGATCGTGTTGCGCACCTTTTCCAAGGCCTACGGCCTGGCCGGCTTGCGTATCGGCTACGCGATCGCCGCGCCCGAAGCCGTGGCGCTGCTGAACCGCGTGCGCCAGCCGTTCAATGTCAACGCCATGGCGCAAGCCGCCGCCATCGCCGCGCTGAAAGACGAGGCGCATGTCAACCGCACGCGCGCCGTCGTGCGCGCCGGCGCCGACTATCTCATGCGCGAACTCGACCGCATCGGCGTGCCGTTCGTGCCCTCGCCCGCCAATTTCATGCTGGTCGAAGTCGGCGACGGCAAGCGGGTCTTCGACGCGCTCATGCGGCACGGCGTCATCGCCCGGCCCGTCGGCGGCCCGTACGGGCTCGACCGCTACCTGCGCGTGACGATCGGCACGCAGGAGGAAAACGAAAAGTTCATCGCCGCGCTCCATGCGGTCGTGAACGGCGGCAAGGAAGCCTGATCATGGCGGACCCGGATCGCATGCGCGTCTTTCCCTCGGCCGCGGCTCCGGCAGGCGAACTGACCGTGCCCGGCGACA
Organism: Kiritimatiellia bacterium; assembly: GCA_007134465.1. GTDB lineage: Bacteria > Verrucomicrobiota > Kiritimatiellia > UBA8416 > SLMC01 > SLMC01. The sequence continues at coordinate 1,356 of SLKS01000043.1, read as the reverse complement.
AAAGCGTGTCGCACCGCGCCGCCATGCTGGCCGCCCTGGCCGACGGCACGTCCATTCTCGGCAATTTCCTCGTCAGCGAAGACTGCCTGAACACGCTGCATGCCGTTGAAACGCTTGGCGCGGAGGTGGCTCGACAGGGTACGGATGTCAAGATTTCCGGGCTGGGCGGGCGTTTCCGCGCGCCGCTGCGCGAACTGGACATGGGCAATTCCGGCACCGGCCTGCGCCTGCTCGCCGGCCTGCTGGCGGGGCATCCTTTCGTTTCGACGCTCACCGGCGACGCCTCCCTGCGCTCCCGCCCGATGCGGCGCATTGCCGATCCTCTCGCGCAAATGGGGTGCGAGGCCGAACTGCTCGGCGAGAACGGCTGCGCGCCCTTGCGCTTGCGCGGCGGCGCGCTACGCGGCATCTGGTATCGTCTGCCCATGGCCTCGGCCCAGGTCAAGTCCTGCGTACTGCTCGCCGGTCTCTACGCGCGCGGCGTCACCACGGCGATCGAGCCGTTGCCCACCCGCGACCATACGGAAATCGTTCTGCGCCGCATGGGCGTGCCGGTCGAAACCGACGGCCTGCGCGTTTCCGTCGAGGGAAGCGCCGGCGAACCGCTCGCCTTGCGCTGCGTCCAGGGCATCGTGCCCGGCGACTTCTCCTCGGCCGCTTTCTGGATCGCCGGCGCCGCCGCACGGCCCGGCGCCGAGCTGACTATTCGGAATGTGGGGCTCAACCCGCGCCGCACCGCCCTGCTCGACTTCCTGAAACGCATGGGCGCCGATATCGCCGTGCGGCCCGCTCCCGAGCCCGCCGAAGGGGAACACGGTCCCTGGGAACCGGCCGGCGACATCGTCGTGCGCGGCCGCGCCCTCGAAGGCACCGAGACGGGCGGCGAGGAAATCCCGAACCTGATTGACGAATTGCCCATCGTCGGCGTGCTCGGCGCGCTCGCCAAGGGCCGCACCGTCATCCGCGACGCCGCCGAGCTGCGCGCCAAGGAATCGGACCGCATCGCCACCCTGGCACGGGGGCTGACCGCCTTCGGCGTGCGCGTCGAGGAACAGCCCGACGGACTGACCATCCATGGCGGCGGCCGCATTCGCGGCGGGTGCGAGGCAGACAGTTGCGGCGACCATCGCATCGCCATGGCCATGGCCATCCTCGCGCTTTTCGCCGACCAGCCCGTCACCATCGCCAACGTCGCCTGCATCGCCACATCCTATCCCGGCTTCCGCGACGCCTTCGCCGCCCTCGGCGGCCATACCGAACCATGAAAAAGACATTGTATTCTGGATTGAGGAAAACAAAAAGCAAAAAAGGATTGCCAGAGACAAGATTTGGAGTGCGGCGACCTGGCGCCGCTTT
>SLKS01000332.1 GCA_007134465.1 Kiritimatiellia bacterium | reverse complement strand
CGGTCTTCGGCTTTATATCGCCGGACAACTCGCCGTCCTTCTGTCGGTAGTTCTGTATTCATGCAGAAGGTATATCACCTTCCGCTCACGCCGTGAAGGCGGTGATCGAAAGGACGCTTACAAACTTCAAGAAGGGCGGGACACCATAATGTTTTTTTACTGGAAGAAAGTTTTCTCTCTTTCGACCACCGCATTACTTCTGATTATTGGTTGCAGCAGATATCCTAAAATTCGGCCTGTTGTGACCGTCATTACTGATGGAATGGGTGCCGAGCAATATTCTGATCGTATTTTTGAAGCGCACATGTGTCGATCTGGCAAAAAGGGATTTGATCATCTTATGAAGATAATGGATTCGGATCCATCCCCTGAAGTTATGGCGGTGTGTCTGAGAACTATGTCTCACTTTAGTCACATGTACTTCAGATTGGGGTGCGAGACTATTCTCCATAATGAAAGATCTCGTATACTTCAAACACTTTACAGGCTTTTGAGATCTGAAAGAGAAGAATACGTGCGTTTAGCTGTCGCTCATTTCTATTATCATTTTGATTTATGGGATGAAACAATAGTGGGCCTGTTAAAAGAGTTGGCAGACAACGATGACAAGCACATTCGAATATTTGCCCAACTATCTCTTGAAAAGTTAGGCCAAGAAGATTGGGGTTCAGCCAGAGTCCCGTCAGGTGTCACGTTCCGACATCCGGCATTTGAAGATTAGCAAGACAGAGGCGATTTGAATCGGACGGCCCGGCGTGTCCACAACCGGACAGCGTCGGAATGGCCGGGGGCATGAAGCGTGGCCGGACAAGCTCGGCACGCGTTCATGCTTGCCGGAGATCGGTCGCGGACTCCCTGAACAGAAGCGCGTTATACGACGTGGGCGTTTATGCGGAATCTGCGGTGCTGTGGCTCCTCGCTTCCGCCGCCAACGTGCGCATAACGCGGTCTTCTGTTCCCTCCGGCTTCCCCGGCCGGACCGCCGCCGACCGGCGCGGCCCCGCACGGGCCGACAGTTTTTTGCTCCGTCCCCCCGCTCCCCCCGGCCTTGGGGCGCAGGAAGTCCAGGGGGAATTCGGGGTCGGGGAATTCGGGGTCAGCCCTTCACAATACACTTTACGAGAGAAGAAGAAGGGGTCAGTCCCCGGATTCTGGCATTTCGGTCCGAGAATGTCGCGGCTAGGTCGAGCCTGTCACGCATTCGGGGCGCGCGGGCATTGCGAGCGATGCGGGATTGGACAGAATCATTGTGGACAGAATCATGAAGAGGCGGTTCCAAATTATTCTGTCATAAAATGATTCTGTCCTCTGCGAACGCGGGGTACGCTCGCTTTTCGCCGCAAAGCTTGAGAAGCGCACACTGATCAACCTGTACAACGAGCGCACCGCCTGGCTGGCCGCCTGCCACGAAAAGCTGGACGCCGCCGTCGCCGCCGCCTACGGCTTCCCGCCCGACCTCCCCGACGACCAAATCCTCGAAAAACTGCTGGAGCTTAATTTGGCTGCGGCCAAAGTTTGAACGCGCTGCGCCAGTTTTGCCCTTGACTTTCCATGGGAAAACTTCGCAATATGCAGTGTTGTTATACTTTCGCCTTTGATAACGCTTTCTTTACTTTTTGAGCTGATAATACGGCGAAACGGGCGTTATCAACTCAAAAGGCAATGATAATCAATGGTTCTGTAGGAGGATGAAATATGGCGAACAGACTCGACAATGACGATTCACGAGTCGGATCCAAGAGAGAGATTGCAATGGTCCTCGGAGTTATTCTCGCCCCTATCGTGTTTTTTGTGTGTGTCCAAGCTTTCAAAAGCGTACATCAGGATCAGAGCACTCTCGTCTTCTTCGGCATCCCCGCAATAATCATCGCCGCAATTGCTCTGGTCGTCCTCGGAAGCCGTCGCCTCAGCGATACCGCAGCGGCAATATGGGCGTTCATCATTCTTCTATTCCCGTTCTTGGGTGCGTTTGCCTTCGCGTTAGTTGCGCCGCGCCCGGAAAGACTTACAGAACAAAGCCTCGGAGGCGACTCCGAAAACCGTGCCGAAGACGGCACGGTTCCCGGAGCGCCTCAAGGCTGACGTTCGGTGGAGAAGAGAGTGATGCAAATCGTCGGTTCCCAGTGCGCCACTTGCGCCAAACCGCTCAACTTCGCGCCAGATGGCCTGGCGTGTACCACGTGCGAGGATGTGTATCACAAAGCCTGTTTGGCAGACGGCGTTACATGCCCTGGCTGCGGCGAGAATCTCGAAGCACAGTCGGCCAAGATCGAGAAACAGGAACGGGAAGACATGGCTGAGCGGCTGAGAACCGGCAGGGCGCAGTTCTTCCTGGCCGTCTTCCTGCTCGGCGGACTGATGTTGTTCAACGCAATCGCGTCTCTCGCGGCTGCAGATTTGCCTGACGTGATGAGGCTCAATCCATGGACGGGACTTGTTATCTCTGCGGGGTTACTCGTCGCTCTCTGGCTTGGCCACTTTGTTGCGCGTGTTCTGGTCGGTTTGCAGATCGGCTTCGGCATTCTTTGCCAGGTCGGCCTGCTCCATCGTTTGCATCAGGACAACGGTCTGGCGACCGTCGTCATGAATTCGTGGATAATGGGCGTCCTTCTCGCCAGTTTCTATTTCCTCTGCCTTTCCCCCACCGTATCGTTGTACGTCGAGTCGAACAGGACACACAAAAGAGCATGAGATTGGAGACCACAGAACATCAGCGCGCACGTTATTGCCGCTGGCGCGGCAAAACGTGACGCTGGCCGTTGGCAGAAGGAAAGAAAGATAATCTCAAAACAAGGGGTTGACAAAGCCATCAGGCGATGGCTGTCTGACATCATGACGACATTACAGGACATCGAAGAAGCTGTGACCCATTTGCCCAGTCCAGAACTGGGGCGATTTCGCGCTTGGTTTGCCCAGTACGACGCGGAAGCCTGGTACCGCGAATTTGAAGAGGACGCGAAAAGCGGTGCGCTTGATCGTCGCGCCGAACGGGCGCTCAAAGACCTCGCCGAGGGGCGTTGTTCCACGCTATGAGCCACCGCAAAAGGGGTCACACCGCAAAAGGGGTCAGTCCCCGGAATCTGGAATTGATGGCTTTCCGTCATAGCGGGAGCGACAAGCAGATTGATTCGGGAAGATGCCAAAACTGCGGGGCCATTGGAGCCAGCTCTTGACATTTGACATTTTGCCGTTTCGGATTGATATACAAGCGTGAATTTCGGAGATCGGTTCGCAATATCGGACGGCCCGGCGTAACCACAGCCGGACGGCGGCGGGATGGCCGGGCCGATTCGGTTCCCCTCCGTCCCCCGTTCCCCCGGCCTGGGAGGAACGGCACTTGGACAAGGACTATTTCGCAAACAACACCGTTTCGGCGTGCCGTTCGAGTCAAACCCCTTTGTCTCCGCGCGCCGGACTGTCTCCATACCTGATATGGAGCGCGGCGCGGCGCCCGGCGGTTTCTCCAAGCGGCACGCATACGCCGACGACGCGACAGGAAGCCAAGGCTTCCGATGTGGCCGACAGACAGCGGCCGGCCGCCCACAAGTTGGGGAACCGTTCGGATTGCAGGCATTCGACAGGGATGTCGCCGCAATGTCCCTCCTCGACATACCGGTAGCGCGGGCGGCTGTTTTGCGGCCAGAGTTCAATGGGCCAGGCGTTGCGGGCGGCCGAATCGGGAAAGGTTCGGGCGGACAGCACGTCGTTGGCGGAGAGCGTATAGCGGCCGCGAAGGCGCGCTCCCTCGCGCTGCGCAAGTCCGGGCGAGGTTTCGGCGATGACGGCACGGGCGAATTCCGGACAGGCCTCGCGCAGAATCGCAGCGACCTTGCGCGCGTCCTCGAGGGCGCAGGCGAAGGAGCGATCGGGCGGCAGGCTGAGCTTGCAGACGCCCTGGTCCGCCGTGTCGCCGGGATGAAAGGCGGTGCAGGGCAGCCAGGCCGGTGCGCGGCCCGATTCGAAAGCGGCCCGCAACGCCATGGGAACAGCGATAGCCAGCCGATCAGGGTCGTGCGGGCGGATACCGCCGAAGCGAACGGCGAATCCGGCGCTGGGCAAGGCGCGGGGAGACGGCCCGGGATGCGCGGCGCCGCATTGGCGAAGCAGAACCCCGTCGCCGGTGCAATCCACAACGGCGCGCGCGCCAATGCGGACGGGCTTCCGATCCGCGGACGCGGCGCCCGCCGTGCGGCGCATGGTCAGGCTGGCGTCATACGCAGAGGGAAATTCGACGGACACCGCTTCCGTATGCAAGCGTATGTCGAGATTGGGCGTATCCGGCAGCAGGCCGAGCAGGGCTTGCCGCAAGGCGGCGGATTGGAACGGCAGCACATGGACGCGCCCCATGCGGCGCGGTTCCAGTTCGGGATGCGTCCGGCGAAGAGACTCGCACATGTCGGCGATCATGCCGCCATTGATCAGCGCAGGCGGACAATGGCGACCATTGCCGTACAGCCCGCAGAGATAGCGATGGAACATCGCAAACGGAGTTCCGCCAAGCGCGGATGTCTTTTCGGCCAGCAAGGTTGCTGCGCCTTGGCGCGCGGCGGCGGCGGCCGCCGCGATGCCCGCGACACCGCCGCCAACGACCGCCACATCGTAGTCTTCGCGCAGCTCGGCCATGCCCGCTTTCCATTCGGAAACCCGGAAATCCGACATTACAGATTGGCTTTTCCCACAGCTTCGAACTGAAGCAGAATTTCGCCGCTGCCCGGCCTGGCCGGCGCCGAGCGCACCACAAGTTGCGCCAGACGCCAGGCAGGTTGGCGCGGTGTTCCGTCGCTTTCGTTTCGGCCCAGCATCTCGATTTCGGATGCCCATCTCAAAACGGACCCGATATCCGCCTGGCCGGTCCATTCGATCTCCGCGCGATGCACTGTCCAGGAAGATTCCGGCACGGGCGCCGGATCGGCCACGCGCACGGTGGCGCCAGGCGGCGCAGAACGATCCGCCAACGCGCCGAAGGGAACAGGCTGCCGCTCCGGCAAGCTTTCGAGAGACTGCCGAGCTCTCCGCAAAGGCTCGATAGACGCGCGCTTGGCCTGCAATCGGACCATCAGCCGGTTTTGACCTTCCAGTCGCGCGCCTGCCCGATACACATGGCGAAAGGTCGGTACGCCCGTCGCCAGCCCCGCCAACAGGCATACGAAGGCAACCGGCCATACTATCCCAAGCGAAATCGGCTTGCTCATGGCGACGGCCTCGCGCTAATGGACCAGGGAATGCGACCGTCGTCGCGGGCCGATTGCCGTTTCAGCTCGGCCGCGCCAACCAGTGTTTCCACAAAACGAGCCACCTCTTCTCCACGCGGCCAGTCCGGAGCCGATCCGGTCAACGCCATGCGTTCGTCGTCCATGTCCAGTGTCTCCAGATGCACATCGTGTTGCCGACAGAAATCGGTCAGAGCCCAAACGGAATCGAGCAGAGACGGTTTCAGCATCCGCGCGAACGGACCGTGTTCCTCGGCTTCCTTGGTCAAGGCCGTACGGACCTGCTCCAATGCCTGTTCGCCCAGAACAGGCAATCGGTATCCGATCAGCTCGTCGCGCAACTCGGCGAAACGGCGGTTGGCTTCGGACTCCTGGAAGCGGACGTATGTGCGCAGCGATATGTTCACGGCCATCAACGCCAACCCGGCGGCCAAACAGAACCAGGCCGGACGGGCTGCCTGCCGACGGGCATGCCGCTCCATGACGGGATGCCGCAGGGGACCGGCCCGCAAGTTGCAGCGGTAGGGACCGGCGACAAGCGCGCGCGTGGCAAGCGCGCGGGCCAAAAACCGGGCGGGATCGTCGTGGACAACGGACGCCCCCGGCCAGTCCCGAAGCAGGCGCGCGCGCAAGCCTCCGTCTTCGGCCGCCGCATCCGGTCCGGCCCAAGCCCACAGCGTGGCCGTTTCTTCGGCGGAACCGTCAGACGAGACTGCGCCCCATTCCGCTTTCAGCAAACGCACCAGTTGCGCAGCGTCGCCCGGTCGCAAGGCATGGCTGCCTGCAAACCGTGCGCCCGTGCCCAGCGCCAGCGTCCAACGGTCCGGCCCCATATACAGAACGGCGCGCCGCCCCGACAATTCGGGATGCTCGCGCAGGCTCTGGGTCCACAATGCCAGTCCCTCCTGATCCAGCAAATGGGGATCCCAGCCTCTCGCACGGAAACGTTCCAGGGCCCTTTCCGCATCCTTGCGGCGCGCGGCAACCGCCAGCGCCCGCACATGGCGGTTCGGCGTTCTTTCCGTTTGCAGAAACTCGCACAGGCAGTTTTCGATCGCGAACGGAAGTTGAATGTCCAGCAGGGACGGAAACACCTTGGCGGCTTTGACCGGCGACGCCAGCGGCGCGTCCAGCCAGCGGACGAGACTCTCATTCGACGACAGACAACCGACAACCGGAACGCTTTCCTTTTCGGATTCGTTCGGCGAGCCCGGATCCGGGCTCGCCACCGGGCTGTATCGGATGCCTTGGCGTGTCCGTTCGGCTCGAACGGCTGCGGCTGTCGCGCCCTGTAAATCCACGCCCATGCACGCGCGGGCCGGGAACGATTCGTTTCGCCGGTCGCGCGATGCGGCGAAGACATGCTCCCGCTTTCTCTTCGTCATGATGTTCGTCCGCCGCTCCTGTCGGTCAAACGGTTTCGCTCCCTGCGGCCGCCGCGACCATGCCGTCGAATTCCAGACGCGCAATCCAACGGTCGTTGACATACTTCGCCACCGCCCGCGCCGGCGCCGCATTCCGGCAGGTGTCGTGCAGGGCATGGCGGGCCGGATCGAAATCCTCTCCGCAAGCCTCGGCCTTGAGATAGGTGTTGCTCATTTCCAGAATCGCGAACCGCTTGAACAGCATACGCCGGTCGGAACGCAGCGTATCGAGTTCCGCCAGCCATGCGGTCAGCAAAGACGAAACATCCTCGCCCTGCACGGCCAGCAAGGTTCTGTCCGCATCCCGCACCCCGGACATGTCCGCAATGCGGAAAAACAAGGCGCTGGCGGAACGCGCGAACAGCGACGGCTTATCCGGCGCCTGAACCAGCCAACGGCAATCCGTCTCCCGTTGCAGCCAGAAAGGCAAACGTCCCCGCGCACGCGCCCGATCCTGCGCCGCCTCGGGCGCTGGACTGGAATGAGTGCTCATGCCGACTCACTATGCCACGGACGCATGAGAACGCAAGGGGAAATTCCGAATACCTGCCTCCGCAAAACTGGCATCCTCACCGTGCGCCTTTCGCGGATTGGACACCCACTTTCGGCCGATGCTTGCGTGCGATGACGACCTTGGGATACCCAAGATAGACAATGCGATCTCGCAAAAGCGCTCCCGTCGCCGGATCGGCGTTCTGCGTCAGGTTCAGCATGATGCGCGTGTGCCGGTTCGCGCCCAGACTGCGCAGTTTTCGGCCCAACGCGCTTGCCGGCACAATTTCGCCGCGAATCGAAACCCGATCCGGCGAACTGGCGGTCAGTTCCAGAACCGGCAGCCGCGTTCGGCCAGGCGCCGCGCAGCCGGCCTGCAATGCCATGGCCAATGCGATGCCGACAAATGCGAAAACAGTGGCGAAGTTGAATCGTGTCTCGAAACGGCTCATCGTATCTCCTTCCATTTCAGAACAACATAGGCTGTTGCCTCGATTTTGCAACCGAAAATTTGTTCGCGTTTCATTGGGAGACGCATCGGCGATAGACGTCCTGCGTTCGGGCAAGCATGGCGTCCAGCCGAAAACGGGCGGCGACAGTCTGCGCGGCCGCAGCTCCCAAACGCTGGCGACTGGCGGAATCGCGAAGGAGCGTTTCGATGGCGCCGGCCAGCGCGACGGGATCGCCGGGCGGAACCAGCCGCCCGTTTTGGCCGTCGCGAACGGCTTCCGGAACGCCGCCCGTGCGCGAGGCTACGATGGCCCGGCGGTCGGCCATGGCTTCCAGCAGCCCGTAAGGCAACCCCTCCCACAACGAAGGCATAACAAATATGTCGAGCATGCCATGAATGCGGCGGGCGTCGTGCGGCGGCGGCAGGATACGCAAGCGCGAACCCAGACCCAGCCGCTGCGCCAGATTCTCGAGCCGCGCCTGTTCCGGTCCCTCGCCTGCCAGCAGAATACGCAGCCCCGGCCAGGCGGACGCCAGAGCACGGGCGGCGTGCAAAAGCGTGGCGAATCCCTTTTGCGCGGCCAAACGGCCAAGGCTGCCTACCACAAGATCGCCGGGCCCAAAGCCGAACGTGGCGCGCGCGCCAACCGCTTCCTCTTGCGAAACAGGCGCACGCCCGCTCGGCAAGCCGTTGGCAATCACGGCGAATGTTTCAGGATCGGCAATTCCACGCCGCACCGCATCCTGCCGTTCCTCCTCGCATACGCAAATGAACCGGTCGGTCCAGCGCGCCGCCGTCTTTTCCAGCCGTTCGAACAGCCAAACCAGCGGGCGCGCCGTTTTCATGCGAAAAGGGAACACATGGGGAGTATGGACGACGCGAAGACCCGGCAACCCTTGTCGAGCCGCCAGCCGCCCAAGAAATCCGGCTTTCGAGGAATGCGTATGGAGCAAACGGTACGAATGGTCGCGCAGATGGCGACGAATGGCGCGACATGCGCGCCCATCGTGCCAGGGATGACGAATGTCGCGCAGCATAGGCACGATATGAACCGGTATGTCCAATGCCTTGAAGCGAGCGATATCCGCATGAAATTCCGGATCGCGCAAAGGCGAGCAGAGAACGGAAGGCGCGAAAGCGTCCCGGTCGAGTCCGGTGACCAAATCGAACAGATGCCGCCGTGTTCCGCCCGCCGTGGCTTCGGTCAGCAGCAATATCGGAACCGGCTTCATCGCAAGACAGCCTCCAGCGCACTGTGAAATCCGGCAACCGGGTTGCGTGTCAACACCGATCGCCGATCAACTCGGTTCACCGATCGCCAGCCGTCCGGCGCCGAAGACGCGTGCGCGCGAAATCGAGCGCAAGCCGGGCTTCGGGAATTCGCAGCGCCGCCGCCGCCGCCGCGAAAACCAGCAGGCCCGCGCCTGCGCACACGACCAGCGGCAAGCCCAGTTCGCGCAGCCGCGCCACAAGTCCGGCGCTTTCCGCCACGCCGTACACGATGCCCAAGCGCGCGCCCAATGCCTGAACTGTCAGTCCCATGACGACGGCCGCAGCCGCCAACTTGACGGCGAACACCGCGTTGTCGCGAAATCGGCCCGGCGGCGCGATGCGCCGCACCAGCGCCAGCAGAACCAGAACCTTGACTCCTTTCGACAGCGTTTCGGCCATGGGAATACCCGCATGCCCGAACGGCGCGCGCAGCCAGGCAACCAAAGCGACATGGAGCGCGGTGCAGGCAAGCCCAATGGCAATGGGCGTGAGCGTGTTCTTGGCCGAAAAATAGAAGCGCATCAGCATGATTTCCCAGGCAAGCACGACAAGGCCGACCGTGTAGAAGAGAAACGGCGCGGCGGTGTCGTATACGTTCTCGATCGTAAAGGCGCCGTGATGAAACAGAATCTGCACGGCGGGCACCCGCAACACGCCAAGCCCGACAGAAAGCGGAACGAAAAGAAGCGCCATGAGCCGCAACATTTGCGCCAGGGCCGTCCCGGCCTCGCGCATGCTTTTGCGGGCGGTCATCTCCGAAAAGAACGGATAGATGGCCGTGCCGACCGTGAACGGAACAAAAAGCACTATGGTGTCGGAAAGGCGCTTGGCGTAGTTCAGGCTGGCCGTCATGCCCTCGCCCATGCCGGACGCGAACCAGTAGTTCAAAATCACACGCGACTGCGCGATCAGCGTCCCGATCAGAATGGGCAGAACAAGCCGGCCAAACGAGCGCATGGCCGGACTTTTCCAGTCGAGCGAAGGCCGAAAGAGGCGCAAGGTCTTCCCGAAGGCAAGAACGGGAAACAGCAGGGCGGTCAGCGCGCCCAGCGCCACGCCCACGGCCACCGCGCGAATGCCCAGAACAGCGTACAGCGCCAGAATGCAGGCGATCAGGGCGATTTTGTTGACAACTTCCGCGGCGGCGGGCGGTCCGAACCGCTTGTAGGCATGCATGAGCAGGGTCGCCAGCCAATACAAGGCCATGAAAAAAACCGCCGGCATCATGATCCGGACAAGCGAAGCGGCGAGCCGATTGGCATCTTCGGATTCGAATTGCGAAACCAAACGAACCAGCGTATCGGCATGCCAGAAGCCAAGAAACGCGGCGGCGCCAATCAGCAAAGCCAGCCAGGTTCCTACTGCGCCGGCGAAGCGCCAGGCTTCCTGCTCGCCTGCGCGATGTCTTTCTTCCGTGAACACCGGCAGAAACGGCGCCAGCAAATCGCGCGGAATCGCCATGAGCGTGAACGCAATGCTGGAAAAGGCAAGCGCATAGGCGTCCACAGCCATGCCGGCCCCGAACCGATTGGCGATGACAACCGCCTGAACCAGCCCAAAGCCTTTGGCAATCATCAGGAAGGCATTGATCGTGACAGCGCCTTGCGCCACCTGAACCCCCCAGTGTTTAGCCATGCCCGCTCTCCTTTCCGCTGTCAAGAAACGCTTGCGCAAGCGGCGCAATGTTCTTCGCGATATCGAACCGTTCGGCCACCCGTTCCCGACCGGCCCGGCCCATGCGTTCGGCCAAACCGCAATCGGCCCATATCCGCTCCATGCGGTCGGCCAGCGCAACGGGGTCTTCGGGCGGAACCAGAAAGCCCTGCGCACCGTCGTCCACCGCTTCCGGCGCCGCCGACGCTGTCGAGGCGATCACCGGCACGCCGGCGGCCATGGCTTCGAGCAACACGTTGGCCACGCCGTCCCGGTCGCCATCCGGCGCCTCGACCGACGGCAGAACCAGCATGCGCGCCCGCGCACGCCATTGCGACACGACCTCGTACGGCTGCTCGCCCAGCCACGTCACATCGCCTTCGAGCCCCAACCGACGAGTCCGCTCCGCGAGCGCGCCGGCTTCCGGGCCGGCGCCGACAACCGCCACCGGGATGACCGTCCCGCGCTCCTTCAGCAAACGGCAGGCATCCACAAGCGTCGAAAAGCCCTTCTTCGCCACCAGCCGGCCAACCGCCAGGGCAGCGCCGGGTTTGGACGAGTCAGCGCCGAAATCCTCCGGCGCGACTCCATGCCGAATCAGCCGGATCTTTTCGGGCGGCGTCTCGGGCGCCAGCGACAACAGGCGCTGGCGCGCATGCTCCGAGCAAACGGCCACGAACGAGGCCTGCCGAATCTTCCAGCGCAAAGCGGCGCCGGGTCGCACATACACGTCCCGCGCATGCGCGGAAAAACTGAACGGCGTTCGCGCAAGCCATGCCACGAGCAGCCCGACATCGGCCGGAACCGTCGCGAAATGGGCGTGCGTATGGCCGATCCCGTCTTGCCGAACCGCCCCGGCCAAAACAACGGCGACCGGAAAAGCGCGTAGCAGTCGCAGCGCGCCGGGCACATCGCGCGTCAGGCGAACGACGATCCGCGCAAATACGGCAAGCCGCTGCGGAAGCGGTATGTCTGTCCCCTGCCCGCGCAAGGCGGACGCATACCGCATGTCGGCCGCAAACGCCTGCGCATCGTCGCCGACAACCGGCCGTTCCGGCGCGCGAAGCGCATAGGGGATCGTCTCGATTCCCCGCTCGCGCAAAGCCAGCATTTCCCGCAAGACAAAGGTTTCAGTAAGACAAGGAAACGTGTCGAGTACATAGGCGATCTTCATAGGGAGTCGTAAAGCTCTAGCAGGCGCGCGCGATAGCCGTCAAGGCCGAACCGATCGCGAATCCGCTGCCGCGCGGCCCGCCCCGTCCGCCGCCGCAAAGCGCTGTCGCGCGCCAGCGCGACCGCCGCCTCGGCCAGCGCATCGGGATTCGGCTCCACGAGCCGCCCGCCGACATCCTGTTCGATCATTTCCGCAGGACCGCCTTCGTTCACGGCCACCACCGGTGTTTCCATGGCCATGGCTTCGGCCACCGCCCTGCCGAACGGCTCGCGACGGGCCGGATGAATCAGAACATCCATGGCCTCATACAGCGCGGGCATATCGTCGCGGGCACCGAGGAAACGCACCCGATCGCCCAGCCCCAGCTCGGAAACCTGCCTGTCCAGCGCCAGCCGCCAGTTGTCTCCGTCCCCGAAAAGATCTGCGCCGACAACAAGAAACACGGCATCCGGAACGGCGCGAACGATGCGCTGCGCCGCCTGCAGAAACAGGGCATGCCCTTTCCACGGGCTCCAATGGGCGACCATGCCCGCCACAAACGCATCCGCGGCCAAGCCCAGTTCTCGGCGTGTTGCGGCCTGTGTTCCTTGCGGCCGAAACCGGTCGGTATCCACCGCATTGGAAATCACAACGGTCTTGCGGGCGAGGCGCGCGGCGGCGCGCGGCGAACAAGCGGCCAAATCCCCAACGGCATTATCGGCCGTCGCCTGCGACACGGCCAGCATGCGCGTCGCCCGTGCGGCCATCCAGCGGCGCACCCGGCCCAGCGAAACGCAATCCCGGCAATGCCAAAGCGCGGGAACTCGCGCCAGCGTTGCGGCCAGCCCGCCATACAACTGCGCCGTATCGCTGTTGGCATGCGTCCAGGCAACGCGTTCGCGGCGGATCAGCCGCGCCAGCCGCAGCGCGCAAAACAACTGACCGAAAGCGTAGCCGAGCAGCCGCAGCGGACGACGGGTTTTCGTCAGGCGCGAAAGGGGCGCGAAATGAACCGGCGCTCCCAGCGCGTTCAAACGTTCCGACAGCGGACCCGGCCCCGGCAAAACGACAATGGGACGGTAACGCGATCCGCGCAACGAAAGCACAATGTCCAGCAGCCCGCGTTCCGCGCCGCCGAAAACGGCCGCATGGTGCAGAAGGAGCACGTTGACAGGCGCAGCGTCGTCCGCCCCCGTTTCGGATGCGCCGCCCATGGCCTCGCCTACCGTCTTCCGGAAAGCTCGCGCAGTGTTCGCGTGACGTCGTCCAGCGTCCGCTCGTTAACCCTGCGCACGCACTGATACCAGTCGCGGCTGGATCCCACGCCTTGCGTGTTGCTCAGAACCGGCTCCGCTCCTTCGCCGTAGAGATCGTAGACCGTATCGAGCGAAGCCGCGCCTGCCCCGTAGCCGACCGCGGCTCGGGCGATCTTGCTGCCGGCATGGTAGCGAGCGATGCGAACATGCAGCAGCCAGGTGTTCGGACCGGGCGTAAACGCATCGCGCGAAGAGACAGCGCTAGCTTGGTAACGGCCGCGCTTGCGCAGCAAGTTGACCATATCGCGCTCCAATTGCCTCCGTACCTGCTCGCGCTGGCGAACCCGATTGCGCGGCATGCTGGCGTCCGCCCCGGTTTCGGCCAGAACATAGACGGTGTGACGTCCGGCGTCGGGAAGCGGCCGCTCCCGCTGATGCGATACGCACCCCGCTCCGGCGAAAACGGCCAGACTCAACGCAATTCCGATCCCGACCATGGCTCTTCGCTTCATAAGCCAGCCCTCCCGCATGCTTGTCACTGGATTCCGCCACGCACAGCGTCATTGACCGCCGGCCCATCGCCAGCGAGAACGCCCCATTTCACAAGACAACACTGACATTTGGCGGGCGCAAAGTCAATCCGCAATCAACACAAGACGCGCTGTTCTCGCAAACGTTCGTTCAAGCAAACGTTCAGCGCAACCGTCCATCTGCGGCGGATTGGATACGCGCGAGGCGTTAACCACGAGATCCGACAGTTTCTGGCGAATCATGCACCCGCCTCCATTCTGCCCGCTCGCTATCCCGAAAAGGGGCAGCCGCCGGAAGCGCACTGGCCAGCCGAACAGGAGGAGGCCGCCGTGGGACAGGTCTGGCAGCGGGGCGATGGATCCCGCGCGCCGACGGCAAACGCCGACAAGGCTTTCACAGGCTTGCGCGCGCCGCACTTTGGGCACGTTTGGGGCGTATCGGCCGCTTTGCGAAGCAGAACCTCGAAGGCATGCCCGCATTTTGCGCAACTGTATTCGTAGATTGGCATGGATACTCTCCTTCTCAAGCCTATGCCGGCAGGAACAACCGTTGCGCGTGCCGTTCGTAGATGTTGGCCATGACATGGCTCGCGACGGTTTCCTCGCACGCGTCCAGCGCGTCCAGATAGCGCGCGCCCATTTCGGCGGCAATCTTGTAGCCCACATGCAGAAGCTGGCGCATGTCCGGATTGAATTCCGGACAGTCGGGATCGTGCCGCAACGCGCGGGCGAGCCGGTCGCCGGGCCAGTCGGCCACCGTTTCAGGCGTCGGCAGTTTCTCGCGTTGGATGTCAATCACGGTGGCGTAGGGCGCGCACAACTCGTCGAACCGCCCGAAAGCGAGCCGGTACACGTCGCGGGCGATGGCGAGTCCTTCGTCGCCGGCTTCGGCCAGTCCGATGATCTCTTCGAGCCATGTGGTTCCGGCCGTCTTGAGATGGAGCCCCGCGTCATGACGGGCGACGATATCCCGTATCGGACCGTACAGCGAAAACTTGTCGCTGCCCGAATGCACGCTCAGCTTGAGGTTTTCCGGCAGCCCGAATTCCCGCACGGCATAGGCGATCACGCAGACATCGTCCTCGAATTCGCGCGCGAACTGCCCGACATCGCCGACATAGTCCACGCCCTTGTTGAAGCGGCCGGTAAACTTCGGCGCGATGGTCTGGGCGGGCACGACTTCCTCGGCCAGGGCGGCCAGAATGAACAGCAGCTCGACCGGTGTCTGCGGCCGGTCGGTTTCGTCCATCGAGACTTCCGTGACGAACGTTCCGGCGCCAAGCTTCTCTTCGATATGCCGATAGATGCGGCCGGCTTCCCGGACGGCGAGCAGGAACTTGCCGGCGATGTCGCGAATGCGCTCGCGCGAGACGTCGAGCGGCTGCTCAATGCCGGGAACGGTCAGCGGTCGCGCGAAGCGTTCCATGCGCCGGACAAAGGCGTCCATGTCGGCGGGGTCGGCCGGTTTGCCGGTGAAGTCCGCCACATCGAGCGTGAAGAAATCGCTGGCGGCGAGAAACAAATCCACATTCTTCATGCCAATATGGTCGGCGTCCACGTAATGGGACGCGGTCCAGCCCAGGGCTTGCGCGGCCGCATCGGCTTCGCGGCGGACATCGGCGGGCTCGCTGCCGATGATGCCATGCTCGCGATGCGATTTGTTCCACACCGGCACGACGGTGACGCCCGCCTCGCGCACGCGCATCAGAGCCTGCAGTTGGGCGCGTCCCTGCCGGGCGAACCGGTCGCCGATTCCCATCGAAAATTTTTCCAATCGCATCGTTCTCTCCTTTCGCATCGAGACAGCGGAACCGTCACGGTTCGTCGTTGTGCTGGTAGACAATGGCCTCGGCCTGCCAGTTGTTTCCGTCGGTCACGCGCACGGTGTTGACGCCGACTTGCGAGGAGCGCGTGTAGGTTACGATATGGCTGTCGGAAGCGACCGAGCCGAGATTGGCGTCGCTAACCGACCATGCATAAGGGGGCGTACCGCCAATGGCGCGAAACACCGCTATGGAGTCGTCCGGGCCCAGCTTGGCGCGGCCGGGCTCGACAACGAACGATTTGTTCCGAACGTTCGAATCCTTTTCGCAGGCGGTCAGCGCCAGCGTTGCCGCCATGATGCACAAGCCGATTCGAACGATCTGTCGCATGGCAATTCCCTCCCCCGATGGCAAGCTATAGTTAACAAAAAAGGTATGGTTCAATAAACGCCTCAAGAGGGCAACAGTTTGTCATTCCGAGCGTAGCGAGGAATCTCGGCCGCAGGCCGCTTCGCGGAGATTCCTCGCTACGCTCGGAATGACACCTTCGCTCGGATGTGTTACCCTGATTTGAACCATGTCCAAAAAAAAAGCTCGCTTTTACGTGAATGAACTTTTCGCGCTTGCCTCGCCGTAGGCTTTGCGAGGGCGGTTGTTTCGTGCCTTTCGTAGTTGCAAAACAAAAAGTCTGCGGCGCAGACCGCCTTAAGTTCTCGCATCGCCGTCCGTCTTCGCTTCCGCGGCCCGCATGAGGTCGGCCAAAGTCGTTTTCCTGTCGTAGAGCGCCTTGCCCGAGATGGCGCCGATCAGATTCGGGCGGTTCAGTTGGCGCAAGGCGCGGATATCGTCGGGCGAGGCGACGCCGCCGGAGGCGACGACATCGCCGGGGAAGGCGTCGCACATGGCGGCCATGGCTTCGGCATTCACGCCGGACAGCATGCCGTCGGTAGCGGTATCGGTATAGATCACGGTGCGAACGCCGGCGGCGGCGACGGCGGCGGCCAGGTCTGCTGCCGTGCGGGTTGAGGTTTCGACCCAGCCGCGCACCTGCGCCATGCCATCGCGCGCGTCAATGCCCACGGCGAGCCGGTCGCCGAAAGCGTCGGCCATGGCGGCCAGCATGGCGGGATCGGTGACAGCGCGCGTACCTACGATCGCGCGAGCCGCGCCGGCGTCGAGCAGGACGCGAATGTTTTCGGGCGCGCGCAAGCCGCCGCCGACCTCGACGGGAATATCGATCGCGCGCACGATGCGGGCAATGACGTCGGCATGAACCGGCCGGCCCTGGAAGGCGCCGTCCAGGTCCACCACGTGCAGCCAGGTTGCGCCTTCGCCGACCCAGCGCCGCGCCATGGCGACTGGATCGTCGCCATAGACGGTTTCCCGATCGGCCAGGCCCTGGCGCAAGCGCACGCAGCGCCCGCCTTTCAAGTCAATTGCAGGCAGAATAATCATGATCGGGTCTGTCGGATTAACGTTCAACAACAGCAAAGCTGCCTTGGCCGACCTTGCCGAACTCGTCAACCGGCGCGACCTCCAGCCGGTTGAGCCCCTTGTTCAGGGTCCAACGATAGACGGATTCGGCGGTGGCGGACGCGCGCCCGTCCACGGTCAGGCGATATTCCTTGAAGAACGGCATGCTGTGCCCGAATTCGACGAGCAGAACCGTGTCCGTGTCGGCCTCCTGCGTCAACCGCAAGGCGGCCTGGTCGAGCGTCCAGTGGAAGTCGCGGCGGCGCGTGAACCAGTTGTGGCCGCCGCGCGTGGGCGGAGTTTTGGCATCGACCCAGAACGGAAATCCGTCGTAGCCGGGCCGGTGTTCGAACCGTTTCGACACTTTCTCTGGATGCGAATGATAATCGTTGCGCGGCGTCATTTGCAGGAACCCGAGCGCAAGGTAGCCATGCCGCCAGCCCCAATCGTAATCGGCGGGCATGGGCGCGCCATAGAGCGACGGGCCGAGCCGACAGCCGATGGCGGGGTTCTTGCCCCCGACCTCGCGCACCCGGCTGCGGGTTTCCTTGCTTCTGCGGTTCGAGAACCAGTGCATGTCCTTGCCGTCGGGCACGAACAGTTTCGCGACGATATCGTGAATTTCGATGATGTCGAGCGGACGGCCGGTTTCCTTGTCGTAGTAGTAGTTGGTAAGCGACGGGTCGAGATAGACCCAGCGGCCCATGTCGGGAACCCACACCTCGACGACTTCGTGGGTGGCGTCGCGAAAGCCCTGAACAGCGTAATGGCGAGCGCTGAGGTAGCCCATGGAAATGGCCGCCGTGATCAGAACCTCGGCATAGCTCATGCAATGCCCGTAGATGTTTGGCTT
>SLKS01000252.1 GCA_007134465.1 Kiritimatiellia bacterium | reverse complement strand
ATGGAGAACAGCTTGCAGAGATGCGCCCTGACACCCGATTGGTGTGGCCATAAAACTGCACAACTATCTTTCTTTGCGATCTTTGTGCTCTTTGCGGTTAATCAACTGCTCCACTTAGGTTGAGTTGTGCTCAGGCCGCCTTGTCTTCTTTATTTTCGGCCATCTCCCTGTCGGGCGGAAGGCGTTTCTCGTTAGGATTTCTTGTTGGCAACAGGATGTCTGTCGCTTTGCCGAGCGTTTCCCCCAAGCCGCATCGTTCGACATGGCACAGTTCATGCAGTGGAAAATGCCGTAATCAATAAACCCTGAAGGGAGGACAAGTCATGAAGGCACAATGGAAATGGGTGTTGCCGATCGCGCTGGCGGCGCCGCTGCTGGTGTTGAACGGTTGTACAACCCAAAAAGGGCGCTGCTGTTCAACCCGCGACAAGACCGGTTGCGGAGGATGCGGAACGTGCGCTTCCGTGGCCAAGCCGGATGGAGACTGCGCCACCGGCGTTTGCGGTTCGCGGCTGCCGGCCCAGGCTCGTGCGAAAGCCGACAAGCCTGCCGCACCGGCTTATTCGGAAATCAATACGCCCGCGCTGGCTACGCTGCTGAACAGTGGCGCATCGGTGGTCGTTCTGGACGCCCGGACCGGGCAATGGGACGATGGCCGAAGGCTGCCCGGCGCCAAGGCGCTGGCTCCGTCGGCTACGGAAGCCGAGGCGCTGGCCGCCATCGGCGCGAAAGACGCGCTGGTCGTAACCTACTGTTCGCACGAAAAGTGCCCGGCCAGCATGCATCTGGCCAACCGTCTGCTCGAACTGGGGTTCACGAACGTGCTGAAATACCCGGAAGGCATAGACGACTGGCAAGCGAAAGGACACGAAATAGTTCGGGCGAACTGAAGAGAATACGGAACCTTCGATCCGGTGACACAGGACGGCGGGAGCGACCCCCGCCGTCCTTTTCTTTGCGCGCTGCCCGCCTTAAAGCCTTGCACCCCTGGCCCGCTCGGCGCTATTCTTCCAACCATGACTCTATCGCGCTCACTTAGCGGCCGCCGGACAACGTTTTTCGCCGCATTGATCCTGGCGGGAATCGGCAGGACCGAAACGGCGAACGCGACCGGTTTTCTGCCCGGCGCCAATACGGCTTTTTCTTCCCGCTGGACGGAAGGCGACCGCGGCGAAGCGATCCCCTATCTTGTGGACACCGACGCGTTGCCGGCCGGCATCACGACCAATCAGGCTCTTGTCGCCGTGTCGAACGCGTTCGAGGCCTGGGCCGCCGTCACCAGCCTGCGCTTCGCATTCGAAAGCATCGAGTCGTTCGGGCAATCGGCGGGCAAAATCAAGACCGACGACGGCCGCATCCGCATTCAAATGCACGATCTGTACGGCTATTTGACCGGGCAGTTGGGACACGGCGGCCGCATGTACCGTTTCATGCCGACAATTCTGCCCGACGGCGGCATGGGCGGCGTAGTCGAGACGAACCGGTTCGATTTGAATGTCGCCGGTTTCGCCGTGCTGAATCACGAGCATGCCGACATGAGCGATCCGCTTACGCTGGAAGAAGTCCTGTGCCACGAGATCGGACACGCCCTCAGCCTGGGCCACAGCAGCGAAGACCCGGACGAGTCCGATGTAGACCGGCGCGAGGCCATCATGTACTATCGCGCGCACAGGGACGGACGCGGCGCAACCCTGAACGACTGGGACATTCGCACGGCGCAGCTCGCCTATCCCACGAACAATACGCCGCCGTACGGCTACCCGCGTTATATGCACATCCTGACATCACAAGACCCTCCGCCGGTTCCCGGCCCTTATGTTAATCAAATTGTTCTTTCTATGTACCAAGCGCAGAATCGTGCGCTTGCAGCGGAAGAAATTGCTGCCAGCAATTCCAATGGATTGTTTTCCCTGGATGGCCTATTGCTGTCCTACACGCCTCGTCTTCCGTGGGGGGACTCAGAATGGGAATTAGGCGGAACCAATTCCTGGGACTGGTTCATTTGGAGGGCATGCGATGGTGTACACAAGTCTGCCCCGTATTTCGTTCGCGTCATGTCGTTCGGCTACGACGGAGAACGCGACGGCATGCCGGATTCCTGGGCAAGCGCCTATGGCGTGTCCGGCGACCCCGATGGCGACGCGGACGGGGACGGCGTGTCCAATTTCATGGAATGGGTGCTGGGCAGCAATCCGACGAACGCGCATTCGGTGTTTCGCATCGAAACGGCAACCGATTCTTCGCTCGCCTGGCAGGCCAAGCCGTACGAGGCCTATGAGATTCTGTTCGCCACCAATGCGGCGGGCCCCTTTGCGCGGCGGGGCAATCCGATTCTTCCCGTTCATCCGGTCGCAACGGCGGCGGTGGACATGGCGACATCGCCTCGAGGTTTCTATCGAATCCGGAAAATACCCTGAGGCGGGTTGACGCCCGCATTCAAAAGGAATTGAACAGAAGGCAACGAAGGGAACAAAGAAAGGCGGGCACACTTCGTTTCCTTCGTTATCTTGAGCGAAGCGGGTGTTCAAACAATCCAGGGGAAAAAGACACACGCAAAGACTTGTATCTTTGCCGGAAAGGCTTTAACGCGCGGAAAGGATCTGCCCATGCCGAATCTGTTCCCTTCTCTTGTCTGTCCGTTGCGCGCGGCAGGCTATACTGTGCTGCCGTTTCCGCGCGAGGTGTTGCTGACCGGCGGAACGGCGATTGTATCCGCCGACTGGCGACTGGACCTGCGCGATGTAGCCGACGACGATATTGCCGTGCGAACGTTGCGGGACGGACTGGCTTCGGCCTGCGGGTTCCGCCTGTCGTTGGCCTCCGCCACGGGCGCCGGCACGATTGCGCTGGGCATGGAAGCGGAATCCGGCTTCCCCGAAGCCGCTCCCGCCTGCCGCGCGCAAGCCTATCGGCTGGCGGTGAACGCGGACAGCGTCGTCCTGACCGCCGCCGGATCCGCCGGACTGCTGTACGGCGTTCATACGCTGCTTCAACTGCTCGAGAGCGGCCGGGGCCGTCTGCCGCTTGGCGTCGTACGGGATTGGCCGCGCCTAGCCTGGCGCTGCATCCATTGGGACACCAAGCACCACCAGGATCGGTTGGCCACCTTGCGCCGCTACCTGGACCAGGCGGCGCGCTACAAGATCAACGCCGTGCTGTTCGAACTGGAAGACAAATTCGCCTATCCGTCGCATCCGGTCATCGGGGCGCCCGGCGCGTTCACAACCCGTGAATTGCAGGACCTCGCCGATTACGCGCTGGAACGCCATATACAGATCATTCCGGACGTGCAGTCGCCGGCTCACATGTGCTACGTGCTGAAGCACGAACAATTTGCCGGCTTGCGCTGCGACGGCAGCAATTACCAGGCGTGCATGGACGATCCGGCCGCGCGCCAACTGCTGTTCGCGATGTACGACGATGTGTGCGACGCCACGCGCGGCTCGAAATTTTTTCACGTTTCCACCGACGAAGTCTATTACGCCGGCATCTGCGAGAAATACCGGCGTCCCTACAACCCGGAGAACCGGTCGCTTACTCTGGTCGAATACATCCGGGCCGCCCACGAGCGGCTGACAGCCCGGCAACGCGAAATGCTGATTTGGCTCGAGTACCCGCTGTTGCCGGAGCACATTCGGCTTTTGCCCGCCGACGTGATCAATGGCGTTGCGTCGCGGGATCCGGTTCAGAAACGGGAAGAGGAGCAGCGCGGCATTCGCCGGTTCGTCTATTGGCCCGCCCAGGGCAGCGAACTGCTGTTCCCGCGCTACTTCCCGTTCGAGACGGCCGACGGCAAGCCGGATGCCGGCCGATTGGCCGGCGCGCGCGAAACGTTTTTCGATCCCGTGCTGACCGAAGGCCCCGTTCTGGGCGCTATTGCCGCCGCATGGGACGATGCCGGCTTGCACAACGAAACGTTCTGGCTGGGCTGGACGCACATGGCCCAGCATGCCTGGGCGGCCGCGCCCGCGCCGACGGAAGAGATCACGGCCGCGTTCATGGTTGCGCAATACGGCCAGGACTGCGCCGAGGCCATGGCCGGCTCGTACCGGGCGCTGCACGAAGCCGCGCGCCAGTACGAACGGACGCTCGATCGGCTTCCGTCCGCGGTGCGCGGCCCGGCCTACGGTCATCCGCTGTGGAAAGGACCCATGCCCCGTTGCGATTTCGGCATGATTCCGCCCGCGCCGCCGCGGCTGCCGAACGACACCGCCGTATCCGTGTCGCCGGTCTTCGCCCGGCGCTATGCGGACGCCTTGGCACAGGCGCCGGCACGGGTGCGGGCCTGCGAACGCGAGCTTGAACGGCTGTACGCCCGGTTCGCCTGCGTGGCCCGCAACCGATACTCGCTTGAAGTGTTCGTGTCGCTGTTCGCCTTTCTGCGCCAGTTCTTCCGGCTTGCGACCGACGTGGCCCACGCCGAAACGCTGCTGGCCGACGCCGCGCGCAGCGGCAGGCAAGGCCAAAACCGGCCCGCGCGTCAGGCGCTGGAAAAGGCGCGCGACACCGTCCGCGCCGCGTTGGCCGAGAGCGCGGCAGCCTTCGCCGGCCTGCGCGAGATCTGGGAAAACAGCCAGCGCGAACGCAACGCGCCCGCCGACGGCAAAACCTTTGTCCATGTTCTCGACGACGTCAAAGACCATTTCGCGGACCGGCGCGCCGACCTGTCCTATCTGACCGCCCCGCAGGAATCGTTGGCGCTGGACACCTGGCTCGCCGAGCTGGACCTTGTTATCGAGCGTTTCGACGCCATCCCGGAATAACTGCCGCGCTGGCGTGCGGATGCCCGCACCCCAAAAGGAATTGAACAGAAGGCAACGAAGAGAACAAAGAAGGGCGGGCACACTTCGTTTTCTTCGTTATCTTGAGCGAAGCGGGTGTTCAACCTGGAAAAAGCAGTTGAACCTGGAAAGAGCAGATAACCGCAAAGAACACAGAGAACACAAAGATGGAGAACAGCTTGCAGAGATGCGCCCTGACACCCGATTGGTGTGGCCATAAAACTGCACAACTGTCTTT
>SLKS01000359.1 GCA_007134465.1 Kiritimatiellia bacterium | reverse complement strand
GGGTGCATCTCACTTCTGGCGGTGTTGAGAAAGAGGCAAGAATGACTCAGGGGGTGAGATGCACCCGGAAATCCGAATGACGAAATACCCAAGCCCGAAAGAAACCCGAAATCCGAAATTCGGAAGCGGGTCGGCGCGTAGCGCGCGGGCGATTCCTCATGGCCTCTCTCCGGTAGATTTTCGCAATCACATTCTCGCCGAACACAGCCGTCTGCTCATCCAAATCGTACGGCTTTTCAAGGCCCATGCCACCCTTTCGAGGCTCTCCGCCATGTCTACAGCCTTCGGGCTTCGCGCTTCGGATTTCTTTCGTGCTTGGGTATTTGGGTGTTTCGGGCTTGAACAATACACCTTGGTACGCCCGGAATGCAATGTTTTTCGAGACGATCATACCGCCGGAAACGATATGCGCCCGCTCAAAACGATTGCCAATTCCGTCGCACGGCGCTAGATTCAAGTCGCTTTTCTTGAATCCGCATTCGGCTGTCCATTTCCGGAGGCAAAAGACAAACATGGCATCCGGCGTTCCCGACCCGCAGCAGGCCCGGCAAACTCTCGCCCGTTTCTACGGCGCGCACCCCGCTGCGCCGGGAGAGAGGCAATATCTCGACCGCCATATCGGGCGCTACCTCAAAACACTGGCGGCGTTGCCCCGGCAGCCCGGCGCGCTGCTCGACGCGGGCGCCTTCCCCGGACATCTCAGCCTGCTGGCCGCCCGCATGGGATGGTCGGTGACAGGCCTCGGCAAAATGGACGGCACGTTCGTCGGGCGGGACTTCGAACAGCGAATGCGCGAAAACGGCATCGAAGCGCTGCATGCCGACCTGGAACGCGATCCCTTTCCCTTCCCCGACGACCAGTTCGACGCCGTGTTCTTCAACGAGACCGCCGAACATCTTGCCTACAATCCCTATCATGCGCTGGATCAGATCTGGCGCACGCTGAAACCGAACGGCACGCTCGTATTCAGCGTGCCCAACCTCGCCAGTTTCGATCACCGCTGGGCGCTGCTCAAGGGGCGAACCATCTATCCGTTGCTGACCGAACCGCTCGGCGCAACCTTCCACGCCGACATCGCCCAGCGCCACATCCGCGAATATACGCTGTCCGAATGCCGCTACCTGCTGACCGGTCAGGACAAATACCTGTATTCGTTCGCCATTCGCAAGGAGATCATGGATCGCAGTTGGGACGGGCTGTTCCACACCGAACACGGCTATCGCCGACAAGCGAAAAATGTGCGGATCGGCACGGTTTTGCGCGACGTGCTCACGCGCATCTTTCCGCGTTGCCGTTCGAACATCCTGATTCAGGCGGTCAAGCCGCCGACCTATGTGCGCATGTCCGAGGCGGACTTGACCGTCGAAGGCTTCTATCCCGAGGAAATGTCGGGCACAGGCGATTCGTTCGTTCGCCGCCCGCTGGAAGCCTGCTGGATGAAAACGAACGCCCGCATCGCCATCCGCCTGCCTGCGTCCGGCCGCCGCGTTGCGCGCATCGAGCTGCTCCTGTGGCTGCCCGCTCCGGCAAGCTTGCCACCGCTGCCTGTTCGGGCGACAGTCGGTTCCGCGCCCGCCGCCGAGCTGGCCATAGCCCCGTCGCCGGAACCCAGACGCTATTCCATACCCGTCCCGCCTGAACAGCGCGCGTGTTCGGAAACGCTTCTGCTTGACATGGAAACCCCCGGCTGGATCCCGGCGCAACACGGCCTGGCAGCCGACACCCGCACGCTCGGCATGATGACGCATCTGAAGCATATCGCCCTCGTGTACGAGAGCTAACTCTGGAAAACCACTTCCCGGCCTTTCCAACTGGGCGTGCCCACCTTCGCGCAATAGCCGCCTGCGCGATAGCGCCACGACGTGCCGTGGTAGGGCGCGGTTGTCGGCCAGAAAGAGAGAATATCCACGCCCGCTTCCCGTGCCAGGGCGATCGCGCGTTCAATCAGAGGCTTGCGATCGTTCCAATGGAAGAGCACGTATTTCCATTCGATGGTCGGGCGCGCCGTTTGCCGGGTTGCGCGACAGGCGGCCAGCGCCCGCATATTGTCGTACGCCGCCTGAAAACTCCCGCCTTTCTGGTAGCGACGGACAACGGCGTCTGTCGGACCCGGCAGGGAAAAATAGATCAGATCCGCCAGCAGCGCCGCCTCCTGCCGGGGCCGGTCGTTCAGACAGAGCCCGTTCGTGGAGATGACAATGCGGATGTCGGGATTGTCTGCCCGCACGACGCGCAGCTCGTCGAGAATGTCCGGCGTCATGAACGGCTCGCCGTACTTGAAATAGGAAACCGATTCGATACGGTGCCGCTTCAGTTCTCGGGATACGATGCGCATGTCGTCGAGTCGCATGCTCGTGCGTTTCCGGGTGCGCAGAATGCGTTCCCGGGGACAGACCAGGCAGCCGCCCTGGCAGGTCACGTTGTTTTCCACCATGATGCCCTTGGTTGGCACATGGAAATCCGTCTCTTTCCGGGCCGCCTCCTCCGGAGAAACGCCGCGCAATTCCGAACAGCAGGCGCAGGTGTCAATGGGCAGGAGGCCGGCCGCCAGACTGTGGCGAAACATTCGGGCGCGCGGCCCGTCGAAAATGGCGTCCAGCGACTGAGCGGCAAGGTCGCCCAGCGTTCCCGCGCCGCCATCGTCCTGACAGTTGCAGGATACGGTCATGTCGCAGTTGACGCTGATATTGTAGTCCGATTCGCCGGCCAGGGCGCGGCAGTAGAAAGCGGTCCGCCTCCGGCTGGCTCGCGCTTGCAACCCGGCCTTCTTCCACCGCTCGCGCCCGCGGCGGAGCGCGTTCGACAATCGCAGCGCCAAGTCCATATCCCTCTCCGGTTCCGTCAAAGAACCAGCAGCAACGCCGCCATCGCCGCGAAGAACAGGCCCAGCAGAACCTTGCCGAACACCACGTGCCTGCGGCTCCAGGCCACAAGCGTCTCCGTCCTCAGCCCGAACCTCGTCAAAACAAAGGCGACAATCAGCGGCACAACGAACATCGCGTTGTAGAGCAGAAGCAGGCCCCAGGCCCGCAGCGAACCCGGATCGTCCCTTGCGATCAGCGTCAGCGTCGGCACGTACACCTGCCCGGTGCAGACGCTCTCGATAACCGTCACCGCCGCCCCGATCCCGAATCCCGCCAGCACGGGTCTGCGGGTTCCCAGCCCCGAGCGCATGATCCCGTGAACCTTGCGCTGAAGCCGTTCCGGCAGCTTGAGCGTCACGTCCCCCGCCTTCCCGCTCCTTGCGAACCGCCAGGCGTCGACAAAGGAGAGAACGGCGAAAACCGCCAGCAGGCCCACCATGACCCGCTCGATCCCGGTCCGCACCGCCGGGAACCCGCGGAAGGCGTGCAGCGCCCGCAGCAGTCCGAACCCGATCGCCGTGTACGTCAGGAACGAAGCCAGACAGAACGCCGCGCCCGTCAGCAGCAGCGTCCGCCCTGTGACCTTGAACACCGCCAGCAGGCTCAGAAAGAAGACGAGCGCGGTAATCGCGCAGGGATTGATGCCGTCGGTCAGTCCCGCGACAACCACCGCCCACACTGTGAAAGACTGGGCCCGGTCCCTCAAACCCGCCATGCCCGCGGCCAGATCGGAATCGTCGGGAATGTCTGGCTCGCGGGCGTCGGCCAAAGCCTCCGCCACCGCCGGAACCAGGTCGTCGCGGATGGCTCGCAGCCCGTCGAGCATGCGGCGGCCGTTCACGACCATCGAAACCGCCTCGTTGCTCTCGATCCCGAACCGCTTCTGGTAGGCGACCAGCCGGATGTAGTTCGCCGGCGTTCCGATATCGAGCCTGCGCAGCTCGCAGGCGTCCGGCATTCTCGCCGCCAGCCCCGGCAGAATCCTGCGCTCGACCTCGTCGCACTCCCGGCAGCCGGCCTCGAAGAAGAACTCCACGACCGCGCGCCGGTCCCGAAACTCGACGCGCTCGCCTCTGACCCGGTATTCCGTCCTCTTGACTCCGAAGTCCCGGTACACCACCGTAACCGCGCCCTCGAACCGGCCCGGCGGCATGTCCGCCGCCGTCGTCACCGTCAGCCGTCCGGTCTCGCCCGATTCCGCGGTCTCGAGTTTCGCGCCCAGGCGCCCGTCCCTGGCATAGGCGTCCAGCAGCCGCACCCGGTCCCGGCCCGCCGCGATCTCCGCCGTAGCCGAAACCTCGCGCCCGGCCGGAACCCGCCCGAAATCGAGCACGGGCGGATCGAACCGCAGTCCGGCCTCGAGCTGCCGTTCGGTCTCGCGCCGGACCAGCGCGGCCTCGGCCGTCGGCGGTTCCCCGGCCCCGGCTTCGCCGGGCTGCCCCGGCCCGATCGCGCCTTCGAGCCGCAGCGGCACGATCCTGTTGCCGGGATCGTCCGTGTGCAGATAGAAGGTTTTCGTCGTTCTCGGCGCCGGCCTGCGCAGCGGCAGTACCACGCGAAACAGCGTATGCGAACCCGGCGGCACGGTTTTGGCCTCCACGGCGGCCGCAGCCCCGCAGCACGAGCGCACGCGCTCGATCGTCAGGTCGGTTTCCCCGCGGTTTTCGATCCTGAACCCGTGCCGCACGGTTTCCCCGGCCGGCAAAGTACCGAAATCGAACACCGGCTCCGCGCAATGGTAGCGCGGCGCGGCCTGCGCGACGGCCGCCGCCAGCAGAATCGCCGCCATGAGCATAGCGCGCATTGTCGTCGAAGCTCCTCTCCCGATTTTCCGGCGCACCCCGGAAAACGCCGAATCCCTACTCGGTCCCCGTCCTTCGCCTAAGTCTCGCCAGCGCGTGTTCCGCGGCCCTGCGCTCCGGCCCCTCGGGCCCCGCAATCAGCTTCTCCAGAAACGCCGCGTCCTCGGCTCCGCCCGTCAGGCCCAGCGTTCCCGCGGCCGAAACCCGCACGGCGGCGTTGTCGCCCTCGACCGCCAGCCGCCGCGCCGCTGAAGCCGCCTCCGGATGCCCCATGCGCCCCGCCACCTGCAACGCGGTCACGCGCGGCGCCATCTTCCTCGTCCTCTGCGCCGCCGCCTCGCTTCTCGCCTTCGGCCTGGCCCGGCGCTCCCGCGCCGACGACCCGCCCCCGCCCGTCATGTGCGAAATCTACTCCGCCTTCTTCGGCCTGGACCCCGTCGCCGACGCCTTGCTCGACTTGAACGACGACGGCTTCACCAACTACGAGAATAGCCTCATCTGGACCGATCCGAGAAAAATCGACACCGATGAGGATGGGTTTCCCGATTGGCTCGATTTCGTACCGATTTCGCGCGCCGTCCTTAGCTTTGGCGACCCAATGTTCACAGTATCCAATAATTACGTATATGTTTTCCCGCCATGGTTCGTCTCCGCCCGGCGCGACGGC
The DNA here is from genome assembly GCA_007134465.1 of Kiritimatiellia bacterium. Lineage (GTDB taxonomy): Bacteria > Verrucomicrobiota > Kiritimatiellia > UBA8416 > SLMC01 > SLMC01. The sequence continues at coordinate 12,271 of SLKS01000359.1, read as the reverse complement.
GGCGCCTGGCTGACCAACTCCCCGACCTACGGCTGGCATGCGCCCGACACCGAACCCGTCGACACCGGCGCCCTGATCATGGAAGTGGACCGCTCCGTCATCGTCACCAATCTGCGCATGGACGTCACGTTTTTCGACTATCCCGACTCCGTCCTCGAACTCGACCTGGCCGACACCAACGGCGTCGCCGTCGCCACAAACCTCTTCGGCAACCTGCTGGCCGGTTCCGATACCGTCGTCTCGCTCAACCTCGACCTGCCGCTCGGCATCCACACCAACGCCGCCCGCATCCTGCTGCGCCGCCGCAGCGGTGCCGCCGCAGTCTACAAGTGCTTGCTGTACACAGACTTGGACGGGGACGGGCTCGACGCAGAACAGGAGATTCAGCTCGGCACCTCCGACCATCACGCCGACACCTCGGGCGACGGACTCGACGACTGGACCGCCCTGTTCGTCTACGGCCTCGACCCCGCCGTCTCCAACGCCTACAGCCTGCTGCCCTTCTTCGAGGGCTTCGAGCCGCCCGCCGTCGAGACCGGCGACCTCTCCGGCCAGAACAACTGGCTTGTCGCCTTCACCAACACCGCCATCGTGCAGTCCACCAATGTTTTCGCCGGCCAGCAGGCCCTCTCCGTCCGAGCATCCGACGACGAACAGCGCCCGAAAATCGCCCACACCCTCGTCGCCGACCCGCTCGACATCGTCTGGGCCGACCTGCGCCTGTTCGCCCCCGAAACCACGCCCGAAAGCGATCCGCCCGATCCCGCCGGCCAGTCCGCCGTCTTCTTCTTCAACGAGGAACGCCGCCTCGTCGTCTACGACGGCCACGCCTCCCCCGAACCCGCCTGGACCGTCCTGACCAACCATCCCCCCGTCTCCGCCTCCGAATGGATACGGCTCACCCTCGAACTCGACTACGCCAATCAGATCTGGCTCGTCTGCCTGAACGGAACCCTCGTCGCCGAGAACCTCGGCTTCGCCGCCCCGCAGCCCCAACTCACCCGCTTCGAAATCGAAGGCGACTTCGGCGGCCTCGACGACATCTACATCGGTCCCGACCGGCCCGCGGGCCTCTCGCTGCTCGGCAACATCGTCCCCGACGACTGGCTCTTCGAGCACTTCGGCCATTACAATTACGGCGACGACGACGATCCCGACGGCGACGGCCTGACCAACCTCCAGGAATGGCTGCTCGGCCTCGACCCGACCGTCCCCGACATCTACAGCTTCCTGCCCTTCATCGAAAGCTTCGAGCCGCCCGCAGTCGAGACCGGCGACCTTTCCGGCCAGAACAACTGGCTCGTTTCGATCGCCGACGCCGCCATCGTGCAGACCACCAACGTCTTAGCCGGCCAGCAGGCCCTGACCATCGCCCCCGCCACCAACGACGCGCCCCCGAAAATATCGCAAACCCTCTACGCCGACCCGCTCGGCGACCCCGTCGCCGTCGTCTGGAGCGACATGCGCATCCGGCTCTCCGCCGACCATTTCGGCGGCGATTTCCCTGATCCCGGCGACGAAGCCGCCGTCTTCTTCTTCAACGAGGACCGCCGCCTCGCCGTCTACGACGGCCACGCACAGCCCGAACCCGCCTGGACCGTCCTGACCAACCATCCCCCCGTCTCCGCCTCCGAATGGATACGGCTCACCCTCGAGCTGAACTACTCCAACCAGACCTGGCTCGTCTGCCTGAACGGAACGCTTGTCGCCGAGAACCTCGGCTTCGCCGCCCCGCAGCCCCAGCTCTCCCGCTTCGAGATCGAAGGCCCGCTCGAAGGCCTCGACGACATCTACATCGGCCCCGACCGGCCCGACGGCCTCTCCCTCGTCGGCAACATCGTCCCCGACGAATGGCTCCTCGAACACTTCGGCCACACCGGCTTCACCGACGATTGCGACCCCAACAACGACGGCCTCACCCTCCTCCAGGAATACCAGCTCGGCCTCGATCCCGTCGCCCTCGACACCAGCGGCGACGGCATGCCCGACGCCTGGAAAGTCCGGCACGGCCTCGACCCGCTCGCCTTCGACCCCGACGACGACCCCGACGGCGACGGTCTGACCAACCTCCAGGAATACTTCTTCGGCACAGACCCGCTTAACGCCGACACCACCGGCAACGGCCTCGCCGATTTCCACCCCGTCGCCCCGCTCCAGCCCGGAACCGCCGCCGTCCACCGCGCCGGCACCTGGCGCCGCAACTATCAGTGGACAACGCCCGACAACTACTATCTCGAAGTCCCGAGCTGGACCGAAGACGGCGCCGCCATCGTCGCCACCAACGTCGCCCGCGCCGAATGGGAATTCGCCGTCACCAACGCCGGCATGCATCTCTTCGGCTTCAGGCATTCCAACCCGCTCGGCGAACCCCCGGACGGCTACGAATACCGCCTGCTCTTCCTCGCCGACCATCACCGCATCGAAACCCTGCAGGTCCCCGCCGTCCACGGCACAAGCCAGTGGCATTACGCCGTCACCCCCTGGCTGCCCGAAGGAACCCGCAACCTCCGCCTCGTCTGGGTCAACTGGCTCGAGGGAACCGACACGTCCCTGGCCATCGAAGAAGTCGGCCTCTTCGGCGTCGACGCCCCCGTCACCAACATCAACGGACGGGCCGACTGGGTCGACGCCATCCTCGCCGAAGGCCGCGACACCGACGGCGACGGCCTCTCCGACCTCGACGAACTCGACATCTACGGCGCCAGCCCGCTCGCCTTCGACACCGACGGCGACACCCTCGGCGACGGCGAGGAAATCCTCCTCTTCAACACCGATCCCCTCGATCCCGAAACCCTCGGCCCCGGCCGGCCCGACGCCTTCCCCGTCCACGTCCTGCCCGGAACCGCCACCGTCGAACGCATAGACGGTTCCTGGCCCTGGTGGGAACAGGGCGACGCCATCGTCAACAAATGGAGAAACGCGCCCGTCTCCTACGAACTCGTCGCCACCAACGCCGGCATGCACCGGATCGGCCTGCGCGTCTCCAACTGGGAAAGCGAAGTCCCCGACGACTGGGCCTTCCAAATCCGCGTCTCCGTCAACGGCTTCGCCTTCGACGAAATGGAGATCGTCGCCGACAACGACTGGTCCGCCACCGGCTTCGTCAACACCCCCTGGCTCGTCGAAGGCCCGCACGTCTTCACTTTCGAATGGCTCAACTCCGCCTACACCCTCGATCCCGGCCGCCGCGATCCCAACATCCGCATCGAGCAGGTCATGCTCTACGCCACCGACGCGCCCGCCACAAACCAGCACGGCATCCAGGACTGGATGCTCGCCATCCTCCAGCTTGGCGGCGACACCACCGGCGACGGCCTCTCCGACCACGACGAGATTCTGATTTACGGCACCGACCCCACCCGCCGCGACACCGACGGCGACGGCCTCTCCGACTGGGACGAAATCATGGTCCACGGCTCCGACCCCCTCTCGCCCGACACCTCCGGCGACGGCTTCAACGACGGCTGGAAAGCCTTCATCGCCGCCGACCCGACCGCCGCCAACATGTCCACGCAGCTCCTCGCCCATATCCATGTTCCCCCAGCCCAGACCAACGCCGCCACCGGCCTCTGGGAACCCGACGGAACCAACGGCATCCGCTCCGTCGAAGTCTCGGGCAGCGTCCGCTACGAATTCGACGTCGAAACCCCCGCCATCTACACCCTGTATGTCGAGGGCCGCAACTTCATGCCCTACGCCGCCCTGCCGCCCGCCAAGATCCTGGCCTGGCTCGACGGCGAATTCCTCGGCCACGGCTATCTCCCCGCCGACGGCGGCCATGCCTGGTTCATCGGCCCCTGGCTGACCAACGGAACCCACACCCTCGAAATCGCATTCGAGAACGTCCGCGGCGACTGGCGGCTCGCCCTCGATTCCATCTGGCTCCTGGCCTACGGCGGACCCGACAGCAACGCCTCCGGCGTCCCCGACTGGATGGAAACCCGGCTCGCCAACACCTCCGCGCTCGACGCCGGCTTCGACGCCCGCGTCTCCCCGCTTTTCATCGAAGGCGACGGCCTGTACCACTCCAAAACGACCCTCGTCGGCCTCGACGTTCCCGTCCGGCCCGGCGCCGGTGCCCGCTGGTTCGCCAACGTCCCGCTCGAACCCGGCGTCCCCGCCGACATTACCGTCTCCTTCCAGGACGGCGCCTATGCCGTCTCGACCAACGTCGCCTGGACCGAATCCAACCTCGTCCTCGACGGCCCGCCCGTCGCCGTCAGGAAAGACGACGCCCTGCTCCTCGCCGCCTGGCCCGAAAACCCCGACCCCGCCGCCACCGTCGAAATCCAGATTCTCGGCGTCACCAACTACAACCCCGTCGCAGGCTCGCCCGTCCCCCACGTTTTCGCCGAGCCCGGCGCCTACACCATCGTCGGCAACTACTGGCACGGCTCCGCCCACCTGGCCGGCACCGCCACCGTCCAGGTCGTCGCCGCCGCCTTCCCCTCGAACCCGCCCCCGACCGTCGTCTGGGGCAAAACCCTCTCCAACTACCGCTGCCCCGACATCCCCTTCGCCCACTGCGACCTCGAAGCCGATCCCGAAATCCTGCTCTCCAACATCCACAGCCACGGCGGCGTCTACCGCTTCAACATCCTCGCCCTCGACGGCGACACCGACCGCCGCCTCGTCGCCCGCCTCAAGAACGGAACCCGCGCCATCCTCGATACGGCCGCGCTCGACATCCTCTGGCTCCGCGCCGTCGTCCACGGCTCCGTCCGCGTCGTCGAAACCCTTGAAGACGGCACGACCATCGTCGAAAACACCATGTACATGCCCCCCGGCCTCCCCGACGGCGTCACCATCCGCCTGACCGTTTTCGCAGGCGGCGCCCTCTTCGAGAACGGAACCGGCATCCTCGAACTCGCCCCCGAAGACTTCGACGAATTCGGCCGCTTCTCCTACCGCATGATCATCGCCCCCGGCGGTCTCATCCTCTGCCACCGCTACCGAATCTACAGCGACGGAGTCCAAGTCGGCATTTATTAAGGAAACAAAGGAGTGGCATGGGCGTCCCGCCCATGGAACATATCGGGAAAAAAAAGAAAGGCCCGTCCATGAACCGAACCGAACCGGAAAACCCGAGCGCCGAACCCCGGCCCGCTCGATTCCGCAACGCCTGCGCCGTCGCCATAGCCGGAGCCGCCTGCGCCATGCTCATGGCCCTCGCGCTCGCCGCCCTGGCCAACGCCCAAACGCCGCCGTCCGGCATAGTTCCAGTTGTCGAAGAGAGCAAGTCCGTCGGCGGCGGCACCTCCACCGACCCAGACGTCAACCCCGACACCTGCTGCTGCCTGCCAACCATCAGTCTCTCCCATACAAAAGTCTGCAAAGGCTGCCATTTCGACGGAACGTTTTCCGTTGGCACAGGCAATTGCCCCGACGACAACGCCGAATGCGACAAGGAAGAGTTGCACACGGCAAACGTCGTGTCCGTCGGTGGCGCAAACGTCGAAACCCAATCGGTTCACTCCTTCACTTGCCCGCCGGGCATGACAGGAGGCACCTTCACTCTCCTGGCCGAACGCTGCTCCCCCACGCAAAACGTGGACCATGTCTATCTCTCCCTGTGCGGCAAAGTGAAGGCCTACTATACCATCTACCACATGAAAGCCATCACCAACGCCACACCCTATGTCGGCTGCGACTTTACCAAGCAGAAACCCAACGTCCAGCACATCGCCCCCGGCGGGCTGATCAAACTCGGCGCGGATCGCTGCCCTGTCGACGCCCCCGTCAAATGGTCCGTCCACAAAGACCCCAACAATCCCGGCGAACATCCCAACCCCGAACTCCTGAATGCGACCGGCTCGTCCGTAACGGTTCGCGCCCGCCAGAACGATCCCGTCGGAAGCACATTCATCGTCCGCGCCGAATTCGACGTGACCGGCCTCCTGACCTGCGAATCCTCCGAAAACCATTGCGTCAAGGAAATCAAATTCGTTGTCGTCTGCCCGCCCGCCGACTGCCAGGAATGCGATGCCGGTGCGCTTGTCCTCGACGTTTGCGCGGCCAGTTTCAATCTCGGCTCCACCGCCGACGGCCAGTCCGCCGGCACCTTCTCTCTCTCCACCGACACCGATTCGGCGCCCGACGCCAATCCGGCAATCTTTCACGGCGTGTTCCATAGCTCCGTCCCCGTCGTTTACGACAACGGTGTCGTCCGCCAAATCCTCGCCCCCCGAATATTCGCCGACATCGTCGTGCTCGCCGACACCGAATTCAAAATCCGCGTCTTCGACCCCGACCAGATCGAGGAAGAGCCGAACTCCGAAACCGGCCTCTACGAACCCAAGAACGGCCAGGAACCTCGCATCGTCTACACAGTCTCCAACCCCGACCCCGACACCCTCCGCATCGTCCGCAGAATCGGCGAATCCGAAACCGTCCACGACTACACATGGGAACCCCTCGCCGAGCCCCCTTGCCGCCGCCTCAGACAAGGCGCGATCGAAAACGGACAGCCCGTGTACAAACGTTCCACAACCGTCCACGAGGAATGGGACCCCGAACTCCAAGCCGTTGTCACCGCCAAAATCGTTTCCAACCCCGGCTCCCATATCGCATCCCAAACCCGCTACTACCGCGGCAAATTCGCGCCGGACTCCGACGAGGAACGCCTCCTCAAAACCGTCGTCGGCCCGCCCGAAGCCCCGATCTCGGTCGTCGAATACTCCTACCGCACCAACGCGCCCGCCTTCGGCCAGATCGCCTCGGTCGTACACCTCGACGGCGCCTGGGAACGCCGCGAATACGACGCCTCCAACCGCCTCGCCCTCGTCGTCTCCGGCTTCAAGGACGCTCCGCCCAACGCCCCCGCCAACGAAGCCGCCGCCACATGGTACTGCTACGCCGCGCATACGAATCAGGGCGACAACCCCGCCATCCACCCCTTCTCCCCGCGCACCGTCGTCCAGACCATCCTCGGCGTCACCAACTCCATTCTCCGCCGCGCCTACACCAACGCTGACGACAATGTCCTCGCCGTCATCGAAGAACGCGCCGCCTCCGCCGACCTCCCGTTCGGACACCCCGACAACCCGCGCACCGTCACCTTCAGATTCCATCATCCGAACCTCCAGCTCTCGGACCCCGACTACGCCGCCAAAAGCTGGCTCCACCGCCGCCCCGACTCCATCCAACACCCCGACGGCCGACTCGACCTCTACGCCTACCAATTCGGCTCCGTCTCCAACAACGCCGACGGCTCCTACGCTTTCCAGGAAGGCCCCGGCGACTTCCGCCGCACGCTCGTCACCCGCACCATAGTCGGCGAACTCGACGGCATCCCCGGCAGAACCACCCGCGACATCTCCATCATGAATTCCTTCGGCAACCTGCTCCAGTCCGAAACCCAGGTCTGCGAAGCACCCGGCCAGTACGCCACCGTCCGATGGACCGCACACGCCCTCGACCTCTTCGGCCGCGCCACCCAAACCCGGCAGAGCGACGGCTCCATCTCCGAAACCGAGTGGGGCTGCTGCGGACCCGAATCCCGCACCGGCGCCGACGGCATCGTCGCCACCTACGCCTACGACGCCCTCGACCGCCTCGAAATGACCCAAAAGACCGTCCCCGGAACCAACGGCGTCTTCACCGTCCACACCCTCGACCCACTCGGCCGCCCCATCGCCACCGAACGCCAGGCCAGCGCCCTCTCTCTCGTCACATCCAACGCCTACGACCAGGCCGGCCGCCTGATCTGGACCCGAGACCCCGCAGGCCTCCTCACCGAATACCTCTACGACGCCTGCTGCCAGTCCCGCACCGTCGTCGGCCCCGGCGCCGTCACCAACAAAACCGTCAGCTTCCCCGACGGCCGCACCCGTTACACCGAACTCAACGGCGTCCGCCAGCAGACCTACGACTACGGCGTCCACGAAGACGGCTCCCAATGGACCCTCGTCTATTCCGGCCCCGAAGGAACCAACAGCCCCGCCTGGCAACGCACCACCACCGACATGCTCGGCCGCACCATCCGCACCGAACGCCCCGGCTTCGAAAGTGGCACGGGTGTCCCGCCCGTGATCTCCACCACCTACGAATACAACCCCAAAGGCCAGCTCATCCGCACCCAATCCAGTACTACAGGCGGCGTTTACGCCGCCACCCTCTACCAGTACAACGACCTCGGCCAGCAAATCCTCGCCGCCCAGGACGTCAACCTCAACGACGCAATCAACCTCGATGGCCCCGACCGCGTCCAAGGCTCCGACTCCTTCTACGAACAGGACGAAAACCTGGACTGGTGGCATGTCTCCATCTCCACCATCTACCCCCATACAAACTCCGTCCCCTTCACCAACAGCGTCCGCAAAACCCGCCTCACCGGCCTCGGCGTTTCCGACCCCGAACTCGGCCTGCTCTCCGCCGAAACCGTCTCCCTGGACCATCTCGGCAACCAGACCCTCTCCCAGACCTGGACCGACCGCGAAGCCCGCGCCCGCACATCCATCGTCTTCGCCCCCCATTCCGACATCCCCGCCACCAACCTTACGGTCAACGGCCTGCTCGTCTATTCCAGCGACCACGCCGGCATCCGCCACGACTACGCCTACGACCCCCTCGAACGCCGCACCCTCGTCGAATCCCTCTCCGACGGAGGGACGCGCTCCGTCGCGTCCGTAACCGAATACAACGCCCAAGGCCAGATCGCCTGGACCGAGGACGCCGACGCCAACCGCACCGCCTACGCCTACGACCCCGAAACCGGCCGCCAGATCGCCGTCACCGACCCCCTGACCAACACCGTCCACACCCGTTACAGCCCCGAAGGCCACGTCCTCGCCACCTGGGGCGCCACCTATCCCGTCGCCTACGAGTACGACCCCCTCGGCCGCATGATCGCCATGGCCACCACCCGCAACCCCGCCCATGCCAACACCAACCTCTGGGACATCCTCCCTGCGGGCATCGCCCTGTCCGACGTGTCCGACCCGTCCTACCCGTCCGACCTCGACACCACCCAATGGCTCTACGATCACGCCACCGGCCTGCTCACCAACAAGCTCTACAGCGACAACCTCGGCCCCGCCTACGCCTACACCCCCGACGGCATGCTTGAAACAAGAACCTGGGCCCGCGGCATCGTCACAACCTACGGCTACACGCCCGTCACCCGCGAACTCGTTTCAATCGAATACTCGGACGAAACCCCCTCCGTCGCCTTCGACTACGACCGCCTCGGCCGCCAAATCTCCGCCGCCCAAAGTGGTGGCATGGGCGTCCCGCCCATGATTCATGAATACGCCTACGACCCCGCCACCCTCGCCTTGGCATCCGAAACAATCATCAATCACCAATCGCAAATCACAAATGTCATCGCCCGCACCCAGGACCCCCTCGGCCGCCCAGCCGCCATAGCCCTGTCCTCGTCATCCGATCCGTCCGATCCGTCCGATCCGTCCTATGTGTCCCATTATTCATACGCCCCCGACGGCCGCCTCGCCGAAATCGGCTCCGCCATCCAAGGCCTCACCAACACCTGGCAATACGCCTATCTCCCCGGCTCCCATCTTCTGTCTGAAATTTGCAATTTGGAATCTCAAATCTGCGCGAAGCGCACCTACGAACCCAACCGCAACCTCCTCGCCTCCATCGAAACCCGCGCCTGTACGGGCGAGACCTGTCTCGCCCTAGCCCGCTTCGACTACGCCAACGACCCCCTCGGCCGCCGGACGCAGCGGCTCGACAGCGGCCTGAACTTTCCCCTTGCCGTCACCAACGACTTCGGCTACAACATCAGGAGTGAAGTCGTGGAGGCCCTCATGGGAACCAACGCATACGGCTACGCCTACGACCCCATCGGCAACCGCCTCGCCGCCACCAACAACGCCGAGGCCCTCGCCTACCTCTCCAACCCCCTCAACCAATATACCAACATCGGTACGGGCGACATCCATGTCGCCCCCTCCTACGACCCCGACGGCAACATGACCGCCTACGCCGACTGGACCTTCGCCTGGAACGGCGAGAACCGGCTCGTCGCCGCCACCAATTCCGCCTCCGGCCTCGCCCTCGCCTTCGCCTACGACCACCAGGGCCGCCGCTTCGCCAAGCAAGTCTTCAATCTGGAATCCGAAATCTGGAATCTGAAATCGCAAACCCTGTTTGCGTACGACGGCTGGAACCTAATCTCCGAACACACACACTCACAAACCCACGCACTCACAAACTTCTTCACCTGGGGTCCGGATCTAAGCGGCTCCATGCAAGGCGCAGGCGGCATCGGCGGCCTCCTTCTTGTAACGAAGAACGATGAACAAGGAACCAGGAACTACGCGCCAGCGTATGACGCCAACGGCAACATCACCGCCTACGTCGACGCAACCGGCACCAACATCGTCGCCGCCTACGAATACGACCCGTTCGGCAACACTATCGCCGCCAGCGGCAGCAAAGCCGACGACTTCGCCTTCCGCTTCAGCACCAAATACCACGACGACGAAACCGGCCTGTATTATTACGGCCTAAGATACTACTTTCCGGAATTGGGACGTTGGCCCTCAAGGGATCCGATCGGGGAACGGGGCGGGCTGAACGTTTATGGGTTTATCAGAAACGCCTCTCTGTTTAGAATGGATATATTGGGCTTGGAAGAAGTCAAAGAAAGCGTTTTTTGGAGATCACCCTTTTTATATCAACGCGATCTTGGGATAATATTATGGGGCCAGTACCATATGCTTATCTCTGTATCATATGACAATAAAACCGGGATAATATCAAAAGTTGAAATTGATAATGAATTCTGGGATTTCTGGTTGGGGATATCAGCTGGCCAGCGTTCAGCTTTGACTTGGAAGGCTGTACGAGAGGAACCCGCCATTTCACTGAACACCGCCAGTTTCAGCCAGACGTTGTTTGTAGGAAGTGATGATTTTGACGAATTGATTCACAATATAATGATAGACGTTGGGTTTGCAGCGGCAGATGTCAAGATTCCGGGTGCAGGCCGTTTTGGGAATTGGATCGCAAAAAAAGTGTTCAAGAAAGGCGTTAAAACCGCCGTCCATGCTCTGGGCAAACATGACAAACCAAACACTTATGTATCGACGGATTTCCTATTCCGAACCACGTGCCCGGATGGTGAAACCAAATATAGATTGGTGAAGCCTTATCAAGCAAGCAATCAACTTCACAAAACAAGGAAAATGTGGTTTCAGGAAAGAATAATGCAAGAGCATCATGATATGGTGCTACGTGATGAATTTCATGTAAAAGATGCTCTCAAAGATGCGGGTTGGAGCGATGAAAGAATTCAAAGCTATTTGGATGAGATGGAGAAATGGAATATGTATGTACAGTAATTATTCATTCGGGAATATTTTCATGCGAGGAATTGCAGTTGCAATGCTTGTGTCTCCCTTTGCGTTGTCAAGCGGATGCAAAAGTAGTCCTACTGTTATCAATGTTAGCGAAATAACAGGAGTGTGGAAAATAGACAACGAGGCTACAAGAGAATGGTACATTGAGCATGGCACGCCTTGGCATATGTGGGAAGAAGAGGTGCGAGCCGGAAATTATAGAAACTTCAGGATGGAAATAGATTCGCAAAGCATTTATATGGAATACCCAGAAATAGAGATATCGGACACAATGCGTTATGATATTGTTCCTGAATACCAGTCCTCATCGAAGCTGTTATTCAGAATATATCCAAGCCATGATTTGCGAAAACTCAATGCTTTGTCGAAAGAAGAGATTCTTAAAAAAACAATTTTCCCCGGTGATAGGCTTTATCCTTATATCGGGATGAGATTCTTGAATAAGGATAAGATTATGATTTTTCATGTAGTTTTAGGCAGAGAACGATCAATTGAAATGAAAGACAGCGGACTCATTTGCAACAGGAAAGTAAGCGGAGGCGTGGACAAGTCTCGCTTTTCGCCAACGGAAGACGGAAAGAAGTGACTTCTTTGCTCGTTCGGACGGCCCGGCGTGGCCACAACCGCCGGCCTTCGGGGCCGTGGGCATGAAGCGAGCCGGACAGGCTCGGCACGCGCTCATGCTCGCCGGAGATCGGTCGTCCGCCTTCGCAAAGCCTCCGGCGTGACTCCCTGAACAGAAGGCGTCGTTATGCGACGCAGGCGCATGAACGGTTCTGCGGTGCGGTAGCTCCTCGCCCCGGCGCCGGGCGTGCGCATAACGCTGTCTTCTGTTCCCTCCGGCTTCCCCGGCCGGCCCGCCACCGTCCGGCTGTGGCCCCGCACGGGCCGACAGCTTTGCTCCGTCCCCCCGCTCCCCCCCGGCCTGGGAGGAACGGCACTTG
>SLKS01000375.1 GCA_007134465.1 Kiritimatiellia bacterium | reverse complement strand
ATGGCCGATCTCGTCGGCCGGGTCCTGCACGAAAGCGCCGCGCACGCCTTTCGCGACTCGATGGGCTCCGGCTTCCTCAAGGCCGCCACCGTGCTTCTGATGACCTGCCTAACCTTCACGTTCGTGATCGCGTTCATGCCGAACACGCGCGTACGGATCAAGCCGGCGCTGATCGGCGGCGTTGTCGCCGGCCTGCTGTTCATCGGCTGGCTGCGGCTATGCGCGGCTTTGCAAGTGGGCGTGGCCCGCTACGGCGCCATCTACGGCAGTTTCGCCGTCGTCCCCATCCTGCTGGCCTGGGTCTATGTGAGCTGGCAGATCGTGCTGTTCGGCGCCGAACTGGCGTTCGCCACTCAGAACTACGCCACCTACAAGATGGAACGCGGCGCCGGCAAGGCCAACATCCAGTCCCGCATCGTCCTGGCCCTGGCCATTGTCGCCGAAGCCGCCCGCGCCATGCGCGACAATGCCCCGCCCTTCCTCGTCTCGGAATACGCGGTTGAACAGCGCATCCCCGTCCGCTTTCTGAACAATGTCGTCGGCGAGCTGGTCCAGGCGGGCTACCTGGCCGAGATTTCCGAAAGCGCCGGCCGCTATGTGCTGCTCAAGGCGCCCGATACTCTCAAGGTGCGCGAGATCGTCAACACGGTCATGCTCGCCGGCATCCCACCCGCCGATATGGGCATCGGCGACGTGAATCCGGCGGCGACCCGCATCGTGCAACAGGCCAAGGACGGGCTCGACGCCGCGCTGGCCGACCGCACCCTCGCGGATTTGATCAACCAACCCGAAACCAAGGGAGAATAGCTCATGGCACAACGTGTTCGCGTCGGACTGGTCGGCGCCGGCTTCGCCGCCACCTTTCATCTCGAATCCCTGCGCCGCGTGTACGGCGTGGAAGCCGATGTCGTCGGGGTCACCTCCCTGCGCAAGAGCAGCCGCGAATCCTTCGCGCGCCGGCATGGCCTGAAAGCCTTCCCTTCGCTCGACGCCATGCTGGACGCCGTGGACATGCTCGACATCGTCTCGCCGCCCTATGCCCACGAAGAAGGCATTCTCAAGGCGGTCGCCGCCGGCAAGAGCGTACTGTGCGAAAAACCGTTGACCGGCTTTTTCGGTCCGCCCGGCGCCGGCAAATCATGGCGCGGCGACCAGGCCCCCAAGAAGCCGATGCTGCGCGAAACGCTTCGCCGCATGGAACGTCTGGCCAAGGTCGTCCGCGACGCCGGCGTCTTTTTCGGCTATGCGGAAAACTATGTCTATGCGCCCAGCGTGCAGAAGGAACGGGAGATCGTCGAAAAGAGCGGCGCTCAAATCCTGCGCATGATCGGCGAGGAATCGCATAACGGCTCCGCCTCGAACGCCTACGGCATCTGGCGCCTGGCCGGCGGCGGTTCGCTCATGGGCAAAGGCTGCCATCCGCTCAGCGGCATGCTCTACATGAAACAGGTCGAAGGCCGCGCCCGGCTCGGCCGGCCGATCCGGCCCGCCGCCGTCTCCGCGCGCACGCATCAGTTGACCCGCCTGCCCGATTACCAGGACGCCGGCTTCATTCGCACCGACTACCACGACATCGAAGACTACGGCATCATGCATGTCGTCTTCGAAGACGGCACCGTCTGCGATACGCTCACCTCCGAAGTCGTGCTCGGCGGCCTGTTCGACTATCTCGAAGTCTTCGCCAACAACCACCGTACCCGCTGCCACATCAGTCCGGCGGGCCTCATGGACACCTACAACCCGAAAAACGCCCAGTTCAAGGACATTTACCTGCTCGAAAAAACCAGCACCAAGGAAGGCTGGACCCCGGCGGCGGCCGACGAGCATTTCACCGTGGGCTACATCGCCGAAATGCAGGATTTCCTGACCTGCGCCGCCAGCGGCCAACAGCCGCAAGCCGGCCTTGAACTCGCGCTCGACACCATCGCCGTCATCTATGCCGCCTATCTCTCCGACGAAAAGAAAGGCGCGGAAGTCCCCGTGCGACTGCTGTAGTTTCTAAAAACAATTTCCTTTGAAAAACTGCTGCATTCGTCCCGCAGGGCGATGCAGCTGGCGCCCCGTGGCGGATTCGGGGATTGAGGGCCGATGGGCGGTCAGACGGTTGCGATCGCAAGGCTTGCGGGGTGTCGCAATACTCTTGGTATGCGACATCCCCGCATCACGCAGCGAGCGTGACCGTATGGCCGCCCGTCGGCCCGCCCCGAAAACGCCACAAGTTCAAGGCTTAAACCGAAAAAGTTTGCCGGCAACTGTTGCGAACCACCATAAGCATTGACAGAATACCGCTGTCATTGGAGAGACCACATGAAACTGGCCTTCACGACGCTGGGCTGCCCCGGCTGGGACATGGACGCGATCCTGGCGTGCGCCCGCGAATACGGATACGACGGCGTGGACTTCCGCGGCTATCTCGGCACGATGGACCTGTACACCCTCCCCGAATTCAAGGAACAGGCGCACGACACCGCCGCCCGCTTCGCGGACGCCGGCCTCGCCGTGCCATGCTTCTCGAGTTCGGTCCGCATCTTCGCCAAGCCGGACGCCGCCGAAGCCGAAACGCTCGCCTACGCCCGCCTTTGCCAACTCTTCCGCGCGCCGTTCATTCGCGTGTTCGCCGGCCATTTCCGCAAGATATGCCCGGAATCCGAAGCCGTGCGCGTCGCCGCCGATACGCTCCGGCGCTGCCTGCCCATCGCTCGGGACCATGGCGTGCGACTGCTGGTCGAAACGCACGACGACTGGATGGACAGCGTGCTCGTAAGACGGCTCATGGAAAGCGTCGCCTCGCCGCAGGCCGGTGTTCTGTGGGACGTTCACCATCCCTACCGGATGCTGGGCGAGGAACCGGAAACGACCTGGACCGCGCTCGGCCCGTGGATCGCCTATACCCATGTCAAGGATTCGCTGCCCGGCGTGAACGACAAGGGCGAAAAGGATTTCCGCTACTGCCTGACCGGGGACGGCGACATCCCGCTCGCGCGCATCCTGGCCACCCTGCGCGATGGCGGCTACGACGGTTGGCTCACCTACGAATGGGAAAAAGTCTGGCACCCGGACATCCCCGAACCCGAACAGTCGTTCCCGGTCTATGTCCGCCATATCCGCGCCCTGCTCGCAGAGGAAAGCGACCCATCGGCGCCAGCGGCGGAGCCGGGGGCATGAGGAAAGCCCCTAGCACAATCCCGCGCGAACGCGCGCCCGCCGCAGACAACCCGCTCATCGTCTCCGTATCCGGCGTGCGCGGAATCGTGGGCGAAAGCCTGACGCCTACGGCGGTCTGCGAGCTGGCGCTGGCCTACGCCGCCCTGCTCGAAGAACAGGGTTCGGCCGGGCCGGTCGCGGTCGCGCGCGACAGCCGACCAAGCGGCCGCATGCTCGAAGCGGCCGTTATTGCCGGGCTGCTGGCGGCCGGCCGAACCGTGCGGTCGCTCGGCATTGTCGCCGCCCCGACCGCCGCACTCGCCGTTGCCGATCTGCCCTGCGCCGGCGGCGCGATGATCACCGCCTCGCACAATCCCGCGCCGTGGAACGGACTCAAGTTCATGGAGCCAACCGGGCAATGCCTGCCCGCCGCCCTCATGGATCGCCTCGCGCACTTCTGGCGAAGCCGCTCGTTCCGTCTGGCGCGACACGAGGCGGAATTCGCGGTGCTCCCGGACGAGCGCGCCACCGAACGCCATGTCGAAAAGGTTCTGGAACTTGTCCATGTTCCGGCCATTCGCCAGCGCCGTTTCTCCGTCTTGCTGGATAGCGTGCACGGGGCCGGCGGCGTCGGCGGACGCCTGCTGCTCGAACGGCTGGGCTGTCGAATCGTTCTGGATCACGGCGAGCCCACCGGCCGCTTCCCCCGCCCGCCAGAACCGATCGCCGAACACCTGGACGATGTCGGCAAACGCGTGGCGGAAAGCGGCGTAGCCATCGGCTTCACCCAGGACCCGGATGCCGACCGCCTCGCCATCTTCGACGAATCCGGCCGCTACCTGGGCGAAGAATACTCGCTGGCTCTTGCCGCCATGGCGATCCTGCCTGTGCGCCCGGGGGATGTAGCGGCCAACCTGTCCACCAGCCGCATGCTGGACGATATCGCCGCCCGCTTCGGCGTCCGCGTCTGGCGTACGCCGGTCGGCGAAGCCCATGTCGCCAAGGCCATGGCCGAACATGCATGCGTACTGGGCGGCGAAGGCAATGGCGGCGTCATTCATCCGGACATCGTCCCCGTACGGGACAGCCTGACAGGCATGGCCCTCGCGCTCGATCTGCTGGCCCGCGAAGAACGGCCGCTCGACCGCCTCGTCGCCGATCTGCCACGCTACGCCATGATCAAGCGCAAGTTCCCCTTGCCCCCGGACGGCGTCGCCCCCATGCTGGCCCGCATCGAGGAATCCGCTAAGGACGCCCGCGCCGACAGACGCGACGGGCTTCGTCTCGACTGGTCCGACGGCTGGATTCACGTGCGCGCCAGCAACACCGAACCGGCTTTTCGTATCGTCGCGGAAGGGCGCGACGATGCGGCGGCCAAGCGTCTGCTGCAGCGCGCGCTGAGTTCGCTCGCGCTGGGCGAACGGCTGATCGCAGGCAATACGCTGCCGATTCTCGGCGATGGCTCTGAACACCGGGCGGACGCGGCCATGGGCGAACCGGCCTGATCGCTAGCCGGATAACGGAAACGTCTTTAAGGCGGGCTGGCGCCCGCAACCCAGAGGTCGGAAATCAGAGGTCGGAGATCACAGATCGACAACGGCAGGGATCGATGAAGTTTACGGCAAAGGTGACGATGGAGTTTGAATCGGTGGAGTTTGCGAGGCAGTTTGCGTCGAAGGAAGAGGCATGGCGATCTCGTCTGTTTCGTGAACTTTGCCGTCAACTGCATCGGAACTAACTCCACCGTAAACGTTGCCGTGAACTGCTTCGATTGCGCTGTGCGAAGCGAGTCGGCCAACTGTTGGCGACAAAGAGGTGACAAACGGAGACCAGGACGTGCCCGAACAGGACTGCGGCGACGACCTGCCCGCAGCGCTACAGCGTTGCAGGCGGGCTACGGGGACGACTTCCGTCACTCGTAATCCGTCCCGACCGCGAAGCGCGTCGGGATCGCCGTAGTCGTCCACCGAATCCTCTTGTTTTTTGACGCAGCAGTGCGGGATTAAGGCGCTAAAACGGGTCTTGACAACAAAGCGGATTCTGCCTTCCTACACTTCGATTTCAAGCCCGTCGTAGGCCAGCGAAACGCCGGGCGGCAGGGTTTGCTCGGTCTCGGCATGGCCCAGGTCGTGGCACATGTGGGTGAGAAACGCGCGCCGCGGCCGGATGCGGGCCAGCGTCTCCAGACTCTTTTCCAGCGTCATGTGCGTACGATGCGGACGATGACGCAAGGCGTCCAGAATCATCACGTCCACCCCCGCCAGGGACGCAACGGTCTCAGCGCCCATTTCCAGACAATCGGGAACGTACGCCAGCGAACGGCCGTTCTCCTCGAACCGGTAGCCCAGCGTTGGCGCCGACTCGTCGTGCACCACCTCGAACGGCACGATGCGCACGGGTCCCATCTCGAACGGACCGGTCGCCTCGCGGAATTCGATCAGAGGCCGATACAGGCCCGGCTGGGCTGTCGAGCCGATATAGTCGAAAATGCGGCGCACGGAAACCAGCGTGGCCGGATGCCCGTAGGCAGGGATGACTTCGCCCTGTACGGTGTTGAAACGGCGAATGTCGTCGAACCCGAAGATATGGTCGGCATGTCCGTGCGTGAAGAGCACGGCGTCCACGCGGGGAATGCGAAACGTCAGCGCCTGTTCGCGGAAATCGGGGGAGGTATCCACCACCAAGTGGACGGCGCCGGCTTGCACGTGGAACCCGGCGCGCCGACGCTTGTCGCGCGGATCGGGAGACCGGCACACCGGGCAGTCGCACCCGATCATGGGCACGCCCACCGATGTGCCGGTTCCCAGGAATACGGCTTTCATGCGCCTAGGCGCGCCGCCCAGAAGCGGGCCAGCATCGGCGCGATCACCAGGGACACAACGCTCATCAGCTTGATCAGGATGTTCAGAGACGGCCCGGCGGTGTCCTTGAACGGGTCGCCGACCGTATCGCCGGTGACGGCGGCCTTGTGCGCATCCGAACCTTTGCCGCCCAGCGCGCCGCCTTCAATGTACTTTTTCGCGTTGTCCCAGGCGCCGCCTGCGTTGGACATGAACAGCGCCATCATCACGCCGCTCACCGTCACGCCCGCCAGCAGACCGCCCAGCATGTGCACGCCGCCCACAAAGCCGATCAGGACCGGCGTCAGCACGGCGATCAGGCCGGGCACAACCATTTCCTTGATCGCGGCGCTCGTGGAAATATCCACGCAGCGCGCGTAATCGGCCTTGCCCTTGCCTTCGAGCAGGCCCGGGATTTCCTTGAACTGGCGGCGGACTTCCTCGATCATGGCGAAGGCCGCGCGGCCGACCGCGCTCATGGCGAAGGACGAGAACAGGAACGGCAGCATGCCGCCCAGGAACAGGCCGGCCATGACCGTGGGATCGGTCACGTCAATGGTGTCAATGCCCACCACCGTGCGATAGGCCGCGAACAGCGCCAGCGCGGTCAGCGCTGCCGAACCGATGGCGAATCCTTTGCCGATCGCGGCGGTCGTGTTGCCCACCGCATCGAGCTTGTCGGTGCGCTGCCGCACTTCGGGCGGCAGCTCGGCCATCTCGGCCAGCCCGCCCGCGTTGTCGGCGATCGGCCCGTACGCATCCACCGCCAACTGGATGCCGGTCGTGGCCAGCATGCCAAGCGCGGCGATGGCTATGCCGTACAGTCCGGCGAAACGATAGGCAACCAGAATCGCGGCCCCGATACAGATGGTCGGCAGCGCCGTGGACAGCATGCCCGTGGCCAGGCCGGCAATGATGTTGGTGGCCGCGCCCGTCTGCGAGGCGGCCGCGATCTTGCGCACCGGCCCGCGGTTCTCGGCCGTATAGTACTCGGTCAGCATGCCGATCGCCACGCCGGCGGCCAACCCGCCAATGGTGGCCATGAATATGCCGAACGCCTGATCGGGCACGAGAAAACGGCAGACCGGATAGGTGATCAGCGCCATCACGGCCGCCGCGCCGAACGTGCCAATGTTCAAGGCCGTTTGCGGATTGCCGCCTTCGCGAGTCTTCACGAAGAACGTGCCGCCGATCGAAACCATGATGCCCAGCCCCGCCAGCACGAGCGGCAGCATGACGATATTGATCATGTCGCCCGTTTGCAACGTGGCCGCGCCCAGCACCATGGCGCCGACGATCGCCCCGACATAGGATTCGAACAGGTCCGCGCCCATGCCGGCCACGTCGCCCACATTGTCGCCCACGTTGTCGGCGATCGTCGCCGGGTTGCGCGGATCGTCCTCGGGAATGCCGGCTTCCACCTTGCCGACCAGGTCCGCGCCCACATCGGCCGCTTTCGTGTAAATGCCGCCGCCCACGCGCGCGAACAGCGCGATCGAAGACGCGCCCATGGCGAAACCGTTCACAATCGGCAAAATGGTGTCGCGCAACGCATCCACGCCGGGCCCGAACACGGCACGATAGAGAAGCAAGAGCAGCGAGAGGCCCAGCACGCCCAGCCCGACCACGCTCATGCCCATCACCGCGCCGCCGGAAAAGGCCACCTGCAATGCGTCGGACAGGCCCTTGCGCGCGCCGTTCGTGGTGCGCATGTTCGCCGCCGTGGCCACCTTCATGCCGAAGAAACCGGCCGTGCCCGAGCAGAGCGCGCCCACGACAAACGACAAAGCCACCAGCCGAATGCTGCCGCGATTGCCCAGCGCCAGCAGCAACGCGACGGCGCCCACGAACACGGCCAGCGCCTTGTATTCGCGGGAAAGAAACGCCATGGCCCCTTCATGGACCGCCGCGCCGATTTCCTTCATCTTGTCCGTGCCGGCGTCCTGCTTGTTGATCCAGACGGACTTCCAATACGCAAACCCCAACGCCAACGCTCCTCCGACAACCGCCACCAATGCCCAGCCCATAGCCATCGCCCCTTTCCGTTCCTGTATGGTTTATTGATACGAACAACGACAATCCCGACAAAACGAGCCCGCACGCTACCCTATGGCGTTGCGACCGTCAACACAAAATACAGGTTTCCTGTGTTTTAGGGCTAGAGAAACTGCGTGCGGTCGCGTTTCATGCGCGATGGCGCACGCTCCCGGCGTGGCGCGGAGGCGTCGGGTTCGTCGGACTCGGCTGGCCCGGCATCGCCGGGCCGAAGCGGTTCGGGCGCCGACAAGTCCGCATCGGGCACGGGCGGATGCGTGTCCGCAACGTATGCTTTTCTGCGCACGCTGCGCATGCCGCGGGGATCTCCGCTCAGTTCGACATCGCCCAGCCGGTTTCCGGTCAGCCATTCGCGCCGGTAGTCGCGCCGCTTCTCGCCGGCAGGCGGCTCGTAGTCGTACACATCCAGCATGAGATAATGCGCCGTTTGGTTCGGTAGACGGACCGGTTCGCAACGGAACGACAAACCGCGCGCGCTGCCGACAATTCGGCCTTGGCCGTCGAGCCATTCGATTCGGCTGTTGCGTACGTTCAGCGTCATGCGATCCCGAAATCCGGCGGTCAGCCGCGAGAGCGCGGCCACATCGGTCAGGTCCACGCTTGCCAGGCGCCGGATTGGCTCGGGCCGGTCGGCGTTCGCTTGTGTCGTTACCAGGCGGAGCACAGCGCGGTCCAGCGTAACGCGTCCGTAGGGATTGATGCCGGCGCCCATTCGGATTTCCTCGGCTTCGAACCAGGGCAAGCCTTGCGCATCGCCGCCATGCGAAACGACATCGTGCAGCACGAGCGCATAGGGCCAGCCCACAGCGGTTCGTCCCACCGACAGTTCCACGCCCAGCCGTTTCGAGAGCCGTTCCTCGGTTGTCGAACGCGCCCATTCAGTGCGCGCCACGAAAAAGAACGTGATCATGGCAATGACCAGCACGGCGGCAAGGGCGGCGAAAAAACGCCGTACCCGCCCGAAAACGCCATCGTCGGCAGCAATTCTCATCGTGTCCTCCTCTTTGTTTTCCTTTGCGGGCATGTCAAGCCCTCCGCCGGAACAGCAGCGTGCCGGGCCGAATCCATGTGGCGCCTTCCTCGATGGCCACTTCGAAATCGTTCGACATGCCCATGGATAGTTCGGGCAGGTCGAATCCGCTTGTCGCGCGGGCATGGTCGCGCAGTTCGCGCAAGCGCCGGAAATACTGGCGGCTCCGCTCGGGATCCTCGTGGAACGGAGGCAAGGTCATCAGGCCGATCACGTCCAGACGTATCCACGCGCCGGCGCGTTCCAGGATGCCGGGTATTTCTTCGGCGGCAAAACCGTATTTGCTCGATTCCCCTGCCAGGTTCACTTCCAGCAGCACGGCCAGGGAGCGGCCGCTCGCTTCGCAGGCCGTGTCGAGCCGTTCCAGCAGTTCAAGCGAATCGGCCGAATGCAGCAAAGTGCACCAGGGCAGGATGTCCTTGACTTTGTTGCGCTGCAAATGCCCGACCATATGCCATTCCAGATGCCCTGGACAGAGCGGTATCTTCTGGCGCGCCTCCTGGACGCGGCTTTCGCCGAACACCGTCTGGCCGGCCTGCGCCAGGGCCGACACGTCGTTCGGGCCGAAGGTCTTGGAGACGGCCGCGATGCGCACCTCGTGCGGCGCGCGACCCGCGCGCGAGCAGGCGGCCGTCACGCGTTCGCGCAGCGCGTTCAGCCGGGCGTCCGCCGAAGGTTCCCCGTCTTGTTCCCGGATCGCAGTGTGGCCGTTCTTCATGTCGTTGTCATTCCGTTTCGCGCGAGCGGCGTCCGCCGCTCTCTAAGCCGAATACCGACCCTGCATGGCGCGCGCGAGCGTGGCGGGGTCGGCATACATTACAGCGCTGCCCGCCGGGATGCCGCGGGCCAGCCGCGTGGTTTTGACCGGTTCGTTTTTCAGCAGTTCGGCCAGAAATCCGGCCGTTGCCTCGCCGGCGCCGTCGGTGCTGAGCGCCAGTACGATTTCCTCGAAGCCCTCGCGCCGGATGCGGGCCAGCAGCGTTCTAATGCGAAGATCGGCCGGGCCGTCGCCGCGTACCGGCGAGATCTTGCCCATCAGCGCATGATAGCGTCCGCGCCAGCCGCCGGACGATTCGATGAGCGCGATATCGCCGGGCTCTTCGACCACGCACAAGAGGCGGCCGTCCCGCGCAGGATCGGCGCACAGTCGGCAAGGATCCTCGTCCGCTGCCGTAACATTTCCGCACAGCGAGCAGCACCGCACGTTTTCCGCCGTGGTTCGCAGCGTCTCGATCAGCTCGCGCAGCAGTCCGGTCCGGTCGCGCACCAGTCTTAACGCCATGCGTTCGGCGGAACGCCGGCCCACGCCGGGCAGGCGGCACAGGCATCGCATCAATGGCTGCAAGCCGTTCATGGCGCAAGGCGGGCTTCGCCCGCATCCCACATTTCAGATTTCAGATTCCAAACGATTCCAGACATGCTCGTCGCATGGCGCCGCGTGACGGAAACCTTTACAGCAACCCGCCCAGCGACCCGCTCATTTTCGACATTTCGGACGCCGCTTTCTTCTTGGCCGCCCTCAATGCGCCGTTCACGCCGGCTACGATCAGCTCGGTCATGCGATCGGCCTTGGCCGGATCGATCGAACGCGGATCGATTTCTATGCGGCGGATGGTCATGTCGGCGCAGGCCACGACCTTGACCTTGCCGCCGCCGGCTTCGTAGGTGACATCTATCTTGGACAGGCTGTTCTGAATCTGCTTCATCTCTCCGCGCATTTGCACGGCTTCCTTGGCTTTTTGCAAGAACCCGGCCATGGGTATTCCTCCTTGATATACGTTTAGTTTCTGATGTCCAGCAGTTTGGCGTCGAACAAATCGGTGGTTTTGCGCACGGTCTCGTGTTCCAGCAGACGGTTGGCGGACTCGGCCTTCTCGCGGAACGATTCCGGCTTGTCTTCGTCCGCGTCGGCGGGGGCCGGTTCTGGCGTATCCGAATTGTCAGGCGTGGCGCGCAATTCGAAAAGAGCCTTGCGGCCCAATGCGGCTGACAGCGCTCGCTCCAGCGCGGCGCGGTTGCGCGGCTGGTCCGCAATGGCGATTTCGTCGGCAAATTCGGCGTCGAATCCGATCACGACCCGGTCGCCTTCGACGGACAGCGGCCGGGCGTCCGCCAGGATTTTTCGCAGCGGCAGGGCGGTTTTTCCGGCGCGCGCCCGCACCTGCGCCCATTCTTTTCGCAAGACAGCCATGTCCTCGTCGGCGGATCGTTCGGGCTTGGCAGGGACGGCGTCCGTTTCTTTCCGAGCGGTTTGCGGCGGCTCTTCCTCGTCTGAAGCAGTCGCAGCGGGCGCAGGGGCCGGTCGGGATGCGGGTGTGCGTTCGCCTTGCCGAATGGCCGGTTTGGCCGCATTCGTTTTTGGAAGGGGCGAAGGCGGGGGCGTTCCGTCGTACAAGGCGCGCAGTTCCTCGAGCGCCTGATCGAGGGAAACGGCCGTGGCTGCGCGCGCGCAACGGATAAGGGCCGTTTCCAGCAGAGTCCGGCGCAGCAGCGCGTAGCGCATGCGTTCTTCGGTTTCCGTCAGAATGCCGATCATTCGCAAGAGTCGGTCGGGCGTGGTCGAGGCCGAGAGCCGCTGCAGGGTTTCGATCTGCCCGTCGGCCAGGTCGAGGTCTTCGGTTGCGCCGCCGACATAATGGCCTATCAGCAGATTCTTGAACAGATCGGTCAGGTCGAACACGACGCGCTGCAAATCCTTGCCTTCCCGGTCGAGTCGGGCTACGTGCCGGATCAGATCGGGAACGTTGCCCTGCAGGATCATCTCGCCCATGTCTTCCAGCGCCTGACGCGAGACGAGGCCGAACACCGAAAGCACATCCGCTTCGACAATGGCTTTGCCCTTGAAGGAAATGAGCTGGTCCAGCGCGGATTCCGCGTCGCGCAGGCCGCCCTCCGCGCCGCGCGCGATGGCCAGAAGCGCGTCCTCGGCGATGTCCACCTGTTCCTCGCGTGCCACGAGCCGCAGCCGTTCGATGATCAGCGGCACGGGAATGCGGCGCAGGTCGAATCGCTGGCAGCGCGAAATGATGGTGGGTAGAATTTTCTGCGGTTCGGTGGTGGCGAACTCGAACTTGACATGCGGCGGCGGTTCCTCGAGCGTTTTCAGCAGGGCGTTGAATGCCGCTGTGCTCAGCATGTGCACTTCGTCAATAATGTAAATTTTGTACGGGGCTCGGGTCGGCGCGTACTTGACCGTTTCGCGCAAGGAGCGCGCATCTTCCACAAGACCGGTCGAAGCGCCGTCAATCTCGATCACGTCCAGATTCGTGCCCTTGGCGATTTCCAGGCAGGAATCGCATCGGTCGCATGGCTGAACCGTCGAGCCTTGCGCGCAGTTCAGCGCCTTGGCGAAAATCCGGGCGATCGAAGTCTTGCCGATGCCGCGCGGCCCGACAAACAGGTAAGCGTGCGCGATACGGTTGGTGGCGATCGCGTTCTTCAGCGTTTCGGTCACGTGCGCCTGTCCGACCACATCGTCGAACTGGCGAGGCCGCCATTTTCTTGCCAGCGCTTCGTAAGCCATAGGTCTCCTTCTTTCACGCGCATACAACCATTTCCCGATCCGCTTGACAAGAACTTAAGGCGGGGGGGGAGCGGGGGGCGCAAGTCAGTTCAGCGGGGCTTTTATCTGAATCAGCGCTTGCTTGATGATCCTATGGCGTATACCTTCAGAATCAAATCCTAAACCCGAAACACCCAAGCCCGAAAGAAGCACGAAGCCCGAAGGACCAAAAACCGGCAAGCTTGGGTTGGCGAAAGAAGACAGAAAGAAATGGCGCGAGGGAATCGTGATCCGCACGCGCTACGGCGGGCACGCGCGTACGGTGGACGATATGGAAGCTGATTCAGACAGAAGTCCAGCTGAACTGACTTGCGCTCGCCGCCGCGTTGCATGATTCGGAGCTTGCTTTTGCGCGCGCCATCCGCCATGCTGTCCGGCAGTTCGTTCAACGTATACCCGGCGCTTGAAATCCGGGAAGGAGGCCGCCGATGAAATGCCGAAGGATTGACATGCGCGGCCGCGATCGCGGAGGGCAAGCGGTTTGGTCGGCCGCCATGGCCGCGGCCGTTCTGACTCTTCTGCCGGTTTTGTCGGGGACGAGAGCCGAAGACAGGCCGGCCGGTCCTGCGCCGAAAACGGACGGACGCGTTCGCGCCTATGCGGTCGCGCCGGGGAACATGGGCATCGCGCTGCAGGCGGTACGGGAGGCGCTGGGCAGAGAGGAGGGGATTCTTCAGCGGCCAACGCCGTCGGGACTGGTCGTGACCGGAACGGACGACGAACATCGGGTCGTGGAAGCGCTGCTGCGCGAATTGAGCGCGCCGGCCCCGAACGTGCGCATTGTCGTCGCTTCCGCTTCGCATGCCGTCAGCCGCGACGCGCGCACCGGCGCGACCGGATCGGGCAAGGTCGCCATCTCGCGGGACGGCCCGAAGACCACGTACAAGTTTCGGGGACATGCCCGGAACCTGATGGCGGGCCAAAGCGGCCTGACCCAGCAGACGCTGACCGTGCAAAGCGGTCGGGAGGGGCTGCTGCAGGTGTACGAGGAAGTTCCGTTCTACGAGCGGCTTGTCTGGTACGGAACGAATCGCTTGGACATGACGATCGAGCGGGACATGATCCGCGAAAAAACCGGCGCGTTTCTGGTCGTGCAGCCGACCGTGATCGGGCGCGGGCCCTTGCTTTCCATCACGCTTGTTCCGGAAATTCGGGAGCTGACCGGCACGCGTCGGCGCCGAATCCGTTTCGCCCGCATGGCCACGACCGTTACTGCGCGCGACGGCCAGACGATACGGATCGGCGGGCTGGGCGAAACCCGTGAATTCTACGATCTGTTTCTTGTCGGCCGCGGCGCGCATGGCGACACGCGTTCCCTGGACATCACGCTCACGCCGCATATTATGAAAGGGGCCGGTCCATGACATGCGAAGACGGCATGCGTAGAGCCTTGCGGGAAGCCCGCGCGGCGGCGGAAGCCGGCGAAACGCCGACGGGCGCGGTCATTGCGCACCGCGATCCGGCCCGGCCTGATGTGCCGGTTCGCATCGTCGGCCGCGCACGCAATCAGGTCGAGCTGCTGAAAGACCCGACCGCCCATGCGGAAATGATCGCCATCACGCAGGCGGCTGGCGCGCTGGGCGACTGGCGCCTGACGAACACGACGCTGTACGTGACCAAGGAGCCGTGCCCCATGTGCGCCGGCGCCATTGTGCTCGCCCGCATTCCGGTGGTGGTGTTCGGCGCGCGCGATTCCGTGCGCGGCGCGGCCGGCTCGAAGTTCAATCTGCTCGATCATCCCGATCTGAACCACCGCTGCGAAGTGGTTGGCGGCATCCTCGAGGACGAATGCCGCGAGCTGCTCCAGTCCTTCTTTCAAGCCTGCCGCCGCCGGTCCGGCGCGCGGCAGCGCGATTGAATCTATACAGGGCAGTTAAAGCCACGTTTAATCCTTTCAATCTCCTCTTGCGAACGCTCAGCGTGAGGATTCGGCGCGGCAACGCGCCGACATCCTCGACGCTGTTGTTCGCATTCTTTCCGTTTTTCCGTCGGCAACCGTTGGGCCATTCTCGCAAACGTTCGCTCAAGCGGGTCGTTTAAGTGTAACCAAGTAAGGGTGGCGTTGAAGTGTGCGCCTAAGAGGGCGATCAAGTGTTTGGAGCGCCAAAGGCGCTCTTACACTTACCCGTACACTTGCTCGCACTCTTCACCGCCACTCTTTAGCGGTTACGTTTCATCCATGCGCTTATGGCGAAGCTGTTTTGACACAACGGCTAAGCGCCATTCGCCACAGGCATCTCTGCCTGCAGAGCTTTCCGTGTCTTCCGCGCATTCCGTGGTAGGAAAACAATTGGGTTGCGGGCGTGAGCCCTCCTTAAAGCGGGCGCATCTCACTTTATGTTGCGCGCAACATAAAGTGAGATGCACCCCCTTAAAGCCTTTCCGCGATTCCGCCCTTGTTTTTCTCCCCTGCGGCATGGTATTCTTCTTCTTCATGAATGGCGGAAGGAACAACGCGGCCTGGGCCGGACTGATCGCGGGACTCGTTCTGGCGCTGGGCGTTGCCGGCGCGCTGTCGGCCATCCTGTTTCGCATGGCGTTCGATTCCGACCCGGCGCAACGGCCCGGTCCGACGCCGGCCGCGCCGGCGCCGGCTCCCCCTCGCATTCTCGGGCAGGTTGACGTAGAGGCCGACGAACCGGCGCCGCGTCGGCCGCCTGTCGCGCGCGCGTCCGGCCGGGACGAGCCCGAAGCTCCGGCCGTCTTTCCGTCCGCCGTGCCGGGCGTCGTCCGCCGCGCGCCTTTCGAGGAAGCGGCGCCGTCGGAATACGAGCCGCGCGCCGGCGTTCGGCTTGTGCCTGTCGGCTACCGCATCGCGCAGACTTCCGACCGCGCGGCGATCGAGTGTCCGCCGGATACGCTGGTTGATCTGGCGTTGGCCAGCGCCGCGCGCGAGCTTCCCGCGCTGTCGGCCGACGCGAGTTCTGTCCGGCCGCGTTTGCTCGATACGCTGCCGCTTCCCGATACGGAAACGCCGGCGCCGGCCCCGATTCACACGCGCTATTATCGGAACGTGTGGCCGGGCGTTGATCTGACGGTTTTCGGCAACGGGTTCGCGCTGGAGTATGTCTTCACGCTCGGCCCCGGCGCCGATCCCGGCCAGATCGGATGGCTGGTCCGCGACGTGGACCCGGCCGCGCTCGATGCCGACGGCCATGCGCGCCGTCGGCTGCCGGGCGGAGAGATGTTGCAGACGCGGCCGGTCGCGTTTGTCGCCCGCGAGGGATTGCCCTGGCCGGTGGCGGCCCGTTACGCGATTCCGGAGAAGGACGGGCCCTTGCGCATCCGTTTCGACGAGTCTTTGGACGATCCGGCCGACACTCCGCATGGGCATGCCTTCGGCATTGTGCCCGGCGGCGGACAGCCCGGCGGGCCCGAACACGACTTTTTCATGGCTCGGCATGAAACGACGAACGACCAGTTCCTCCGATTCCTGAACGACGCCCAGGCCCATCCGAACTCCGCGCGCGGCACGAATCTGGTGTTCGACGCGCAAGGCGATGTCTGGATGCATCCCGACAAGCGGTCCGGTCGCGACGAGCTGTTCGGCATTCGGCACAGCCGGCTTGCCTACGATCCGCGCCGCCCGGTCGGGTCTCGCTATCTTCATGTCCGGAACGAATTGGGCGGGGAACCGTATCGCGACCATCCCGTTGCCGGCGTGTCCTGGTACGGCGCCGTCAAGTACGCGAACTGGCTTACCATCGAAACCGGCCGCGGACTCGCCGAGCAATGCTATGCGGAAGGGAGCGCGCCGGAAGACTGGGGCCCGAGCGCCGCCACCAATTGGGCGGGCGGCATCTTCGGCGATGCCGAACGCAGGCTCTGGCTGAACAGCAAGGGGTTCCGCCTGCCCATGCTGGGGCCGCCCGCCGACGAGATCGAACCGCATCCGTTCAACGAATTCTACAAGGCCGCCGCCTGGGCCGGCGTTACCAACGCCCTGTTCGGATTCGGCCGCGACCGGGCCGATGATCTTGACGCCAACTTCGGCCAGTTCCGCGATCCGGCGGCGGGTACCCGGCCGGTAGGATTCTATAACGGCGAGACTTTCATTGGCGACCGGCGCACGCGACCCAATGCCAACCTGTACGGGCTGTACGATCTGAGCGGAAACGTGTCGGAATGGGCTAACGATTTCGTCCGCGATGGCAGTCTGGACTACCGCTACCTGTTCGGCGGGTCCTGGTTCCATCCGCTTGCACCGCTTGATCGCCCGCAGGTTGTGCCGCCGCATGCCGTGGGCGACAGCGGCGGATTCCGGATGGCCACGACATGGATGCCGCCGCGCGCCATCGTCGTTCATATCCTGTTCGCCTTTTACGAGACGCGCGAAATCGTTCCCGACGATCCCGAACGCCTGCCCCTGCACGAACCGGTTTTCCCCCCCGATTTCGATGTGGCCGCCGCCACGCCGCGCGAGCCTGAAACCAAGCCCAGGCTGTCGGCCGATCCGCGCTACCCGGACATCGAAGGATTGCTGATTCGTCCTCTCGAACCGTTTTTCGAGCCGCCAACCACCACCACAACAACCATTCCGCCCATTTCGCCCTTTGTCCCGATCACGCCGACCACCACCACGACCACGACTACAACGACAACCACCACTACGACCACAACCACGACAACAACCACCACGACGACTACGACGACCACCACAACGACTACGACCACAACGATTTATATTCCGCCGACGATTCCGGATCCGCCAATAAGTCCGGGGGGGATTTAGCGCCTTCTTAAATAAGGGGCCAAGGCGGGCTTCGCCCGCAAAACAAGTCGTAAGTCATTAGTCTTTAGGCGTTAGCCACCAATGTCGTTGGCGTTTACGGCAAAGTTGACGACGGAGTTAGAATCGGTGGTGTTTACGAGGCAGTTTGCGTTGGAGGAAGAGGCGAGGCGATCTCATCTGTTCCGTAAACTTTGCCGTCAACTGCATCGGAACTAACTCCACCGTAAACGTTGCCGTAAACT
>SLKS01000296.1 GCA_007134465.1 Kiritimatiellia bacterium | reverse complement strand
TGCGTCGGCAGAAGTCCCCTGGGAACGCCGACGTCCCCGTCGGCCCTTCTGATAGCGCTGCGCTCGCTAGCGGCATTCCGCGCGGTTTGACGATCGAGGGTCATGCCCGATGTATCGCAGATTTGCCGGGGTGGGGAAAGGAGTTTCTTGACAGAAGACGGGAGAAAGTGGTCTGTTATCAGTGACCAAGCCTATTCGTGAGCCTTGTCGAAAAAAGGCCCTTCCGGGTATTGCGTGGGATTAATTGCTGTGTGCGTATAGCCTGCAACCGTTATCAGGCAAGTGTTTTGCGGTTTAGGCCTCGAACGTGTGGCGTTTTCGGGGCGGGCCGACGGGCGGCCATACGGCAGCGCTCGCTGCGTTATGCGGGGATGTCGCATACCAAGAGTATAGCGACACCCCCGCAAGCCTTGCGATCGCAACCGTCTGACCACCCGTCGGCCCTCTATCCCCGAATCCGCCACGGGGCGCCAGCTGCATCGCCCTGCGGGACGAATGCAGCAGTTTTTCAAAGGAATACTATTCCTTCTTTGCAAAATGACAATCCGAAAACCCACGCTAAAGCCGGAAGCACCCGAAAAAATACGAAAAGCGAAGTCAACAGACCAAGGGCAACGGACCATGGACTGTTGACCATGGACCAAGGACCGTCTCTCATGCCTGCCACTCGCAAAAACTGGACACGTGCCGAGTTGCTTCTTGCGCTCAATCTGTATCACAAGCTCCCCTTCGGCCAGTTGCACTCGCGCAATCCGGTCATTATCGCGCTGGCCGACAAGCTTGGTCGCGGCGCGAACAGCGTTGCCATGAAGCTCAGCAACTTTGCCTCGCTGGACCCTGTCCTTCACCTGCGCGGCATCAAGGGTTTGCAAGGCGCCAGCGCGTTGGATCGAACCGTTTGGGCTGAATTCCACGAGAACCTTGCCGAATCCGTTGCCGCCAGCGAAGAGAGCTTGCGCAATTTGTTCGATGCCGACGCCGAAAGCGAAGTCGAGGTGCTCCCGAAAGAAGGGATTCGCGTTCTGCGTATGCCAACCGGTCCGACTACGGTCGCAAGCGAAGTCAAAACCCGGCGCGGGCAATCCTATTTCCGCAATGCCGTGTTGAACAACTTTGGCGGGCGTTGCGGCGTCACGCAGCTTGACATACGCGAATTGCTGATTGCCTCGCACATTCTGCCGTGGGGCAAACACCCGCAAGAACGGTTGAACGTCCGCAACGGGCTATGCCTTTCCCGTCTGCACGATGCCGCCTTCGACATGGGCTTGATCGCCTTCGACGACGATCTCCGTCTCCTGCTTTCGCCCCGTCTCAAGGAGGCCCTGCCCCGCCAGATTATTGCCGACACCTTCGGCTCCTACGCCGGCCAGCCGCTCGTTCTGCCCGACGACGCCATCCCGCCCGATCCGGAGTTTTTGCGGAGGCATCGATCAGCAGTAGCTGCGGGTAGCTTTGTGAAGGCCGGGTGAATTATGGAGATGGCAAACCTGACTCTGCGCTTTTGAAATGACGATATGTTGGGACCCTTCAAGGCCTCGGTTCATACACGCCGATGCCCGCGATAGCCAGTGGCATACTCAACATAAAGGCCAGATAACCGAGTTCGCGCCGCACCTTTTCAATATGAATCATGCCGCTGTACGAGTGCCGCCCCTTGACGACCGCCTTTCTCCTGCCGACCTCGCAAAGCGTCCGCGCAAATGCCTCGGTCGGCACCACCAACACTCCAACCCGCGCCGCCTTTTGGTTGAACGCGAGCATGAACTTGATGAAGTCCTGATAATACGTGCGGGCGTTGCCGAATTCGACTTCCACCTGCACCGCGCCCTTCATGAAGTCACTTTTCAGGGGCAAATCGGGAATAACCCGGCATTCGGCGGCCCAGTTCCATTCTCCGAAAAGGTGAGACAACTGGCTATTGTAAAAACGCTGCCCCTCCGTCGCATTGAATTCCACGCTTTGGACGATTGCCGGAATCTCGCGGAGTGGTCCATAGATCTCGAAGGCCCGATCCGTTGTTCTGTGAAAAATCCATTCTGCTACAACGAGCCTTCGCGCAGACTGACGACTTAGCGGAAATGGGTTCACTCGAAAGGTGTCACCCTCGACGCGAACCAGTTCCAGATACTCGCCCTCCATACCGCTTATGGTTGAAGCGAATACCTTCTTGAGCCAAACCCTGAAATCATTGGCATCCCTGGTCTCGTACTTGATCTGAACATGACCTCTCGCATTCGCAATCCGCCGCAAGGTTGCCTTGGTCTCCCCACTTTCAAACAAGAGCGTGATTTCCCTCTTCTCACCGGCAGCCGGAGCGCGTATCCACTCTTCAATTTCACGGGGAACCGCCATGCCCTCAACCAAAGTTGACTTTCCGATAACATGACGAAACGCTACCATTCCAACTCCACTTTACAGTTCAGACACATACCCTCTGATGCCCTCGCACATCCCATCATTATTCCAGGCGTTTCCGAATCCGTTCTCCGCCACCGGTCCATCACGCATTCAGCGCCGGACCGGCAAAATCCTCGCAACCGAAAAAATGGTGTCGGAACAACCGCTACAAGTCAAACAGCGCCAGCGGGGGCGTCGCGACATTCGATATTTTGGATAAGAGAGGCGAACGTATCATCATTTTACATTTTCCAGCGGAATCACCACATGGCGCTTGAATAGTTTCTCACTTCCCACCCTTCTTCTCGCAGCTCGTCTTCTGACCCATGCCGTGGTGGTAGGCGGTTGGTGAAAAGGATGAAGTATGAAAGCTGAATGCTGAATAAAAAAGACCAGAGCCATAAGCCAGAAACCGGGGTTTGCCAAGCTGTGGACAGTCGGGGTTGCTTTGTTTCTCGCTCATAATGAATCCTTTACAAAGATTAAAAAACTAAGAACAAGGGCGCTACCCGTCGCATTCGTCCGGGAGCGCGGTCGCGTCCAGTCCGAACTCGTTGCAAACGCGTTGCCAGGTTGTGACGCCGGCGAAGCAGGCGGCGATTTGGGCTTGTTCTTCGGGGCTGCGGTGCGGGAGACTGGCCGATACGGCCGACGCGGCTGTGGTCTCGCGCGCAAATGTCTGCCATTGTTCGTCAACTTCAACGGATGATGGGTCGCTTCCCTCGACGATAAAGAAACCCGCGATGGTCTTGCGGCCGCGTATTTCCCATGCGCAGTCAATGTGGCGCAGCATCTGGTGGCGGCCGGCCATCCATTTCGTCTTCGTTGTGGGGCCATGTTCCGTGCGCTTGCCTTCGATCACCACAATCATGTCCTGCGTTTCAATGTACACATCCGGTTGAGTTTCGCCTTCGAAAATATGCCAGTCCAGGTTTTCGGGATTGTGCCGAAGCAAGGCGAGCCCTTCGCGAATACGTTCAACCGAGCCGTTTATCCACTCTTGCCGTACCGCCGCTTTCTCCGGGTCTGCGCTAAGCCCGCCCGAAACGGGTGCTCTTGGGTGCCGAATCAGCCAGGAAAGAAGAGAAACGGGTGGCGACAGCTTGCGTTCATTCCGGCCCCAGCCATAATTCTCAATGTTCAAGCGGTTGTCTTCAGTGGCATGAACGGGATTGCCGCCGACAGGCAGGGCAAGGAGCTGCGGCAGCCAGCCGGTCGGGTCTTTCTCTAACAGGCGATCAAATACCGGCACAACCCGTGTTTTCGACGAATCATACTTTCCCATTGGTTGCCTCCATTTTTTTCGGGCGCTTCGCTTGCTTCGCCGATTTGCGCCGTTGGTGGACGATCTTGATCCAATCCGCTGAATTGCCGGCGTCAATGTCCAATTCCAGCGGCTTATCCGTTAGGGCGCGCGCGGCGAGCGCTTGTTCCGGGTTTTGCATAACAACTTTTCCGTCCTGCCAGACCGCCAACGGGCGCTTTAGGCGCTTGTGATCCTCCACCACTTTCCGAACGGCGCTTTCCATTGCGGCGACGGCTTGCTTTGTTAGTGTGCTTTCTTTCATGTTTGCACCTGCTTTCGGATCTGTTCGTAAAGGTTCGCATCCAGAATGACCTTTTGGCCGTCCTCGATTCGATAAACGAGACGAGGACTTGCGCCGGAATTGTCGAAGAAATGAACGGTGTCCATTACAGGGGCATAACGATTGAACAGGTTGTTCAGCGAGCGAGAATATCGCCGGCGAACGTCTGGTTCAGGTACGTCATGCCCGCCGCTCTCCACTCGATCCCTGATCCTGGCCAACGCCAACTCTGGACCGGGGATCCAGAGGTAGAATAGGTGGAGGGAGAATTCAGATTCCCTCGCCAAGCGAAGGAGACGCAGATAGGTGCGGCCGGAGAGCGTGGACTCGAAGGCAAAGGACCTCCCGCGTACGATGGCACGTTGCACTTGGCGAAGAACCATTCTGGCGGCATCCGCAGCGGCGGCGGCGGGGTTAAAGGGCGAAAGACCGGCGGCGATGAGGTCTGGGTTGATGAACCGGAGGCATCGGGCGTAGTCGGGCAGGAACTCCTTGGCAAAGGTTGTCTTGCCAGATCCATTCGATCCGGCAATCAGAAAAAGGTCTTTAGGGCCAGCGGGGTCATCACGTCCCGACATTAGAACCTTTCCGAAAAAGATACACGCTTTTGCGTGTGTCTTTTTTCGTGTGTATTTGTGTTCATTCGTGGTTCAAGTTCAGTTTCGGGCGTCAGTCCGCCTTGAATGCTCGCCCATCAGCATGCTCTCAATCAGGCCCCTGCTCGTTCTGCTTCGTGCTCGTTCTGCTTCGGGTCACATCAGCCGTTCGCGTCGTGCCCTTGAATATGGTGTGAAAATACCGGACGGCCGAAGGGGTGTCAAACGCAATTGTTGGCGAGCGGCCGTTCTTGCTTTGGGGCGGGGGGCTCGGCAGTTACCCTTTGCATTCGTCCGGGCGCGCGGTCGCGTCCAGTCCGAACTCGATGCAGACCCGTTGCCAGGTTGTGACGCCGGCGAAGCAGGCGGCGATTTGGGCTTGTTCTTCGGGGCTGCGGTGCGGGAGACTGGCCGATACGGCCGACGCGGCTGTGGTCTCGCGCGCAAATTTCAGC
>SLKS01000267.1 GCA_007134465.1 Kiritimatiellia bacterium | reverse complement strand
GTTGTGCAGTTTCACGGCCACACCAATCCGGTGTTAAGGCGCATCTCTGCAAGCAGTTCTCTGTCTTTGCGTTCTTTGTGTTCTTTGCGGTTATCTGCTCTTTCCAGGTTAATCTGTTTGAATAACCCATGGTAGACGCGGCGGGACGCCGCGTTTTGACGAGGCGGGACGCCTCGTCTACTCTGCCATCCCTCCTTGCGCCGGGGTTTTGCAAGAGCCTCGGCTTAAAACAAAAAGGCGCGGACAACTGCCCACGCCCAACGGAGGGACCGCGAAGCCCCAGGAAGGAACATGAAACAGGAGCCGCGCCCGATTGGGCGCACCCCCGCCAGTTCGTTCCTTCCTTGAAAATTCGCGGTTTTCCGTAATGGAGCGCCATCCAGGACCCCCGGAATGGCTACAACGCCATTTCGATGCCGGCCATGACGAAGCGGCCGGGCCGCTCGCGGTCGGGGAAATCCTCGTAGCTTTCGTCGAAGATGTTGTCCACGCTCAGGGTCAGCGCGGTCTGCTTCGTCAGCGGCGCGCGCGTACGCCAGTCGGTTGTGGTGTAGGCGTCCATCTTTTGGTCCGGCGCGTTGCGGGCGTCGCCTTCGCGGTCGCCGACATAGCGCCAGCGCGCGTTATGCGACCAGCCGAGCGGGCAGACGAATTCCAGTTCGAGCGCGGCAATATGACGCGCCAGGTACTGCAGACGATTGCCTTCCGAGGACGGGTCCGCCCGGAAGCGCTTGTATTCGCCGTCGGTCCAGGTGTAGTTCGCGGCCAGGGCCAGCGCGCGGGTCGGCGCGTAGCGCAGGCCCGTCTCCACGCCATGGCTGACCGCGCGGGTGGCGTTGCGGTTGCGGAAAACGCCGTCGAGGTCGCGCATGAAGTCGAAGGAGTCTTCCATGTCGTTGTAGAAGGCGACGGCTTCCGCCTGCAAGGCGCCGCCGAGCAGGCGCTGGCGCCAGCCGAGTTCGTAGGCGGTGAGCGTTTCGGGATCGAGATCGGGGTTGCCTTCGAAGGCCATGCCCCAGTATTGCACTTTGACAAAGCGGTCCGAGAGAGAAGGCGCGCGATGCGCGAAGTTGACAGAGGCGAACAGCTCGGCGCTGTCGGAAGCGTGCCAGAGCGCGCCGAGTCGCGGGCTCCAGACATTCTCGTAATCCGGGTTCGTGTCGTAGCGCAGGCCGGCGGTGAGCTTGACGGTGTCGCTGGCCGTCAGCTCGCTTTGCAGGAACCAGCCGGTCGTATCCGTTTTTTCGTCTATGGGCCCGGTGGTTTCGTCAATGTCCACCTGTTCGCGGCGGAATTCGCCGCCGGCGGTCCACAGCAGGCGCGCGCCGGTGCGGAACGACTGCTGCAGCTCGGCGGCGAGCGTTTCCTGATCGTAGCGCCCGACACCGGGATAGGACCAGTCGTAGCGATAGCGTTCCCCGTTGCGATAGACGCGGCCCGTGAAACGCGCGTCGGGGGTGGCCGGCCAGCGATGCGTGTAGGTGGCGGATTGCCAATCGTTGCGAATTGTGCGTGCGGCATCCTCGTCCTTGCCGGTGCCGCGATAGGCGCCCGCGCCGACGCGCAGATCCGCGCGCTCGTTCAGCGCCAGACCGATGTTGGCCAACGCGTTGTCGGCGCGCCAGTCCTGCTTCGAGCCGTCCCGGTTGCGGATGAATCCGTCGGTCTCGACATGGCTGCCGCCCAGGAACCAGTCTATGGGGCCGGCCTGCGCGCCGTGCGCGAACTGGGCATGCCGGGTACGGTGTTCGCCGACTGCCGCGCGCAGGAAGGTGACCGGCGTTTCGGCGCCGCGTTTGGTCACGATGTTGATCGCGCCGCCCATCGCGTTGGAGCCGTACAGGGCCGAGGCCGGTCCGCGCACGACTTCGATCCGTTCGATCGCGTCGGCCGGCAGCAGCATGAGATCGGCGCTGCCCTGGTACGCGTCGTTGACGCGGCGTCCGTCCACCAGCACCAGAATGCGTTTCGTGCCGAAGCCGGTGGACAAGCCGCGCAGACTGATGCGCGGCCAGCCGCCCGGAAAACCGCTCGCCTGCACGTTGGCGCCGGGCATGGTCTTGAGCATCTCGTCCAGCGTGATGGGCTGGATCAGCCGAATCGCGTCTTCATCCAGCACGGAAACGGATGCCGGCACGTCGGAGACCATCCGTTCGGTGCGCGTGGCCACCACGACCATGGTTTCCATTTTCTCCGGCACGGCCGGTTCCGCCGCCGCGAGTCCGCCGCTCGCGAGCGCGCCCGCCACGATTCCGAGCCATGTCCTGTTCCCTGCGGTTCGAGTCAATGTTCGCATCGTCTGTCTCCTTAATTGCCGTTTCCGGCGGTTGGGGTTGTGAGAGACTTTTTGAAAAAGATACACGCTTGATCTTGTATAATTCCGGTTGCGGTTGCATTCGGAATCGGTGGACGATTACGGGCGACGATTACGGATTACGATAGGGGAGAATATCGTTCGTCGTAATCGTCGCCCGTAATCGTAATCCGATGTTATTCCCGACCTCCGACCTCTCGGTTGCGGGCGAAGCCCGCCTTAAAGCCTTTCCGGCAAAGAACGCTATTTCGCGCAAACCTTCTTCCGCTGATTTTTTGAACACCCGCTTCGCTCAAGGTAACGAAGGAAGCGAAGTGGGCCCGCCCTTTTTCGTTCCCTTCGTTGTCTTCTGTTCAAATTTTTCGAGCTGCGGGTTTGCCGGCGTCTGCCCGTTTCAATGTCTCTACCTGATGCGAAACGTTTCGCGTCGGTCAAAGGTTCATCTTGCCAGTCGCATGGCATTCCGCTAGGTTTCTTTTCCAACAACCATGCTGCGGACAAGGTGTATGAAGAGACCGGACGACATCAAGGACAAAATTCAGGCGGTTCGCGAGACATACGGGCGCGATTTGCTGATTCTGGGCCATCATTATCAACGCGACGCCGTGCTGGCGCATGCGGACGAGCGCGGCGATTCGCTCGAGCTGGCCCGCAAGGCGGCGGCGCGCAAGGAGGCGAGCCGCATCGTGTTCTGCGGGGTACGGTTCATGGCGGAGTCGGCCGACATTCTGACCGGGCCCGACCAGGCGGTGTACATGCCCGAACCGGCCGCCGGTTGCCCGATGGCGCGCATGGCCGACGAAATGGCCATGCGACAGGCCTGGACACGATTGAATCGCGCGCGCGCGGGCTGGCTGCCGGTCGTCTATGTCAACAGCACGGCCGAGATCAAGGCCTGCTGCGGGGAATGGGGCGGCAGCGCCTGCACTTCCAGCAATGCCGCGCGCGTCTTCGAATGGGCGTTCCGGCAGGACAAGCGCGTGTTTTTCCTGCCCGACGAGCATCTGGGCGTGAATACCGCCTGCGATTTGGGCGTACCGGACGACCAGGTCGCGATTTACGATCCGCGCCAGCCGCAGGGCGGGCTCGACGACGAGACGTTGCGTAGGGCGCGGGTCGTGGTGTGGAAAGGATACTGCCTTGTGCATGCGGCGTTCAGCCCGGAACATGTGCGCGAAGTGCGGCGCCGCCGGCCGGCGG
This sequence comes from Kiritimatiellia bacterium, assembly GCA_007134465.1. Classification (GTDB taxonomy): domain Bacteria; phylum Verrucomicrobiota; class Kiritimatiellia; order UBA8416; family SLMC01; genus SLMC01. The sequence continues at coordinate 1,520 of SLKS01000267.1, read as the reverse complement.
CGAAGATCATCGTGCATCCCGAAACGCCGCGCCCCGTCGTTGCGCTGGCCGACGCGCACGGCTCGACCTCGCAGATCATCGCCTATGTGAAAAACGCCGCGCCCGGCTCCGAAATCGTAATCGGCACGGAACAGAATCTTGTGCAGCGGCTGGCCGACGAAGAGCGCGGCCGCGTAACCGTGCTGTCGCTTTCGCCGGTGATTTGCGCCAACATGGCCAAAACCCATGCCAACACCCTGCTCGCGCTGCTGCAGGAATGGCCTGCCAGCCATCGCGTAACCGTGCCGGAACCCGTGGCCGCGCCTGCTCGGCGCGCGCTCGAAACCATGCTGAGCCTATGAGCGAGCTCTTTCGTGTGACCACGCCGTTGCGGCCCGCAGGCGACCAGCCGCAGGCGATCGCGGCCCTGAGCGAAGGCCTGCGCCGCGGCGAACGGTTCCAGACGCTCGAAGGCGTCACCGGTTCCGGCAAAACGTTCACGCTGGCCCACGTGCTGGCCGCGTACGCGCGGCCGACCCTCGTCATTTCCCACAACAAGACGCTGGCCGCCCAGTTGTACGCCGAACTGAAGGAACTGTTTCCCGAGCATGCCGTAGAGTATTTCGTGAGCTATTACGACTACTACCAGCCGGAAGCCTACATTCCGCAAACCGACACCTATATCGAAAAGGATTCGTCCATCAACCAGGCGATCGAACGCATGCGCCTGTCGGCCACGCATTCGCTGCTGGAGCGGGAGGACACGGTCATCGTGGCGTCGGTCTCCTGCATTTACGGACTGGGCAGTCCGGAAGACTACGCCGAGATGCGCGTGAGCCTGCGCCGGGGCGCGCGGCTGGACCGCGACGAGCTGCTGGCGCGGCTGGTGGACATCCAGTACGGGCGCAACGACATGGCGCTGGAGCCCGGCACGTTCCGCGTGCGCGGCGACACGGTGGACGTGTTCCCGTCCTATGGCGAACGGGCGCTGCGCATTGTGCTGTTCGGCGACGAGATCGAGCGGCTCTGCCGCTTTCACGCCGTCTCCGGCCATATCGAAGCCGAACTGGAGACGGCAGCCATTTCGCCCGCCAAGCATTTCGTGATGCCGTCGAGCAAGATCGAGCCGGCGCTCGAGCGCATCCGGGCCGAGCTCGACCTGTGCGTGGCGGACTTCGAGCGCCGGGGCAAGCTGCTCGAGGCCCAGCGCCTGCGCCAGCGCACCATGTTCGACATCGAAATGCTTCAGGAGATCGGAACTTGCGCCGGCATCGAAAACTATTCCCGCCACCTGAGCGGTCGAGCCGAAGGCGAGCCGCCGGCAACGCTGCTCGACTACATTCCGGGCCCCTTTTTGACAATCATTGACGAATCGCACGTGGCCATTCCGCAGTTGCGCGCCATGTACAACGGCGATCAGGCCCGTAAGCGGACGCTGATCGAACACGGGTTCCGGCTGCCGTCCGCGCGCGACAACCGCCCGCTGAATTTCGACGAGTTTCTCGCCCGCATCGGCCAGACCCTGTTCGCCAGCGCGACCC
>SLKS01000197.1 GCA_007134465.1 Kiritimatiellia bacterium | reverse complement strand
GGCAGGGGGCCAAGCCAAAATGCGAATTGCTCAGGGCATCGGTTTGCCATTGACCTCGAAGCGGTTTCTTGTCAGATTGGCTTCGCCGGGCTCGAACTGGCGCGGATCGCCGGTTACTGATCACTGGTTACAGATCACTGATTACTGGCAACTGATTATGGTCGCGGGCGCCTGATGACCTGCGGGCATCGCCCGCCCTTGGGAAACGCCGACATGGCAGCGCAGCGGCATTTGCAATATCGCAAGGACCGGCTGGAGGCCTTGCTGGCCGACATTGGCGGCGTCGCGGCGCTGGTCTGCCAGGCTTTCGTGCTGGCGTATCCCGAGGAGCCCGAACCCGCGTTCAGGGACGCGGAAGAAGCGTGCGCGTACATCAAGCGCATCTTTTCGCCGTTGGCGGACGCATGGGCGGACCTTTGCGGACGGAACGGCATACCGGTTGACGGTCCGCGCCTGTTGTCGTTCGCGCGCACGATGTTCGCCCGCTACCCGCTGCATCGGCAGCGCCGGATGGCCCGCCGGATATTCGCCGCGACGAACGGGTGCGCGTTGCGGGTCGAGGCGGGACTGCTCGGCTGCCTGTTGGAATCGGATGTGGAGGCGGGCCGGTTCGCGGCGGACATCGGCGCGCTGCGCGCGATCGCCAATCCGGTGGCCGTCGAGATTCTGCTGGCCACCCTGTTCGGCCGCCATTTCTTCGGGTACGCGTGCGGCGTACGCGATCGGGAACGGCTGAACATCGAGGAGGCCGAGAACACGCTGGCCTTGTTCGACGCCATCGAACAGCAGGGCTACAATCCGACGCCGTTCTTCCAGGCCCTGTACAAGACCCTGCGCGCGATTCGGGCGCCGGACCCCGCCGCAAGCTTTTCCTATCTGGACTGTTTGCAGGCGAACATAGTGAAGAAACGGTACGCGGTTCCCTCCCTGATCGGGGGCCGCTACAAGCCGCTGGCCATTCTGGGCGAAGGCGGCATGGGCATCGTCTTTCTCGCCCAAAACGAGGAAACGGGCGCGAAAGCGGCCATCAAGATCACGAAAGGCGAGGAGGAGGACCTCGTACGCTTCATCCGCGAAGTGCGGCTGATCAAGGATGTGAATCATCCCTACGTGATCGGAATCGAGTCGTTCAACGCCTATGGAGAATCGGGCAACCGCCATGCCTACTATGCGATGCGCCACTGTCCCTGGCCGTCTCTGGACGAGTTGCTCGACCCCGCGATCGGAAAAGCGGACGAACAGGCCGGCCCGCCCAGCCTCTGGCGCAAGAACCAGGGCAAGCTTTCGATGGCCGACTATCTGGACGTTGTCGTTCGCGTCTTGCAGGGCATCGAAGCCTTGCACCGTCTCGACCTGATCCATCGCGACATCAAGCCGGAAAACATCAAATACGACCGGCAAACCGGCACGCCGATCATCATGGACTTCGGGCTGGTCAAGAACCTGGCCGGCGACGAGTCCACGCTCCTGACGCAAACGGGCCGCGCGAGCCCGACGGATTCCGTGTCGGCCGAAGCGTCTCTGGGCCGCACCAGCGCCGGCATGATGATGGGCACGCCCGGCTACATGGCGCCGGAACAGATCGAGGACGCGGCCTCGGTGGACGAGCGCGCGGACGTGTTTTCGGTCGGGGTCATGCTCTACGAGATGCTGACCGGCCAAGGCCCGTTCGACGGCAAGGACATGTTCGATACCGTCAATCGGACATTGACGCATGCGCCCGCCGTTCCATCGAGCCTGAACCCTGCCATCGATTGCGCTCTGGAAGCCATTGTTCTTAAGAGTCTGGACAAGAATCCGAACGACCGCTATCCGAGCGCCGCCGCCATGCGCGGGGCTTTGGAATCGTACTTGGCGCGCGTCAAGCGCCAAACGGCCAACATGGCCGTCGCCGGTTCGGGGCCGGAGGCCAAGAGAGTTCTGGTTGTGCCCCGGAAAGGATTGCGCCTGCCGCCCCGTTCGGCCGACGGGCTCGCGTCCGGTCCGGCGAAGACGGCCGGAAACGTTCCGCCCGGCGCGCGCGGGCGGCGTGGGCTGCCCTGGGCGATCGCCGCAAGCCTGGCGACGGTTCTTGTGCCGCTTGTTTTGATCGGGATGTGCGCGCGGCGCCGTCCCGCCGGGAGAACGCAACCCGGCCATTCCGCTCTTGCGTCTGCCGGCGGCGCCGGGCCGACGCACGCGCTTTTTCCCTGGCAAGGCGTCTGGTCGGACGGGGCGCTGGCCGGCCGTTCTTTCCTGCAGGCGGCCAGCGCGTTCGACACGCGCCGGAACCGCTACCTGGTTGCCGATTCCGCCTTTGCGCTGTCCGCCTATTCCGCCGGAAACGACAGATGGGAAACGGTTGCCACCGTCGCAAGCGGGGCTGCCGACTACCGTCGGAATCTCGACGCCAATCTCGTGTATTGCGCCCGAACCGATCGCCTGCTGTTTGTCGGCGCGAGCGGCGCCTATGTCTTTGGCATGGACAACGCCCGGTGGCGGCAGGCCGATCCCTCCGGCCATGCCAGCCCGGCTTTGCGGGCCGGAGCCCAGGCCGTGTTCCTGCTGTCCGTGACGGCAGAGCCGCTCGCCGTGCGTTTTCTGCAGTTCGATTTCCGGGCAGGCGCATGGCGAAACGCCGAGCGACCGGAAACGGCTACGGCGCCCGCCCCCTTGAACCCGCCGGGAGACGCGCTGGCCTACGACAGCCGCCGCCGGCGTTTTCTGCTGACCGTTCCCCTGGACCGGCAAACGGTTGCCACATGGAGCTACGAACCCGCGTCGCGCCAATGGATGCGCCTCCATCCGTCTTCGGGTCCGCCGCCGCTTTCCAATCCCAGCGTCTGCTACGATGCCGGCAACGATCTGGTCGTGCTGTACGGCGCGCGGCAAAGCGCCGGGGCATGGCGAACGGAAACCTGGGTGTTCGACGCCAGCCGCAACGGGTGGTTCGAAGTCGCGGTGTCTTCGTCTCCGGATGCGATAGGCCTGATCGAATACGACCCGAAAGCCCGGTGCGTTGTCGGCGTCCGCGCGCATCCCGGCCAGGCCCTGACCTTGCGCATCGGCCCGCGCTGAGGGCGGGCGCAAACCGGCTTGACATGCGCGGCCGAAACGATACTGTGTTCGCAAACAGAGGCTTTCAATGCATGAGCATTTGAAATACGATCCCGGGATTCTGGCCGAACGGCTGGCCATGCGGGGTTGCGATCCGGACAACATCCGTCCGCTGGCGTTGGCGCTGGATTTTCCCGCCGAGATGAAACCGGTCTTTGCCGAGGCGGAACAGGCCGACGCCTATGTCGCGCGCCTGTTCGAACCGATCGTCGCCGCGTTGGCCGACCTGACCGGCCAAAACGGAGCGCCGGCGGATGCGGACCGCCTGCTGTCGCATGCGCGCGCGATCTTCGCCCGGTTCCCGCCCGCCCGCCGCTGCGGGATGGCCAAGCGCCTGTTCGATACGGTCAACGGCCGTAAGCTCAGAGTGGAAGCCGGGCTGCTCGGCTGCCTGTCGGAAACCGATGCCGACACCCCGCGCTTCGCGGTGGACGTCGGGGTCCTGCTGGCCCTGGGCGATCCGGTCGCGGTCGAAATCTTGCTGGCCACTCTGCTTGGCCGCCATTTTTTCGGCTATGTCTGCGGCATCCGGAACGAAGAGCAGTTGAGCGTGGAAGAAGCCGAAAACACGCTCGCGCTGTTCAACGAAATCGAACGAACAGGTCGCGATCCCGCCGCGCAGTTCCGGACCCTGTTCGAAACGCTTCAGGCTGTCCGTCGCCGGGAGCCCGGCGCCAGCTTTTCCTACATCGACTGCCTGCGCGCCAACGTCAGGAAGAAGGATTTCGCCGTGCCGGAGCTGATTGGCGGCCGCTACCGGCCGCTGGCGATTTTGGGCGAAGGCGGCATGGGCATCGTGTTTTTGGCCAAGAACGAGGAGACCGGCTCGAAAGCCGCGGTCAAGATCACCAAAGGTTCCGAGGAAACGCTCATGCGTTTCATTCGCGAAGTGCGGCTGATCCGGGACGTGAACCATCCGTACGTGATCGGGATCGAATCGTTCAACACCTACGGCGAATCTGGCGCCCGCCACGCCTACTACGCGATGCGCTACTGTCCGTGGCCGACCCTGAAGGAATGGAGGGACGAGAACATCGGGCGGCCCGGCGCCGGGGCCGAGCCGCCCACCTTGTGGCGCCGGAACCCGGACAAGCTCTCGCTGGCGGAGTATGTCGGCATCGTCGTTCGCGTCTTGCAAGGGCTCGAAGCCATTCATCGGCACGATCTGGTCCATCGCGACATCAAGCCGGAAAACATCAAGTACGATGCGCAGACCTGCACGCCGATGATCCTCGATTTCGGCCTGGTGAAAAGCATGCGCACGGACGAGTCCGTCTCGCTCGCGCTGGCTTCGGATGCGCGGCTGGACAAAGGGGAACCGGGGCGCACGCGCGCCGGCACGATGCTCGGCACGCCCGGCTATATGGCGCCGGAACAGACGGACGACGCCTCGGCGGCGGACGAGCGCGCGGATGTGTTCTCGGCGGCGGTTATTCTGTGCGAATTCGCGACCGGGCAACGCCCTTTCGAGGGCCGGAACGTGTACGAAACGATCAATCTGGCGCTGACGCAGGCGCCGGTTGCGCCATCGTCGCTGAATCCGGCTGTGGATCAGGAACTGGAAGCCATCATCCTCAAGGGATTGGAAAAGAAGCCGTCCGAACGATATCAAACGGCATCGCAAATGCGGGCGGCTCTGGAGGCTTTTTTGGAAAAGGCGGAACGCAAACGAGCAGGCAAAGCGTCCGGCGGCGGCGCGACGCGCCGAGTCGTGCGCATGAAAAGAACAAGGCCGTTGCCCGCCGTCCAGCCGAACACACCAAAAGAACTGGTTTCAACGCCCGCGCCCGCGCCCGCACCTGTTCCGGCTCCGTCTCCCGAGCCGCCGCCTGCGGCGCCACGGTTCGGGAAGGAAGCGCGCATCGCCGCGGCTCTTCTCGCGGGCGTTCTGGCAGTCGGCGCCGTTAGCGCATTCCGCGCGTATAGATCGGAACCCGAAGCCGCAGAGGAGCGCCTACCTTCGCCCTGGCGCGGAAGCTGGCAGAAAAGAAGACCCGCCGCACGTGCTTTCTCGCATGCCGCCACGGCCTTCGACAGGCGACGTGGCCTCTATTTCGTGGCGGATCGCGAATTCTCGGTGACAGCCTACGATCCCAAAACCGATACATGGATGCCCTGGGCGTCCCGCGAGAACGGAGCCGGGGAATTCGAAGACAACGCCTATCCGAACCTCGTTTGCTGTCTGGCGGGCGACACATTGCTCTTCGTCGGCGGCAGCGGCGCCTACCTCTTCGGCTTGAAAGCCAAAACCTGGTCGCGCGCGGATGCCGAACCCAAATCCCGACCCGCGCTCGCCGGCGGCGAAGACGCGGTGTTCGCTCTGTTCGGCGCCGACGTCCGGAACGGCGAACGGTCTTTTCTGCGGTTCGACGCCCGGTCGCAATCGTGGACGGAACTGGGCGCGCGACAGGACGGGCAGGCGCGCGGCCTGGCGCTGCCGCCTTTCGGGGCAAGACCGTACGACACCATGGCCTACGATTCGCGCCGCAAACGGCTGGTTCTGTTCGGACCCGACGCCGAGAACCGCGTGTCATGGACCTGGAGCTACGATCCTGTTCGCAATCAATGGGCCGACCTGAAGCCCGTGGCCCCGCTTCCCGTTCTGCGATGGCCAAGCGTCTGCTACGATGAATACAACGATCTGATCGTCGCGCATGGCGACGTGCACGTCGAAGGGCGGGCCAAAAGGCAGCCGGAAACCTGGGTCTACGACGCAACGAGCAACGCCTGGTTCGAGGCGACAGCGGACTCTGTGCCCGAGGATGTCGGCCATATCGAATACGATCCGGCCTCCCGGCGCATCATCGCCATTCGCGCTTATCCTGGCCAGGCCTATACCCTCGAGTTGACGACGCGCTGAACGGGGCTTGGAGGCGGGCTTCGCCCGCAACCCGGAGGGCGGAGATCAGAGGGCGGAGGTCACGGAACACGACTACGGATTACGAGTGACAGAAGCCCGCCTGCAACGCTGTAGCGCTGCGGGCAGGTCGTCCCCCGTAGTCGTCCACCGAATCCTCTTGTTGTTTAACGCGGCAATGCGGGATTAAGGCGCGAACGCCTGCCGACGAAGGCCTAACGCCTGAAATGGCGGGTGCGGCCCGCCTTAAGGCGTGCGCGGCCGGATCCTAGCCCACCATGGTTACTTCGGAGCCGGTGGCTTCGGCTTCCAGTTCGAACTCGGTGTTGCCGATTCGCACCTTGTCGCCCGGCCGTAAATAGGCAATGTCAATCTGCTTGTCGTTCAGAAACGTGCCGTTGCTGGAGTTCATGTCGCGGATGCAAAACACGTCTTCCCAATATCGGATCGCGCAATGAATGCGCGAGCACTTGACATCGTCCACCTGAATGGTGGCTTCCTTGCCGCGCCCGACGGAAACCGGGGGGGCGCCCGAGATGGCCTTGAGTCGAATTTTCACGGTCTTCCCGTCCGGCTGCCGACAGTTCAGTATCATGGTTTGTCCTCCCTGCGCTGTATTGGATGCATAGCCATTGTGTTCCCGGCCGACATTCCCGCACACTCCCATAAGCGAACGCCAGAGTCAAGCACGGAACACTGTCGTCCCGTGAAATAACGGTAGACGGCGTTTTCTCCCCTCGTTATCCGTAATCGTCGCCCGTAATCGTGAACCGAACGCAACCGCCGATTCTTGCCCTCAAGACTTTCCGTTGCAATTCGCACTGCGCGCTGCTTTATTTTTCTCTTGCCCTTCCCGAGGGCTGCCGCCATATTTCCGCGCGTTCTTTTTTTGTCGGCGCCCGGCAGTCGGGCCACGGCGGTACAGACGGGATTCCGAAGCATGACACGAGACAAGACATTGGCGAACGTGCGCAATATCGGCATCATGGCGCACATTGACGCGGGCAAGACGACGGTAACCGAACGCATTCTCTTCTATTCCGGCCGTTCGCACAAGCTGGGCGAGGTACACGACGGCCAGGCCACAATGGACTGGATGGTGCAGGAGCAGGAGCGGGGCATCACGATCACCTCGGCCGCGACCACGTGCGAGTGGAAAGGCGCGCGCATCTCCGTGATCGATACGCCCGGCCACGTGGATTTCACCATGGAGGTGGAACGGTCCCTGCGCGTGCTCGACGGCGCCATCTCCCTGTTCTGCGCCGTTGGCGGCGTGCAGCCGCAATCGGAAACGGTTTGGCGTCAGTCCGAAAAGCACAGCGTGCCCAAGATATCTTTCATTAACAAAATGGACAGGATCGGGGCGGACTTTTTTCGTGTCGTGCAGAGCATTCAGGACGAATTGGGCGGCCATGCGGTGCCTGTGGTGATTCCGATGGGCGAAGGCGAGCAGTTCCAGGGGCTGATCGATCTGGTTGCCATGCAAGCGCTGCTATATCGCGAGGAAACGCAGGGTGTGCAATGGGAAGCGGTCCCCATTCCCGAGCCGTGGGCGGACATGGCCGCGCTATGGCGCAGGAACCTTCTCGAAAAATGCGCCGAACAGGACATGGCCACGCTGGACGCCTTCGTCGAGCGCGACGATTTGACGGAAGACGAAATATGGCGCGCGCTCCGCAAGGCGACATGCGCCCGCGCCATCGTGCCCGTATTCTGCGGGTCCGCTTTCAAAAACAAGGGCATCCAGCATTTGCTCGACGGCATTGTCCGCCTGTTGCCGTCGCCCGACGATCTGCCGCCGGTCATTTGCACGCGCAATCCGGACAATCAGCGAAAAGTGGACGAGAACGAAGTCTTCGCCGCGTTGGCGTTCAAGATCATGTCGGACAAGCACATGGGGAAAATCACCTACCTGCGCGTCTATTCCGGCGCGCTGGAAAGCGGCGCCACCGTTTGGAACAGCGCGCAGGAATCCTTCGAGCGGGTTGGCCGCATCATGCGCATGCACGCCAACCGGCAGGAACCGCTGGAGCGGGCCGTGGCCGGCGACATCGTGGCCGTGTGCGGGCTGGCGAACACCCGCACTGGCGAAACGCTCTGCACGAAGGACGAACCGATCTATTTGCAGCCGATCGAATTCCCCGCGCCGGTAATCGGCGTGTCCATCAAGCCGTCGTCTCGGGGCGACAGCGACAAATTGTCCAAAGCCTTGCGGCGCCTGGCGGACGAGGATCCCACGTTCACGGTCATGCTGGACAAGGAAACCGAGGAAACGGTCATTTCCGGCATGGGCGAGCTGCATCTGGAAATCATTGTGGACCGGTTGCGTCGCGAATTCGGGGTCATGGCGGATGTTGGCCGGCCCGAAGTGGCCTATCGGGAAACCGCCACCTGCGCGGCGGACGGCGCCTACAAGCATGTGAAGCAAAGCGGCGGCCGCGGCCAGTATGCGCATGTCGTGATGACCTTGGAGCCGCTCGGGCCCGGCGAAGGGTTCGAATTCTGCGACGAAATTACGGGCGGACGCATCCCGTCCGAATACATTCCCTCGTGCGAAAAGGGCGTGATTGACGCCATGGCGGCCGGCCCTTACGCGGGCTACCCCGTTGTGGACATGCTTGTTCGACTTACCGACGGCTCCTATCACGACGTGGATTCCAGCGATTTCGCGTTTCGCACGGCGGCGCGGCAAGCCTTCAAGGAATTGTTTCGCAAGACCGCTCCCCAGTTGCTGGAGCCGGTCATGGCTGTCGAAATCGACACCCCCGAGGAATTCCTGGGCGCCGTGAACGGATCGCTTTGCCAGCGGCGCGGTCGCATCGAGAACATTGGCGATCGCGGCCAGCTCAAGCAGATCAAGGGCATGGTTCCGCTCGGCGAGATGTTCGGCTATGCGAATACGCTTCGGTCGCTGACCCAGGGGCGCGCGACGTTCACCATGCAGTTCGAACATTACGAAGCCGTGCCGTTTGCGTTGGCCGAGGACATTGCCAAGCGCCGACGGGCGGAAGGCAAGATGCGCTGAACGGTTTTTCGGGGAGTTCCGGCATGAAGAGCCTAGCCGTACAGGCGAACGCGAAAGTCAACCTGTTCCTCGAAATCGGAGAAAGCCGGGCGGATGGCTACCACGAAGTGCGCAGCATTCTGACGCCGGTTTCCCTGAGCGACACCGTTGTCTTGGAACGGCGGGCCGATGGCGTCGAAGCCTTTATGGAATCGGACGGCGCGGTCGGCATGGAGAACCTGCCGACGTTGGATTCGGACGAAAACCTGGTCGTGCGCGCGGCGCGCGCGCTTCAGGAAGAAACCGGCTGTACCGAGGGCGTTCGCATTCGCGTGGACAAGGCCATTCCGGTCGGGGGCGGCCTGGGCGGAGGCAGTGCGGATGCGGCCGCTGTTCTGACCGGCCTGAACCGGTTGTGGAACACCGGTTTGTCGCGGGCGCGTCTGATGGAGATCGGGCTGCGGCTGGGGTGCGACGTCCCGGCGCTGGTTCACGGGGGGGCGGTGGCGGTCGAGGGGCGCGGGGAACGCGTACAGGCAGTGAACAGCCCTTCCGCCCGCCCCCCCGTTTGGCTTACGCTGGCGAATCCGGGTTTCCACGTTTCCACGAGGGACGTTTTCTCTCGTTATACGGCCTTGACTTATTCGCCCGTACCCTTTAAAGATGCCGTTTCCATTTTCGAAAAGGGGGATCCCGGCGCCATGGCGCGTATGCTGTTCAACAGCTTGCAGCCGTCCGTGTTCGAGAAATACCCCCTGATCGAAATGACGGCCGAGAGCCTGGCCACCGCCGGGGCGACCGCTGTTCTGCTGTGCGGCAGCGGCGCCACCGTCATGGGGCTGGCTAGCGGCGAGGAACAGGCGCGAGAGATCGAACGGACGCTGCGGACCACGCTGGATTTTCCGGTTTGGACCCGCGCCGTACGGTTGTTGCCCGATGGTGTAATGGTAGCACACGGCCCTTTGGAGGCCAGAGTTTAGGTTCGAATCCTAATCGGGCAACCAGGCCGAAAGCGCGGAAGGCCGCCGCAAAACGGATGGAACGGAAACAGGTGAGAGAAACATGAAAATCTATTCCGGCAATGCGCATCCAGCCTTGGCGAAAAAGATCGCCGACCATTGCAAGACCACCCTCGGCGACTTGGAAATCAACCGTTTCCCCGACGGCGAAATCTTCGTCAAGATCAAGGACAACATCCGCGGCGAAGACGCGTTCGTGGTGCAGCCCATCTGTTATCCGCCCAACGAGAATTTCATGGAGCTGCTCATTATCATGGACGCCATGCGGCGGGCCTCCGCCGAACGCATCACCGCCGTTCTTCCGTTCTACGGCTACGCGAGACAGGACCGCAAAGACCAGCCGCGCGTGCCTATCACGGCCAAACTCGTGGCCAATCTGCTTGTGGCCGCCGGCGCCAGCCGCATCCTGACCATGGATTTGCACGCGCAGCAGATCCAGGGCTTTTTCGATATACCGGTAGACCATCTCTATGCGGCGCCCATACTTGCCCGGCGCCTGATCGACAGAAACTTTCCCCGGCCCGTGATCGTGTCGCCGGATACCGGCGGCGTCAAGATGGCCCAGGCCTATGCCCATTTCCTCGAGTGCGGGCTGGCCATCGTAGCCAAGGAACGGCGCGGCCCGTCCGAGGTGGATGCCTTCAGCCTTGTGGGCAGCGTCGAAGACAAGACGGCCATCATGGTGGACGATCTGTCCACAACCGCCGGCACCCTCTGTTCGGCCTCGCGCCTGCTCAAGGAAAACGGCGCGCTCGATGTGGTCGCCGCAGTCAGCCACGCGCCGCTCGTCCCGCAAGGCCTGGAACGGCTGAAGAAATCGTCCATTTCCGAGCTGTTCGTTACCGATAGCGTTCCGTTGCAGCACGACGGAACGTTTCCCGTCACAACCTTGTCCGTATCCGATCTTCTGGGCGAAGCCATTCTGCGCATTCACGAGGGACGATCCGTGTCTTCGTTGTTCAAGTTGTAAACCACCAGCAAGGAAAGAGACGCTCTTATGGCCAGTACAGGTATTGTCAATGCGGAAACCAGAACCGTCACAGGGTCGGCGGCGGCCCGCCGTCTACGAAGCCAGGGCCTTGTCCCCTGCGCGCTGCACACGCTCGCGGGCGGCCACGCCATGCTGCTCCAGGCTTCCCGGCACAGCCTGGACATGATGCTGCGCCTGCACGCGACGGAAAATATCGTTGTGGACCTTGTCGTTGCCGACGCCCCGCCGCGCAAGGCGTTGCTCAAGGAAGCGCAGCACGATCCGATCTCCGGCGACCTCGTGCATCTGGATTTTTTCGAAATCTCCATGACGGAAAAAATGCAGTCGCCCGTTCCGGTTGTTCTGATCGGAGAACCTGCGGGCGTCACGCAAGGCGGCGGCTTGCTCGAGCAGCTTCTGCGCGAAGTCGAAGTGGAATGTCTGCCCGGCGACATGATCGAGGAAATCGAGGCGGATGTGTCCGCCCTCGGCCTCGGCGCCATGCTGACGGTAGGCGATTTGGTCTTGCCGCCCGGCCTTGACGTTCTGACGGCGTCGGATATCGGCGTAGCCCTCGTTTCCGCGCCGCGCAGCGAGGCGGAGGCGGATGTGCCGGAAGAGGGCGCCGCCACGGAAGCCGAACCGGAGCGAATTGGCGAGAAAAAGGACGAGACCGACACGGACGAAAAATCGGACAGGAAATAAGGAGCGAAGACAGCGTGAGTCCGGCACGGCGCAGCGACGAGACGCGCATGATTGTCGGCCTGGGAAATCCGGGGCCGCGCTATGCGAACACGCCGCACAATGTCGGGTTTCTTGTCGTGGACGAATTGGCCGCGCGTCATTCGTGCCCGTGGCGGACCCGCGCGCGGATGGCGGCACGCATCGCAAGCTTCGCGCACGAGGGAAGGCGTGTGCTGCTGGTTCAGCCGCAGACGTTCATGAACGAAAGCGGCGCGGCCGTTGCGGCGGCCGCCGCCTATTGGAACATCGCGCCGAATCGAATGCTGGTGGTTCTGGACGATGCGGACCTGGACATGGGGCGCCTTCGGATGCGGCCGGAAGGCGGCAGCGGCGGACACCGGGGGTTGGCTTCGGTGATTGGCCGGCTGGGCAGCCAGGCGTTCCCCCGCTTGCGCATCGGGATCGGGCGCGGCCGTCGCGAGGAAGCTCTTGTGGACCACGTGCTGGCGCCGCTGACCGAACAGGATGGCCGCCGGATGAGACGCATGGTCGGCCTGGCGGCGGAGGCGGCAATGTTTTTCTTGTCAAACGGAACGGCTTCGACTATGAACGCATATAACGGTGTCATAATCGGGCAAGAGGATCATCACGACCATACGGAGACTACACGTTGAAAAAATACGACGCATTGTTCATCTTTCCAAGCCACCTGAAGAATGAAGCCCTGGACGACGCGCTGGCCGGCGTTCGCAAGGATGTCGAGAAGCTCGGCGGAGAAGTGTTGCGCGAGGAACGGCTGGGCGTTCGCAATTTCGCGCGCCGCATCAAGAAGAAGGACAGCGGCAGCTATGTTCGGCTCGCCCTCGCTTTGGGCGCGGACAAAATCGCGCCGTTGCAAGCGCGCCTGAAGCTGAACGAGACCGTGTTCCGCGCCCAAATCGTTCTGCACGACGAACGGGCGGCCGCCGAGACGGAAGCCCGCCGCGCGAGGCAGGATCAGTCCGCGGAGGAGACGAACCATGGCTAGCTTCAACAAGGTCGTATTGGTGGGCAATCTGACCCGCGACCCCGAAGTGCGAAATTTGCCGTCGGGCATGGCCGTGTGCGACATGCGGCTGGCGGTGTCCGAAACGTACAAGAACAGGGATGGCGAGCGGACGGAGTCCGTCTGCTACGTGGATGTCGTTGCCTGGGCGCGTCAGGCCGAAACCTGCGGCGAGTATCTGTCCAAAGGCTCGCCTGTTCTGGTCGAAGGCTCCTTGCGCATGGACGAATGGACCACCAAGGAAAACGAGAAGCGAAGCAAGCTGCTGGTCAATGCCTCCCGCGTTCAGTTTCTGGGAAGCGGCGCCCGCGGCGACAGCCGCGACGGCGGCCACGCCGCTTCCGACAGCCCGCCGCGCAGAAGCGCGCCGCCGCGCGAACCCGCGCGCGAGGAGGCGCCGCCGCAAGGCAACGCTCCCGAAAGAGCCGGCCCGGAAACGGATGAAGACAATCTGCCCTTTTAAACCGTCCGAACACATCGGACCAACCGAAAGAGGACCATGAGAGGAAAACCGAAAACCGATCGGAAAAACGCCGGCAAGAAACGCCGCCGCGCTGCGGAAACCATCAGAAAGAAATCCCGCAATCTGGAAGGCGTCAGGAATCTCGACTTGGGGAACACGGATATGCTGCGCCATTTCGTGACGGACTTCGGAAAGATTCTTCCGGCTCGCCTGACCGGCGCCAACGCTCGCCAGCAGCGCCAGATCAAGCGCGGCGTCCGGCGCGCGCGCAATGTGGGTCTGCTGCCGTAGCGCGCGAGGTTTCGCGTTCGTATCGGTTCCGCATGGCATGCCCGGAAGGGGGGTATCGCTTCGTCCGGCGCGCATGCCCTCGCTTTTCGCCATTGAAAACAGACGGGAACATTGAATAGGCGTCGTCCCTTTTGACGAAACGGCTTTGCGAACAAGGAGAATCCTATGACCATGGAAGTGCTGCTGATGACCGACGTGCCCGATCTCGGGGCCGAAGGCGACGTGGTTGCCGTCGCCAACGGCTATGCCCGCAACTATCTGCTCCCCCGCAAAAAGGCGGCGCCGGTTACCGAAGCCACCCGCCGCCGACTGGAAAAGATTCGGGCGCAACGCGAGCAGGAACGGAAGGCCACGTTGCAGGAGGCGCGTCGCCGCGCGGATGCCTTGAAAGACGTTTCCTGCACCATTCCCGTCAAGACCAGCGACGGCGAAAAACTGTTCGGGTCCGTTTCCGCTTCCGATATCGTCTCCGCTCTTGCCCAGCAGGGCGTGCAGGTTGAAAAGGACGCGCTTGTGCTGGAGCAGCCCATCAAAGAACTGGGCGTCTTCGATGTCAAGGTCGCGCTGCATCCCGAAGTGGAAAGCTCCGTGAAAGTCTGGATTGTCGAGGAATAGGAGCATGCCTGCCGTACCGACTGCGCCAGCCTCGCGCCCTTTGGCGGACCGGTCTCCGCCTTGCAGTCAGGAAGCGGAAGAGGGTGTGCTCGGGTCCGTGCTTCTGGATTCGGTCAAGGTCATGGATCTGTGCGTCGAACGCCAGATTCTGCCCGAATCCTTCTATGTGCCCGCCCATCGGCTGGTGTATGAAGCGATGCTGGCGCTGTCGCGGCAGGGCTCGTCCATTGACGTGCTGACCGTCGCCGAACGGCTGGCCACGGCCGGGCACCTGGAGAAGATCGGCGGCAGCGCAGGCTTGAACCGCCTCGTGGACGCCACCCCGACCGCCGCGCACGCGGAATACTACATAGACATTGTCCGGCAGAAGCATCTTTTGCGCGCCATCATCGAAACCGCTCGCCGCGCCGAAGCCGAGTGCTACGGCACGGAAAAAAGCGCGGATGCCCTGCTGGGCGAAGTCGAACAGGCTTTTCTCGACATTACCGAACAGCAGCACGGCTCCTTGACGTCCTGGGATTCGGCCGTTCGCGAGGCGATGACGCATATCGAGAGCATTTTCGAATCGCGTCGTTCGCTCAACGGCATCTCCACCGGCTTTGCCAATATTGACGGCAAATTGCACGGCTTGCGCCCAGGCGAGATGATCGTTCTGGCCGCCCGCCCGTCCATGGGCAAGACTTCGCTGGCCATGAACATGGCCGAAAACATCGCGCTGGGCAAGCGCGACCCGGACCGCCAAAAGAGATCCGTTGGCATCTTCAGCCTGGAAATGTCGCATGAGTCGCTGGTGTTTCGCATGCTGTGCTCGCACGCCGGCGTGTCCGGTTTCAAACTGCTGAGCGGCTACGTGTCGGCCGCCGCCGACCACGCCAAGCTGACGCGCGCGGCGTCCGCGCTGAACAAGGCGGAGATTTTCCTGGACGACACGGGCGGCTTGGACATTCTGGAGCTGCGCGCGCGCGCGCGCCGCATGAAGAAAAAACACGGCGTTGAACTGCTGGTTATTGACTATCTGCAGCTCCTGCATTCCTCCGAATACGCGCGGCAGGGTCGGCAGGTGGAAACATCTTCCATTTCCGGCAACCTGAAAGCCATGGCCAAGGAACTGAAGATTCCCGTGCTGGTTCTCAGTCAGCTCAGCCGTGCGCCCGAGCAGCGGGATCGGCTTGCCGTGCCCAAGCTGTCCGATTTGCGCGATTCCGGCGCCATCGAGCAGGATGCCGATGTGGTCGGCATGCTGCGCCGTCCCTGCAAGTATCCGGACGACCCCGACCATGAAGACCGAACACTCGCTATTCTCGACATAGCCAAGCATCGCAACGGGCCCACCGGCGATGTGCGTCTCAATTTCGAAGAGGAATACACGCGCTTCACCGACAGGCGCGAACCGGGCGTGGACGGCGTGGCCGCGCCGGACATGGTCCCCGCCGATGCCGTGCCGGAGCCGATCTGATGACGACAGCCCCCTCCCGCTTTTTGCCTTTAGAGACTTTTTCGGAAAGATACGCGTTTTTGCGCGTATGTTTCCGCGTCTTCCGCGCATTCCGTGGCAGAAGACAAATTGGGTCGCGGGCGCAGCCAGCCTTGCATCTGCGCCGCGCGCGAGCGGGCGTCCGGCATGTCTGCGTTTGGATGCTGGCCGCGTGGGTCTGGACGGTTGCGGCGGGCGCCGCACCGGACGAGCTTCTGCGAGTTCAGGCCGTTCGCATCGTCAACCTCGGGCCCGGCCCGCTGGACGAGGATTTCGCGCGCTTGTGGCTGGGCTTCGCCGAAGGCGACGCCATCCGGCGCGAGACGATTTTCCGCGCCGTGCGCGCCTTGCTTGATACCGGCCGCTTTTCCGACGTGCAGGCCGAAATCGAGATCGCCGACGGCGATGGCGTCGCCACCGTCTTTTCCCTTCGCAACCGTATCCGGCTCGCCGAACCCGTTGCCGTACGCGGCGCCGACTGGCTGGGCGAAAGCAAGGTGCGCGACCTGCTGGAATTGAAGCCGCACGACCGGGTCTGCGACGCGGTGGTCGGCGCGCGCGTCCAGCGCGTTCTCGATGAATATCGCAAGCGACGGTTTCCGCGCGCGGAGGCCGAGTGGCAAATCGAAACGACTCGGCCCGAACAGGGGTACGGCGTTGTACGGCTCGATATTCGCGAAGGCAAGCGCGCCCATGTCAAAGCCTACGCCTTCAACGGCAACGATGTCCTGTCCGATACCGCCTTGCGCAGAGCCATGAAACATCCTTCGCGCTGGGCGCCGTGGGGCTGGATTGTTCGCCGCCGTTACGACCCGGTCGCCATCGAGGAAGGCCGCGCCCGCATGCGCGATCTTTATCTGGACAGCGGCTATCTCGACGCAACCGTCGAAGGGCCTGAATTCGAGGCGCTGCCGTCCGGCGCGCTGATCGGCTCGTTCCGAATCCGGGAAGGAACGCTCTACCGTATGGGAACCATTGCTCTGTCGGGCGCCACTATGTTTCCCGAACTGGAGCTGAGGCGCCTTGTCGAAGCCGAGTCCGGCGCGCCTGTTTCGGAAGCCGCCCTGCGCCGCAGCTCCGAAGCCCTGCGCATGCATTACGCCAGTCGCGGCTACATGGAGACGCAGGTGCGCATCGAGCGAACCGTGCGCGAGGCGGATGCGCTGATTGATGCGACGTTCCATATCGAAGAAGGGCGCCTGACCCGCGTTCGCCACATAGAAATTCAGGGAAACACGCGCACGCGCGACAAGGTGGCCCGCCGCGAAATCGTCATCTGGCCCGGCGATGTGCTCGATGAACGCCGTGTTCGCCGCAGCGAAGCCCGGTTGCGCAACCTCGGCTTCTTCTCTTCCGTTCGCTCGCGAACGATAGACTCGCTTGTTCCCGACACGCGCGATCTCGTGTTCGATGTCGAGGAGCAGCGAACCGGCCAGTTCTCGATGGGGGTCGGCTTTTCGAGCGTGGACAACATCATGGGTTTCATGGAAATTTCACAAGGCAATTTCGATCTTTTCGGCTGGCCATATCTGACCGGCGGCGGCCAGAAGCTCAAGCTCGCCGCGCAGGCCGGCGACCGGCGGCAGCGCTACGAGTTCTCGTTCGTCGAACCCTGGTTTCTCGACCGCGAACTCTCGCTCGGCTTCGACTTGTACCTGAGCCGCGTCTCCTTCAGCGACTACGACCTGGAACGGACCGGCGGCGCCGTGCGGCTGGCCCGCCCACTGCCTTTCGCCAGCCGCTTCGACGTGCAGTACGGCCTGGAACGCGTCAAGATCACCGATGTCGCCGACACCAACCTCTACGCGAACATCCGCACCGGCGCTCCCTTCCTGTTCTCGCGCGACGAGGACGCCGTAAAAAGCACGCTCGGCCTGGGCGTGACCCGCGACACGCGCGACAGCCCCTTCTTCCCCAAGCGCGGCCATCGCCTGCGTTTGTCCGGGCACGTGTCCGGCGGCTTGCTGGGATTCGATACCGACGTCTACGGCATGGAGCTGACCGGTTCGCACTATCAGCCGCTCTGGCTCGGGCATGTGCTCTTGCTGCGCGCGCGCGGCGAAGTCGTGGACGCCTACGGCCGCACGGACGAGGTGCCGATCTCGGACCGCCTCTTCATCGGCGGCCCGCGTACGGTGCGCGGCTACCGCTTCCGCAGCGTGGGGCCAAAAGCCCGCCGCGCCGATGCCGCGCCCGACGACCGGCGCTATCGCCCGATCGGCGGCCGCAGCCTCGCCGTGGCCGGCGCGGAATATTCCATGCCGCTCGTGCCCAATATCCGGCTGGCCGCCTTCTATGACATCGGCAACGTCTGG
>SLKS01000233.1 GCA_007134465.1 Kiritimatiellia bacterium | reverse complement strand
CGCGCATTTCACCCATATTTCAATATGCGAGAATCGCGCGACCCGCCTCAAGCCCCGCATCCGCAGACGTTTGCGCACTCTCGTGACGAAAAACTCGCTTGTTCCGGGACTAGCAGCGGGCTTCCTTACTCCTCCTCGTCCTCGTCGACGTCCTCCTCCTCGATTTCTCGCGTCAGCTTTGCCCTCGCGTTTCGATCAGCCATTCTATTTATGGCAACCAACTGTATCTGTCTGGAGATAAAGCTCCGGAGAAAAGGCGGCGCTCTGGCTCGTTTTGTCGGAGTCCCGGCTTCAGCCGGAAGCTATGCCGCCGCTTCAGCGGCGCGTCCAGATGCGCATTTCCATGCTTGACAAGATTTTGGGAAAATGGCACACGCAAAATAGTGGGAGGCTTTTCTCATGTCCGAAACGACAGAAAAGTGCGCCGAACGTCTTCCCTTGGCCTTGGTCGTGAACGACGACCGGACGCAGCTTAAGACGCTGGCCATTTTGCTGAAGCGCGCCGGGTTTCGCGTGCGCGAACATGGCGGTGCCGAGGCGGCATTGCGCGCGCTTCAGGATGGCGTACGGCCCGATCTCATTGTGACCGATATTCACATGCCTGTCATTGACGGCTGGCATTTCTGCCGTTTGCTGCGCTCTCCGGACTATCCGCAAACGAACGCCACGCCGATTCTCGTGGTATCCGCCACGTTCGCCGGCGAGGAAGTCTCCCGCATCACAGCCGATTTGGGTGCGAACGCTTTCATGGCCGCGCCGGTGGACGGGCGGCGTTTCACGGAATGCGCGCAGATGCTGTTGCGCGGCGAGGCGCCCGCATCTCGCTTGCGCGCGCTGGTGTGCGAGGACAGCGATTCGCTCGTATTGCTGCTGAAAAAAACGTTCGCCTCCCGACAGTTCGAAACGCGCATGGCGCGTACAGGCCGGGAAGGGCTGGCCCTGTTGCGGGAAGAAACCTTCGATATCGCCGTGCTCGATTATCACCTGCCGGACATGACCGGCGACAAATTGCTGGACGAAATACGAACCCGGCATCCCGATACCGCAACCATCATGATGACCGCCGACCGCGATCCCGAGCTGGCGCTGGACTGGATCAAGCGCGGCGCGTCCGGCTGTTTGACCAAACCCTTTTCTCCCGAGTATCTCCTGCGTCTCTGCGAGGACGCGCGCCGCCAGCGTTCGCTGCTGCGCGTGCCCGATCTGCTCGAGCAGCGCACCCGCAAGCTGCTGCTGGCCGAAGAGCGTTTCCGCAAGGTGTTCGAAGGCCTGTCCTCGATTTCCATTCAGGGCTACCGCGAGGACGGTACGGTCTTCTACTGGAACAAGGCCAGTGAATCGCTTTATGGCTATTCGGCCGCCGAGGCGATCGGCGGCAATTTGTTCGACTTGATCATTCCGGAAGCCATGAAGGAATCCGTCCGGACTCATGTCGACGGCATGATGCGAACAGGCGACGGCGGACCGGCCGGCGAGTTATGTTTGCGGCGCAAGGACGGCTCGCCCGTGCATGTCTATTCCAACTATGTCGTGCTGCGCGGCGAATCGGACCCGGAAATGTATTGCATAGACATTGATCTGAGCGAACGCAAGCGCTACGAAGCCATGGCGCTGCAAGCCGAGAAGCTCGCCGCGCTGGGTACGCTGGTTTCGGGGGTCGCGCATGAAGTCAACAACCCCAACAATTTTGTCATGCTCAATGCGCCATTGCTGAAAGAGGCGTGGCAGAGCATAACGCCGATTTTGGAGCGCTACGAGAAGGAACAGGGCGATTTCGAGGTGGCCGGACTGGCGTATTCGGAAATGAAGACGCAGATTCCCGAATTGTTCGACGGCATCGAGGAGGGCGCGGCGCGCATCCGCCAAATCGTGGCCGATCTCAAAACCTACGCGCGCGCCGAACCCGATACCGTGCGCATGGATGTGGATCTCAACGACGTGGTCGAGTCTTCGGTTCGCTTGTTGCGACCGCTCGTCAAGAAAGCCACGCGCCATTTCAGCGTTCGGTACGGCGACAATGTGCCGGTCTTCAAGGGCAATCCACAGCGGCTGGGTCAGGTGGCGGTCAATCTGATCGTCAACGCTTGCGAAGCTTTGCCCGACGAAACCCGGGCCGTCGAGGTTCGCACCGGCTGGCGGCCCGATTCGCGGGAAGTGTTCTTCGAGGTGCGCGATGAAGGCGGTGGCATACCCGAAGCTCTGCTGACGAAGATTTTCGATCCGTTCTTCACAACCAAGGGAGCGTCCGGCGGTACGGGCCTGGGCCTGCCCATGTGCAACGGCATCGTGCAGGATCATGGCGGCGCCTTGACGTTTCAGACCGCGCCGGGCAAAGGCACGATCGCAACGGTGACGATTCCTGTTGGAAAGCGTGCGGAAGAGAATGATGAAAGATGAAGGATGAGTGATGAATGGCACAGTAATCAGTAACCAAGTGATCAGTGACCAGTGTCGATGAAGTTTACGGCAAAGAGGCGACGACGGAGTTAGAATCGGCGCCACACTTGCTAGGCCCAAAGCAAGCGAGGTTTTCGTCGCGAGAGCGCGCAGGCGTTGGCGTGCTCGCAGCAGAAAAACTCGCTTGTTTTGGGCCTAAGTCACGCCCTGCCTTGGGAGAATGGCCGGGGATCGCACAAGAAAAGTTGCGTCCCCGTCTGGTATGTGCTACACATACGCATAGACACATGATCAAGAAGGCGTCATGAACATTACCTTGTCTGCCGATGCCAAGCTTGTGCGCGCCACGCGACGCTACGCGAAGTTGCGCCATACTAGCCTGAACAGTCTTTTGCGCCAATATATGCGGAGTATCGGAGGCGAAGAAGATCTTTGCGCACAACATGCCGAAGAATTCAAGCGCCTGGCTACCGAGCAAGCGGGCCGAAGCAAACGGGGTTATGTTTTCGATCGGGACGATAGTCATCGAAGATCCGTTTGCAGGAAAGCATGCTGATCGCGATTCCCGAAAGCCGAACCGTCATGCGCGCCATCGAAATTCAATGCGCCTCGAAAATATCGTTTTTGGACGCGTCCATTGTCGCCGCAGCCGAACAAACCGAGTGCGAAGCGATCTTTTCCGAAGATTTGAACCCCGGCCAGTACTATGCCGGCATTCCCGTGCGGAATCCTTTTGCGGAAGAATGATCGGCTGTGGCCGGAATGTGGTGAAAGAACGGTTCGCAGAGGAAGATTAAGATCGACGAAGCGGGTCGACTAAGGGTAACCAATTAAGTGTGGAGACGAAGTGTACGGGCAAGTGTACGCGTAAGTGTAAGAGTGCCTTCGGCGCACCTCCGAACACGTGATCGCTATCTTAAACGTACACTTCAACGCCACCCTTACCCGGATACACTTAAACGACCTGCTTCGTCAATCTCGAGTTCGGAAGAAGACCATAATGTACCCACAGATTCTGCGGAAGACCCTTCTTTTTAGCCCGCCATGAAAGCGTCCGCCGAGCCCATATTGATCGTGGACGACGAGCCGCGCATCCTCCAGTCGCTGGATGTCCTGTTGCGGTCCGGCGGCTTCAAGGATACCGTGCTCTGTTCGGACAGCCGACAGGTTGTCTCGCTCATGGTCGAGCGCGAACCCGATCTGGTTCTTCTAGATCTCGATATGCCGCACCTGAACGGATTGCAGGTGTTCGAGCGCCTCGCGGCCGACTACCCCGACGTCCCCGTCATCGTATCCACCGGCAATACCGACCTGGAAACCGCCGTCGAACTGATTAAGGCGGGGGCGTTCGACTATGTGGTGAAGCCGGCCTCCAAGGAACGGCTGCTTTCCTCCGTCCGGCGCGCGCTCGAACTGCGCATGTTGCGGCGGGAAAACATCCGATTGCGCGAGCATATGCTCAAGCAAGACTTGGATTGTCCCGAAGCGTTCGAGGCTTTCCATGCGGTCGGTCCGTCCATGCGTTCGCTGTTTCGCTATGTCGAGTCCGTCGCGGTCGGTCGCGCGCCCATTCTGATCACTGGTGAAACCGGCGTAGGCAAGGAAGTGATGGCCCGTTGTCTCTACCGATTGGGACGCTATGCGGGCGAGCTCGTTTCGGTGAATATTGCCGGTTTGGATGAAACCGCTTTTTCCGACACCCTGTTCGGGCATCGCAAGGGCGCGTTCACCGGCGCCGACGGCGCCAGGGCGGGCCTGATCGAAAAGGCCGAAAACGGCATGCTGTTTCTCGATGAAATCGGCGATCTGAGCCCGAGCCTGCAAATCCGTCTCTTGCGCCTTTTGCAGGAAAGCGAGTATTTTCCGCTCGGGTCCGATCTGCCCAGAAAGAGCCGCTGCCGGATCGTGTGTTCCACCCATCGCGACTTGGCCGCATCGTCGGAAACAGGCGAGTTCCGCAAAGATTTGTACTACCGGCTGCGCCACCATCAGATCCGTATTCCGCCGCTGCGCGAACGGCCCGAGGATTTGCCGCTCCTGCTGAATGCGCTGGTTGCGCGTGTGGCGCGCGATCAGGACAAGCCGGAACCCGCGATCGCACCCGACGTCTTCGACGTGCTTCGCGCCTGCGATTTCCCGGGCAATGTTCGAGAACTCGAGGCCATGACCGCCGACGCCTTGGCGCGCCATCGCTCGGGGCCGCTCGATGCCGCCCTCTTCCGTTCCGGCATCGGCAACGAGCTGCGCCCGCGCCGCGCCCGAGGTTCCGCACGGGCAATGCGGACCCCTGCGGAATCCGCCGCCCCGTCGCATCGCGATACTGTTCCGAATCTATTCGAAGACGCCGCAAAACTGCCAACGCTCAAGCAGGCAACGGAAACGCTTGTTCGCCAGGCCATGCGCGCCGCAGGCAACAGCCAGGCGCAAGCCGCACGCATGCTCGGCATCACTCGTCAGGCCCTCAACCAGAGACTGAAGAGAATGCGGAATGGTGAATGATGAGTGATGGGCGGCCCCTTTTAGACCCTTTCCGGCAAAGATACACGTTTTTGCGTGTGTGTTATGTCCCTGAATTGTTTGAACACCCGCTTCGCTCAAGATAACGAAGGAAACGAAGTGTGCACGCCCTTCTTTGTTCCCTTCGTTTACCCTGGAAAGAGCAGATTACCGCAAAGAACACAGAGAACACAAAGATGGAGAACAGCTTGCAGAGATGCGCCCTGACACCCGATTGGTGTGGCCATAAAACTGCACAACTGTCTTTCTTTGCGATCTTTGTGCTCTTTG
>SLKS01000153.1 GCA_007134465.1 Kiritimatiellia bacterium | reverse complement strand
TTCAAATAGTTGACCGCCTCGTACGGTTCGCACACGTGCGAGTCCACATCCTTCGCCTTTACGGAGAATCCGATCTCGTCGCCGATGCACAGCGCGCCCAGGTTCGCAATAGGATCGGTTGCCGATCCGAGTGGAGCGATCGTATGCGTTGTGCCGCGCGCCGTGATCCGTACCGTAATGTCAATTTCCGGATCGGCCCGCAATTCGATATTCCGATGCCTGTCATGCTGGCATTCTTCGGAATTCGTTCCCGGCGCCGCCAGCAAAACCAACCCGCCCAGCGCGAAAACCGGTATGAGCCATCCGTTCCGAATCACCCTCATCGTCCCTCTCCTCCCCTTGGTTCGCAACCTGTTTCCACCCAAGAAAAGGAATACATATATCATTCCAGATGGGGGGGGGGTGCAAGAGAAAAACTGAAATTATTTTCAAGTTTGTCGGAAGGGAGAAAGCGTCGGTTTTCGGCGCGGCCGCGGTGCGAGCCGGCCCGGAAACCCGCGCAAGCGGGTTGATTGGGCGACTGGAGGGCGCGGTTCCACCCGCGCCGCATGAGTTCTCCCTTTTTTTTCCATTGTCTTTCAAACCATGATTGTGTACCTTTCGTTAACATTCGGGAAGCAGGAGGAAACAGCCATGACAGACGACATCGCCAAAGTTACCGATCTGGTTGCGCAGCAGGCCGAAAGCATCGAAAAGCTGCGGCAGGAAATCAACCGGGTGCTGGTCGGACAGGAAAAACTGCTCGACCGCATGTTGATCGCCCTGATCGCCGGCGGCCACATGCTGCTGGAGGGCGTGCCCGGCCTGGCCAAGACGACCGCCGTCAAAACGCTGGCCCAAGCCCTTGGCATCCGCTACCAGCGCATATCCTTCACCCCCGATCTGCTGCCGGCCGACGTGGTCGGCACCATGATCTACAACCCGAAAGACGGCGGGTTCCACCCCAAGAAAGGCCCCGTCTTCGCCAATCTGCTGCTGGCCGACGAAATCAACCGCGCGCCCGCCAAAGTCCAGTCGGCCTTGCTGGAAGCCATGCAGGAACACCAGGTGACGCTTGGCTCCGAAACCTATCCGTTGCCCGAACCGTTCATGGTCATGGCCACCCAGAACCCGATCGAACAGGAAGGCACCTACCCGCTGCCCGAAGCGCAAGTGGACCGCTTCATGCTCAAGTGCAAGATCACGCATCCGTCCATGGACGACGAACGGCGCATCATGAACCGGTTCACGCGCCAGCAGGAAATCCGGGTCGAGCCCGTGCTGTCGGCCGACGGCATCTTCGCGCTGCGCAACGTGCTCGACCAAGTCTACTGCGACGAGAAAGTCGGCGACTACATCCTCGACATCGTGTTTGCGACCCGCGAGCCGGACCGTTACAAGCTGCCGATCGCCCATCAGATCGAATACGGCGCTTCGCCGCGCGCCACGCTGTATCTGAATTTGGCAGCGCGCGCGCACGCCATGCTGCAGGGGCGCGCCTATGCCACGCCGCAGGACGTGAAGGAAATCGCGCGCGACGTGCTGCGCCATCGCATCATCCTCACCTACGAGGCCGAGGCGGAAGAGATTTCCGCCGAAACCCTGATCGGGCGCATTCTCGACGAAATCCCCGTGCCCTGAAGCGGGCGGCGGGCCGCGCCCGCAACCCAAAGGTATATTCGGTTTTCACAGGAGGAAGAACGAGGGAAGAACGGGAAAGAAAAATCCTGTGCTGTGAGAAAGGGGTTAAGGCGGGCTGCGCCCGCAACCCAATGGCAAAAGTCAAAGGTCGGAGGTCACGGAACACGACTACGGCGACGACTACGGGGGACGACCTGCCCGCAGTGCTACAGCGTTGCAGGCGGGCTTCTGTCACTCGTAGTCCGTAGTCGTCGCCGTAGTCGTCCACCGAATCCTCTTGTTTTTTGACGCAGCAATGCGGAATTAAGGCGCTCAACGCGACAGAACCCCGCGCGTTTCGCGCGCTAAACGGACAACGGGCATTATGATTGACACGGCCACGCTCATGAAACAGGTCGGACGCATTCGCATCCTGACCAGCCGCCTGGTGGACGAGCGCATGTCGGGCGAATACCATTCCGTCTTCCGGGGGCAGGGCATCGAGTTCGACGAAGTGCGCGAATACATTCCCGGCGACGACATCCGCACCATAGACTGGAACGTGACCGCGCGCATGGGCCATCCGTTCATCAAGCGCTACGCCGAGGAACGGGAGCTGACGGTCCTGTTCCTGGTGGACATTTCCGGCTCCCAGTGTTTCGGGTCGGGCGCGCGCTCCAAGGCGGAGCTGGCCGCCGAACTGGCCTGCCTGCTCGCGCTCTCGGCGATCCGCAACCAGGACAAGGTTGGCCTGATCCTGTTCAGCGACCGCATAGACCTGTGCCTGCCCCCCCGCAAAGGCCGGACGTCCGTCATGCGCATCGTGCGCGAAGTGCTGGCCGCCGGCTCGACACGGCGCGGCACCGACATTGCCGGCGCGCTGCGGTTCCTGAACCGCATCCAGAAGAAAAAATCGGTAATCTTCCTCATCTCGGATTTTCAGGACGACCGCTACATGAAAGAGCTGCGCATTACGGCCCGCAAGCACGATCTCGTCTGCTGCCCCGTTTCCGATCCGCGCGAACAGGAACTGCCGAATGTCGGGCTTGTGGAAATCCAGGACCCGGAAACCGGCGCGCTGTTCCTGGCCGATACGGCGGCGGACGAATGCCGGGCCGCGTTCCGCGCGCAGGCGGAGGCATCGCAGGCCGCCTTGAAGAGCGCCTTCCTGAAATACGGGATTGACAGCGTCTTCCTTTCGACCGAGCGCCCGATCGCCGACGATATTATGCGGCTCTTCCGCCTGCGTGAAATCAGGATTGGACGACGATGACCCCGTGCCCATGCCATAGCCTGCCCCGAGCCCCGGCGCCGCGCGCCGAGGGATGCGCTCCCTGTCGGCTTGCCCGGCAGGAGCGGAAGATCGGCAGAGGCCGCGCACTCCTTCCATCAACCATCAGCCATCAACCATCAACCATCAACCATTCTTCAACCATCAGCCATCAACCATCAGCCATTCTTCAACCATCAACCATCAACCATCAACCATTCTTTAACCATCAACCATTCTTCCCTGCGCTCTGTGCGTTGGCGGCATTCCTGCTCGGCACGGTTCCGGCCATCGCCGACACAGCCGAGCGCGTCGAGACGTTCGGGCGCGGTCCCGTCCAAATGACCGTTTCCGTTCGTCCCGCCCGTATCGAACCGCATCGGGACGCCTTGCTTGTTCTGCGCGCGGTTGTGCCGCGCCGTGTCGAGGTGGAACTGCCCGTTTCGCTGGCCGACCGCTTGCAGGGATTCGAGCTGCGCGGCGTTATCGAATCGGATCCGGTCGAACGGCAGGGCAAAATCGAGCATGAATGGCGGCTGCTGCTAACGCCGCTGGTCGCGCGCGAGTATCGTTTGGCGCCCTTTCCGGTCCGCTATACGGACCGCAACCGGGATCCGCCGGTTTCGGACTGGTTCCCCACGCGCCCGATCCTGTTCGATTTCGACGCGCCGCCGGCATCAGACGAGGGTATCGCGCCCGCGTTCGATCCCGTGCGCGTATGGCCGGGCCCGAGAACCTGGGCTCTCTACGGCGCCGTCGCGCTGGCGATTGGCATGGCGCTGTTCCTGTTGCGCCGCCTCTTCCGCAAGGCCGGACGCGCCATCCGCCGCTGGCGCATGGCGCCGCGCGAACGGGCTTTGGCCGAGCTGGCCGATCTGCTGGCCAAAGACCTGATCGCCAGCGGCCAGATCAAGATGTTCTACCTCGAGCTGACCGGTGTCGTGCGCCGCTACATCGAGCGCGCCCACAAGATTCGCGCGCCGGAGCAGACCACGCAGGAATTTTTGGAGGCGGCCAGCCGTTCCCCGCGCTTTCGGCCCGATGCGCTTGCCAAGCTGAAAGATTTTCTGGAGGCCGCCGACATGGTCAAGTTCGCGGCCTGGCGCCCGCCGGAGGAAGACATCCGGCAGGCGGTCGCCACGGCCCGCTCCTACATCGAAGCCGATGCCGCCCCCGCGCAACAGGAACCGGAGGATGGCCATGTTTAGATTCGCCCATCCCTTTTGGCTTCTGCTCTGGCTGCCGCTGCTCTGGGCCGGTCTGCGCGTATACGGACGCCGGCGCAGAAGCGGCATCCTGTTCCCGCCGACCGCGCGCCTGCCGGCGGCGCGGCGCACGGCCCGCACTGTGCTGGCGCACATCTTCCCCGCCCTCTTTCTTCTTGGCGTCGCGCTGGCCGTCCTTGCCATGGCCCGTCCGCAAAACGTCTATGCCCGCATCCGCCACACGGCGGATGCGATCGCCATCGCCATGGTCGTGGACGTTTCCGGCTCGATGGAAGCCGTGGATTTCTCCGAAAAAAACGGCGGCCGCATGAACATCCGTACTCGGCTCGATGTCGTCAAGGATACGTTCTCGGATTTCGTCCGGCGCCGGCCCAACGATCTGATCGGCCTGATCACCTTCGGCGGCTACGCCTCGACGCGCGTCCCGCTCACGCTCGATCACGATGCGCTCTTGTACATGCTGGATGCCGTCGAAATCCCCAAGCCGGCCCCGAACGCTCCGCTTCTGCCCGAAGAACTCATGACCGCCATCGGCGACGGGCTCATGACCGCCTTCGCCCGGCTGAAAGACGCCGAGGTTTCCTCCAAAATCGTTGTTCTGCTCAGCGACGGCGAAAGCAACACCGGCATTTTCACGCCGGAAGCCGCCGCCGCCGCCGCCGAGAAGATGGGCATAAAAATCTACGTGATTGGCATCGGGAAATCCGGTCCGACCCCTTTTCTGACCCGCGACATGTTCGGGCGCGAACGCATCGTGCATGTCGAGGAGCATTTCGACGAAACGCTGTTGCGCAAAGTGGCCGCCCAAACCGGCGGCCGCTATTTCAACGCGCTGGACGTAGAGGGTCTGGAAGCCGCGCTCGCCGAGATTGACCGGCTCGAAACCACGCGCGTCGAGCAGGATCGCTACGTGCATTACCAGGAACTGTTCCTGCGTCCGCTGCTGCCCGCGCTGGCTCTCGTGCTGCTGGCGGCGGCAGGCAACGCATGGACTGCCCGGAGAATCGTATAGTCATGGACCTTCATTTCAACAACGCATGGGCGCTGGCGCTGCTCTGGCTTGCGCCCGTCGCCGCGCTGGCCTGGCGCCGCAT
>SLKS01000240.1 GCA_007134465.1 Kiritimatiellia bacterium | reverse complement strand
CCCACTTGTTGCTCCAAACTATATTTTCCCACCCCCGTCCGCAAGCCCATAGCTCCCGGAACCGGATTCTGTGGACAACGACCCCAACCCATGATAGGAAAGACTCCCATGACCTTTCAAGGTGACAAGAAATTCGGGCAATCGCTTCTGGCCGGCCCAGAAAACCGGCTTAAAGCCTGGTTGCTTCCCAAAATTCCGCTGCGGGTCGAAACCTGGCATCTGACTCTGAGTACGCTGCTGTGGAGCGTTGGGATTGTCGCCTTCAGCTTTCTGGCCCGCTACCGCATCCACTGGCTGCATGCCGCTTCGCTCATGATCGTCCTGCAATACCTGACCGATCTGATGGACGGCGCGGTCGGTCGCGCCCGCGACACCGGTCTGGTCAAGTGGGGCTTCTACATGGATCATTTTCTCGATTACATCTTTCTGCTAGCCATTCTGATCGGTTACGCGCTGCTGCTGCCCGACGCCTTCAAGTATCTGCTCTTCTATCTCATGGCCTTTTTCGGGGCGTTCATGGTCAATTCGTTCCTGTCTTTCGCGGCCACGAACCAGTTCAAGATCAGCTATTGGGGAATTGGCCCCACAGAGGTGCGGCTGCTCTTCGTGCTGGCGAACACATTGATCGTGCTTCTGGGCCGAGTCGCCTTGTTGCGCGCATTGCCCTATGCGCTCGGGCTGGCCCTGTTCGGCCTGTTTGTCACGGTGTACCGCACGCAAAAGGCGCTCTGGGCCGAAGACATGCGGCGCAAGCACGGAGACGCGGCCCCTGCCGCCGTCGCGACCAAGTCCGACTGGCGAACGATGGGCCGCGATTTGACATCCGGTCTCCGGAAACGAAAGATCGCGCGCCAATTCGTTCTGAGCCTGCTGGTTTCCGGCGCCGCCGCGCTTATTCTCGTTCTGCGCCTGTTCCATCCGTATCATCGGCTGGCCGCTTTGGCGCTGTATGCGTCGAGCTGGGCGCCGCTGGCCTGGGCGTTCCGCACCAAGAAAGAAGCGATCCGGCAGCATGGCGGCGTGTTGAAACGCCGGTTCAAGCCGTATCTGCCGCATCTGATTGTCGCCATCGGAGTACTGGCGGTTGGGCGGGCGGCCTGGCTGCTGGCCCCGCCGGTTGTCACGCCGCTGGGCAAGGTAGCGCATGGCGACATAGAAATGGCGCTGCGCGAGGATCGCGAAAGCTTGCGCATCCTGCATGCCAACGCCGCCGCCCTGACCGACTGGTCGGAAACCAGCGGCTTGTTCGGGCGCGCGCTGGACACGCTGTCGGCGGACGAGCGCGAGCAGATTCGCGCCTTTTGGAGCGACGTTCTCGATCTCAGCGCCGAACTGGAAATACGGAAGATCCGCTGGCGCGGCTTCTATCAGCTCGATCCGCTCGTCCGGCCCGACCTGCATGCCGGCGCCTTCCATCTGCTGTTCGACTCTTTTCTCGCGCAATACGCGCTTTCCTTGCACGTGGCGGATCGGGCGGACGCTTCGCCGTTTCTGGCCGCCATGCTTAACGATGCCTGGCCCGAGCGATCCGTCCCGGCCGGCGCCTTCGACATGCTCAAGCGGCGCCTGACGCATCCCGCCGAGCTGTTGCGGCTGAATGCCGGCGCCGCCTATTGGACGCTGGTGCGCGACCAGCTTGACGACACGCTTGTCGCGCGAACGGACGCGCTTGTCGGCACGGTTTACCGACGACTGGGCGAACAGCCGACGCGACTGCTCGATGCTCCGCTCGATCTGCTGGAAAAGACCGCCTTCGCCGCCTGGTTCCCCTTCCAGAAGGACATCGCCCTGCGCATGAGCGAGATTCGCGTGCGGCAGCGTCCCTATTGGATCGGTCCCGAGCTTCTGCTCGAGCATGGCGCCCGCTTGCAGCCGGGCGACATTCTCCTGCAGCGCCGCAACTGGCATGCCACCAACATTGGCATCCCGGGCTTCTGGACGCATGCCGCGCTGTATCTCGGAACGCCCGACGACTGGAACGAGCATTTTCGCGAGGCCGTCCCTGCGCCCGATTCGCCGGCCGCCATGCTCGTACGCGAATTCCCCGATGCGCTCGCCGCCTGGCTGGACCCGACCGAAAACGGCAACGCCCGCCGCGTGCTCGAAGCGCTGCGCGACGGCGTCGTCTTCACCGCCTGGGAAACCAGCGCGCATTGCGACTATCTGGCCGTCCTGCGGCCGCGCCTCGATACGGCCGCCCGCTACCGCGCCTTGCATATCGCCTTGTCGCACGCGGGCAAGCCCTACGATTTCGATTTCGATTTCGCGCGCGACAGCGCCTTGGTCTGTTCCGAGCTTGTCGCGAAAGCCTATCGAGATCTGCCGGATTTCGCATTCGAGCCCACCGTCGTCAACGGTCGGCTCATGCTGCCGCCGAACCGCATCGCCCGCAAATTCGACGAAGAGTTCGATTCCCCGCGTCGCGCGCTCGATCTCGTGCTGTTTCTGGACGCCAGCGAACGGAGAGGCGCCGCCTTTGTCGGCACGGAATCCGCATTCCGCGCCTCGTGGCGCCGACCCAAATGGGAGCCGCTGCTCGATTGAACCTTGATAAGAAAAGTAACCAGTAATCGGTGATCGGTAATCAGTGGTACATGTCGCTGATTACTGCCGCTTGCAACAGGAAGAGAACTCGAACTGCCGAATCCAGGTTGAGGCGCATTACAGGGAGCAGATCATGAACAACTTCGAGTATTACGGTCCCACGCGCATTGTTTTCGGGAAAGACACCATCGGGCGCCTGCCCGAGCTGCTGCCGGCCGATACGCGCATTCTGCTGCTGTACGGCGGCGGCTCTATCAAGCGCAACGGCGTGCATGAGCAAGTCGGCGCCGCGCTGGCAGGGCGCGATTTCGCCGAATTCGGCGGCATCGAGCCGAACCCGGACTATGAAACCTGCCTGAAAGCCGTCGCCGTCGCGCGCGAACGCGAGACCGGCTTCCTGCTTGCGGTCGGCGGCGGTTCCGTGCTCGACGCCGCCAAGTTCATCGCCGCCGCGCGCTATTGGACGGACGGCGAGCCGTGGAACCTGTTCGGAAACCGCGGCGCAGGCATTCGGCGGGCGCTGCCGCTGGGCGCGGTTCTGACCTTGCCGGCCACCGGTTCGGAAATGAACAAGAACGCCGTGATCAGCCGTCGGGCCACGCACGAGAAGCTGGCCTTTGTCAGCCCGCATGTCTTCCCGCAGTTCTCCATTCTGGATCCGGCCACGACCTTCAGTCTGCCGTCACGCCAGATCGGCAACGGCATTGTGGACGCCTTCGTGCATGTCGTGGAACAGTACATGGCCGCGCGCGACACGAGCGCGCCCTTGCAGGACCGGCAGGCGGAAGCCGTGCTGTTGACCCTGCTCGAGGAAGGCCCGAAAACGCTGGCGAACCCGACAGACTACGACTCGCGCGCGAATCTGATGTGGGCGGCGACCTGCGCGCTGAACGGCACGCTGGCCTGCGGCGTGCCCGGCGACTGGGCCACGCACATGATCGGTCACGAGCTGACCGCCCTGTACGGCTTGGATCATGCGCAGTCGCTGGCTGTCGTGCTGCCGGGCCTGTGGCGGCATCGGCGCGAGACGAAACGCGAGCGGCTGCTTCATTACGCCGCCCGCGTCTGGGGTCTGACCGACGGACCCGAAGACGAGCGGATCGAACAGGCGATCGTCCGTACCGAGTCGTTCTTCCGTTCCGTCGGCGTGCCGACCCGCCTGTCGGACTACAAGCTGCCCGCCGACGCACCGCAACGGACAGCGGAAAACCAAGCGCGCCGCGGCGTGCGAATCGGCGAAGACCAAGGCATAGGCACACCCGATATCGAAGCGATCCTCGCGTTGCAATGGAGATAGGTATTCCGATTCACAGGGAGAGAGGAAAGCCGTGCTGGGCAACAAAAGGTAGCGCCGTCATGTGCCGAATCAGATTCTTTCGTGCAGCCGCGCCGACAACTTGACGCAGACGGACAAGCCACACGGCAAGACTATGCGCTGTGCCATGAGGCGCGGTGTCAGCTTTCCATCAAGGCCGCCAATCGCACCATCCACCGAACAATGCCTGCGGGATCGGCTTCCACATCGTAGCGGGTCCCTTCCGCATACGGGCCTTCGGTGTAGACGATTCGCCTGTCCATGATTTCCAGCGTTCCCGGCCTCGTTTGCATTCTGAACTTTTTCGCGCGGAACTGAAGAAGCTCGTCACGAAGGGCGGCGTCGGAAAAAATACGGCGAATCTTTTCCGGATCGTCTCCCTTGACAATGAAGGCCGCATCGAATTCCGCATGGCCGATTTCGATGTCTTGCCTGTTAAGAAGGCCTATGGATTTCAGGAATCTGCCCATCCATTTTTCGGAGGAAACATGCAAATTCGCTGCGAGCGGTTTTTCGAAATAGACTGACAGCCGAAGGCAGTCGGCAGCGACGGCGCCCGTGACGAAAGGGAGCGGCAGCCCGCCTGCGCAGGATTTCAGAAGCGCGTCCGCGAGGATGTCGAGCCGGACCAACCGGCCGTCAATTCTGCCCCGATATTCATCATGCGACTTGTGCTTGGTCAGCGCTTCCAGCTCGAGATTGGTATCGGCCAGTTCGCCTTGATCGAGGAAGAAGCCGCCGCATTTGTCGCAATGGTCGAAAATCGTATCGGAATAGGCCAGCAGATCAATTTTCCTCATTCTGTGTCCCAGGCATTCCGGTTTGGGACAGTTGCGCCATGGGTGTTTGTCTTCCCCGTCGAAATGGTCGAGATTGTCGAGGGAACAGAACTCTATGTCCCCGGCCATCGCGGTTACCAATGCGTTGAGTTCACCTGGATCCAGAAATTTTCCGCCGCAGTCCGGGCATTTGTCTATTTCGATGTCGGGCTCCCGGATGCGATCCATATCCGACTGGCATTTTGGACATTGCAACGGTTTCATTCCTGTCCGACCTCCTGAGTCACGCTTGCGTTAGAGCCTTAATCCCGCATTGCTGCGTCAAAAAAAAAGAGGATTCGGTGGACGACTACGGCGACGACTACGGATTACGAGTGACGGAAGCCCGCCTGCAACGCTGTAGCACTGCGGGCAGGTCGTCCCCCGTAGTCGTGTTTGTCACGTCCTGATTTCCGTTTGTCACCTCTTTGTCGCCAACCGTTGGCCAACTCGCTTCGCACAGGGCAATCGAAGCAGTTTACGGCAATGTTTACGGCGGAGTTAGTTCCGATGCAGTT
>SLKS01000199.1 GCA_007134465.1 Kiritimatiellia bacterium | reverse complement strand
GCCGTTTCGTCGTTCAGGCGGTTGGCGTCGAAAAGAATGCCCACCCGCCGCCGCGCCTGGCTTTCGCTTTCCGCCTCGCGCACCCACGGCGTCTCCTCCAGCGCCACGGCCTTGAGCGCCTCGTTCTTCTCCAGCGGACTGTCCAGCGCGTCGGTGTTCTTCCACAAATCGAACACGCGCCGGATTTTCGGGTCGGCGTTCGCAATATGGTGCGCCAGCGAGTTCGCGTAGAGCCGGTGGAATATCTGGTCGCTGCTCTGGTGCGGGCGTTCCATGAGCCAGGGCAGCGCCATCACTGCGTACCAGGCCGGCTGCGAGACCATCTGCAGCGTTAGCGTCTGGCTCTCGAGCGTGTCCGACTCTGCCGCGCGCAGCAGTGTGCCGAATTCGAACCGCTTCTCGCCTGCCCCGCGCAGAGGCAGCGGCAACGATTCGGTTACCGGTACGCGCCGCGAAAGAACCGGCAGCCAGTTCTCTTCGCCGTCCGAGAGGCGGCCGGTCGAGGCGACCGCGCGATAGACCAGAATGCCCGGCCGATTCGGGACGGTCAGCGGCCAGGCATAGGTCCGCGACTCGCCCGCCGGCACGTCGAACGGCTGCTCGGTCCGGATCAGGCCCAGCGCCTTGTCGAGCGAGTCGCCGGTGCGCGCGTCGGAAAAGGTCAGGCGCACCGCGCCTGTCTGCCGTGCCGCCGACCGGTTCGTCACGCGCACGACAAACTCGATGCGGTCGCCCTCGCGCAGGAAACGGGGCGGATTCGGCTGCACCATCAGCTCCTTGGCCGTGACCATGCTGTCGGTCAGCAGGCCGGCGCGCAGCTCGCGGTCGTGCGCGAAGCCCATGAACGCCCACTCGGTGAGCGCTTCGGGCATGGTGAATTCCATGCGCACCTTGCCGTCCTTGCCGGAAACGAGATGCGGAAAGAAAAACGCCGTCTCGCTGAAATCTCTGCGTGCCTGTACGTGTTCCAGATCAATGGCGGGAACCGTCTCCGGCGCGGCTGCCGGTCCCGCGTCACTCGCGAGTTCTCCCGCGCCGCCAAACGCCTCGGCAGGAACGGCAGCATCCGCCACCGGCGATTCAGCGATCACCACGCCGAATGGCTCGGGGGCCGCGCCGCCAAAACTGCGGGCGGCATGGCGGCCTCGAACGGATGGGCCATGCCAGCCCCAAAGGTTGCCGACAATCTCGCGCGGGAATGTGCGGTAGGAAAGCGCAACGGCGCGCCGCTCGCGCGGCCATTGCCCGGCAAGATGACGCAGGGGCAAAAGCGTGTTTTCGAAACTGGTCCGAAGCGTCGAGCGATCCTGACGAAACACGCCGAACCCGCTTTGAAAGCGATGGGGCGCGAAGGCGTCGAGCGAACGGTCGTACAGCGTGGCAACCATTTCGGCCGTCGCCGTTTGCGCGTCCGGCCCGGAAATGACGGCTGTCCATACATCCTTGGCGCCGGGTTCGAGCCTGGAGGTGAACCGTTCCCAGGCGATGGTCAGGTTCTTGCTGGTCCAGGGCACGTCCACGCGTTTGGTTTCGAGATAGGCCCGGTTCTCGGCAACATGCGTGACATGCACGTGAAAACCGCCGCGCATGGCTTCGGTGACTTTGAGACTTACCGGGATTTGGGTGCGGCCCGGTTCGCTCCAGTAGCGCTGCAGGACCGTTCCGCGATGCTCGATTTCGATCAGCGCCCGGGCGCGCTCGTAGCCGCTGCCCCAGTAGGCGACAAAGGTTTCGCCGGGCTCCACCGTCCAGCGCGGAGCGTCGAAAAGATGCGGGATTTTCAAAGCCAGCCGCTCGGCGGCCGGATCGAGTACGCGCAAGGTCCGCTCCGCGCGAACCGGACGGCCGAACCGATCGCTTGTTTCCAATACGGCCCGATACAGGCCCGTTCCCAGTGTTACGGACTGCGTGGAACGGCCTTCGGCATCGGTCTGGAACGGCAGGTCGGCCACTCTCTCGCCCAGCGGCCATGTTTCGGGATTGGAGGGATCGGGGTCCTGCGGCGGACGGCCGATGCCTGGACGGCGGGAAGCGGGCCCCGGCAAGAACGGATCGTGCCCATGCGGCAGGGGAAAGCGGGCGCGTGTCACGCGGGCCGGCGCGGCGAGCCGATGGATTCTCAGGGTGCCAGCCGCCGTCTGCGCTTCGCCGTCCAGCGTGGCGGTGCGTACCGCGATCTCGAATGCGCGGTCGGATTCCGGCCATTCCGCGGCGCTCAGCGAGGCAGTCAGAGCTGTGAAGCCGACCCGCACATGGCGTTGGGCGGAGCGGGTTTCGCCGGCCGCGTCGGTCACATCGGCCGTGACCGTAAAATGGAAGGAAGGATCGCCTTCGGGATCGGCCTGGGGATCGGGCCGCGCGTTGAATTCGATGGCGAATGTGCCGTCGGGCGAAGTGCGGGCCGTGCCGTGCGCGATTTCCTGGCTGCGCCCCGGCGCGGGCGGCAGCCACCAGCTGCGCAGGAACCACCAGTCCGGGAAACGTACCTCGCGTACAACCCGCCAGCGCACCTCGGCGCCGTCGGTCGCCGCGCCGGTGTAGGCCGTGGCCGTACCGGTCATCCGCACTGTTTCGCCCAGTTTCGGGGCGGTTTCGGGCGACGCCAGCGCCACCTGAAACGTCGGACGCTTGTATTCCTCGACGCGAACGGCGATGGCGCCGTTCGGGTTGGGAGCGCGCAGCGTCATGACGCCGGGCAACCGGTCGCGCGGGGCCGTAACACTGCCGCTGAACGAACCGTAATCGTTCGTGCGCAGCTCAAGCGTCTCGATCTCCTTGCGGTTGGCGTCGTGAAAAACGACGGTCACCGTGCGGCCGGACAGAGTGCGATACAGGTCGCTGTACGTATCGGTTTCGATCGCTATGCCCTTGAAACGAATCGTCTGGCCCGGCCGATAGATGGCCCGGTCGGTGAAGAAAACCGTGCGCTGGACGCGGGTGCGGGGACGGCCGCGTCTATGGGTTGCCCAGGTTTGCGCGGCGGCTACGGAATGGTCGCCTCGAATGGCGAGCAACACGCGGGAACGGCCGACATGGCCCTCGATGCGAAACAGCCCGTTGGCGTCGGTCGTAGCCGTCGGGAGCGAATCGAGCGCGTCCTCGCGCGCCTGGCCGCGCGAATGCCAGCGGCGCGCGAGCGCCCAGGCCCGAACCGTCGCCCCCGCCACCGGCTCGCCAGTGGCGGCGTCGAGGACCAGCCCCTCCTGGACCGGATCGTCCCAGCGCGTACGCAGAATCAGCGCGAGATCGGAAACCCAGACGGGGGTGCAGGAGACAAAACTGTCGTTGTCCATAAACGTGGGCTCGTGAGCGGCGATCAGCCAGTAGAAACCAGGCCGTATGTCCGGGGGCGCGTTCACCGTTTCCTCGCGCGGGCGATAATCCTTTGTCGACGGAAGATTCGCCGACCAGGCATAGGCCGGATCGGCATTCAGCAAGGCTCGTTGCTCTTCCTGATGCCAACGTTCCGGATGAAACGTTGGATTTTCCCGCAGCCGCGCCTCCCAGTCCGCCGAAACGAGCCGGAAATGGACAACATCCAGATTTCGATAGCGGACACGGATTTCCGGTGCGACAGCCAAGGCCCAGACCCGTTCGGAGACGACGTCGGCAAACGGCTCTTCGATTTCGCGCGCCAAATTGAAACACAGCTTGCCGCCCGGACTGTCGGGAAAAAGGCGCGCGCCTTCCCGAGCCATGGCGCGTGCCTGCGCCAACTCGTCTTCGTCGCGAAGAACCGAGGCCAGGTCGTGGCGCGCGCGCGCCGAGATTTCGCGGTCGCCGTGTTCGGCGACAAAGCGTTGCAGGGCCGCCT
This sequence comes from Kiritimatiellia bacterium, assembly GCA_007134465.1. Taxonomy (GTDB): domain Bacteria; phylum Verrucomicrobiota; class Kiritimatiellia; order UBA8416; family SLMC01; genus SLMC01. The sequence continues at coordinate 14,312 of SLKS01000199.1, read as the reverse complement.
TGTAGCGGGCATTCTTTTCCGCGCCCGCCGCATGGTTGAATCCGAACCGGAGCCGGGCCAGGTACCAGTCGGCCCAGGCGTCCCGGTTCTCGGTTTGCCGGTGAAAGCGCATAAGGTCGCGATACAGAAGAACGCCTTTGTATAGAGGCGCATTCGTTTCCTTTGTTTCCGGGGTCCACCCGAGAAATTCGTCGGTTGTACCGAAAATCGGGCTTTGGGCATCCAGCACAAAAGCGTCTTGCGGCGCGGCGGCCGCTTGTTCGCCGCTGCCATAGAATTCCAGGGCCTGGCCGGCGATGAAATCGTAGAGGGTGGGGCGTAAGCGGTCGGACAGCGCGCCTTTTTCCAGCAACGCATCGTATTCGGATACCGGAATGGCCCGCAACAGAGCCTGTGCCGAGAGCGCGGCGTCGAAATGACGCCCGATTTCCGCGAACAAACGCGGCAAATCCCAGGTCGTGATGTCGGCGCCCGGCACTTCGGCCGTGGCCGAGCGCCGCATGAACCGCCAACGGTTGCGTTGAAAATACTGCCAGTGCCAATGCGCCTGAATCGCATGTAGAATCGGGCGCAATTCGGCCTGCGCCGCTTCGATCTCCTTCTCGAGCCGCACAATGCGTTCTTCGGGCCTGTCGCCTTGAATTTCGCCCTCGAACGCGATCTTTACGCCAATGGCCCGCGCCGCCTCGGCATACGCGCCGTCCCGAAGCGCGCCTTGAATGATCGGGTCCAAACGGCCTATGGCTGTTTGCGGCAATCCCGCGCTGCGCGCCTTTTCCACTTCCGCCCACATTTCCTTGCGTGCCGCCCCTGCGGATAGAGCAACCGCTACGGCCGCCAACGTCATGAGAACCGCAATCCGAATGGCTGTTTTCATGTATGTCTCCCAATGCCTCTTTTCCCTGTCCATTTCGGTTGACGAGAACGGCGACGCGAACGGATTACGAGTCGCGGGCAACATAATCGTTAACCGCTCTCGCATGCCCGCCGTAGCGCTTGCGCGTAGGTTGGTCGCCGTTCTCGTTCACCGATTTCTTTTTCATGCTTACCATTCGATGTTTGACAGTGCCCCTCTGTTTACCGAAACACTACCACTCCACATCCAATCGGGAAAGCCTGTTTAATGGTGAATACGTTTCAAAACACCAAAACCTTCCATTCTTTTCACGTTTGAGAAACAGCGGGTCTGTTTCGTGCGAAAAACGGTGTTTTCAGCGGTTGGCACGGTTGCTGCTGTGTAACATATATGAAGAGCAATCAAAATGCGGGTGCATAACAACAATGTTGCGCGGGGGAGGAAAAGCCATGAAAAGGATGTCTTCGGTACAAATGGGTTCGCCTTCGGTTTTGTCGGACCTCATTCGCGACAGAAGCGCATGGGCTTCTTCCCATAGTCGCGTCCGGCGCCGATTTGGCGGCGTGGAGATCGGGATACTGGCTGTTCTTTGGTCGTTGGTTTTGCTCACGGTGTTTGGCGGTTTGCCGGAACCGATCGAGGCTGCTGTGCTCTCGGCCATAGCCTTCGTTCGCCAGGTAGGCGCTCAAATCCTGAATTTGCTGGTGTAGCCGACGGCAGCGTCGAAACCGTCGCCGGACTTTCCAGAGAGGCCATGCGTTTTCGCGCGTATGTCTAGCCCTGGAACAAGCGATCGGCTATGCCTGTCATTCCGAGTGTTCATGCAAATGAGCGAACACGTCCGAAATCGAGGCTGATCGAGGACGAGGACCGTTCGCTCCGCTCGCCGAGGGCGAGGACGATTTTCTGCGTACCACGTTTGCCTTCTCCTCTTTTCCCCGTTGTTTTTCGCAGTGCGAAAAGCCTCGATTCCACTTGATGTTGCGAGGGGTTTGAACTATGTTCTGTATCTCGGTATGGCGTTATTGGCGAGAGGCTGCCTTTGCGTGCGCAGAAAACCATGAAGGGCGCCAATGGCCCGAAAGATTGTCGAGACGATATGGACCCCGAAATCCTACGGCTTGTTCAGGAGCAACTGGGACAGATTCGCGCCTTGCGCGAACGATTGGATTCTGTCGAGGAATACTGCGCGGCCATAGCCAAGCGGCTGGGCGCTGACGACCAAGCGCCTGCCGAGCCTTTGCAAAGTCAGGAGGCTTCCGTTCCCGCGGACACGCTAGCAGAGAAGGCTTTTCTCGGTGAAACGTCGGATTTAACCGATGCGGGCATGCGTTATGTCGACAAGGGGACATGCAATCTCAAAGACGCGCTGGTTGCGGTTTTGTCCCATGCGGGCAAGCCTTTGTCGTTCGAGGATATTTTTGCGGCGATCCAACACGAATCGCCGGAACTGTTGCCCGACGAAAAACCCAAGCTGCATGTTCGCAGGCTATTGTACCGACGCGATATCTTTACGCTCCGCCACGGTTTCTTCCTTTTGCGATCCGCTTCGGCAACCGGATCGAATTCGGTTGCCAACCCGAAAACGACTTCTCTGAATTCACGGGAGAGACCGCCTGACGAAACATTGATTCTGGATACAAACGCCTTGTTGGCCAAGCGTTCTGCCGTTGAAAAGGACGAGACCGCGCCGTCGTCCGCTTCCGCCAGTGCGGAGGAGGCGCCTGCGTCGCCTCCTTCCCGCGGTCGTTTGCCGCGTCAGGATCATTTTACCAGCAGACTGGAATCCATTTTGGGTACCGACACGCGTTTCCGCGTGCCCCCGAAAGAAAGCGAGCCATCCGCACAGGAATGACGAGGAGGAGTCATGGGCAACATTGTCTTTCATTGTCCGAAGTGCGATCAAAAAATAAAGGCGCCGGACATCATGGCCGGAGAAGTGGGCGATTGCCCCAATTGCCAGGCGCCAGTCATTATTCCGGGGCCGGAGTCCGCTACGGCTCCCAAAGCGCAGCCACCCTCGCGCAAATATACGATTCCGTCCAAGACCGCGCCGAAAGCGCGCATCACGGAAATGGGCCAAAAGTCGTCGTCAATGGACAAGGCTGTTCCCGCTCCGCCTTTGCGGGAAGCGGAGCTTGCCGAGCAGGGCGAAAAGAAGACTCTGCTGGATTCCAGCCCTGAAATCGCGTTGAAACGGCCGGAAGCGCAGGCGCCGCCCCCGTCTCCGCCGAAATCCGAACCCAAGCCGGCGCCGCCGCCACGCGCCGCTGCGGAACCCGCCAAACCGACCCCGAAAGCCGAGGCGCCTCTGCCGACCGAACCTCGGCAGGCTGCCGGCCCGGTTGAAGTCAGAGCCGAGGAATCGAAACCAGTGCCGAAACCGCCCGCTCGCAAGCCGGCATCTCGGGTAACGGACGGTTTGACAAAGCAACGGAAACCTGCCGCGTCGGCTTCTGCGCCTGCGTCCGTTTCCGGAGAACAAACTGTGCCGAAGCAGGCAATGTCTTTCAGCGCTCAGTTGCCCGACTTGGGTTTGGAAGACGATTTCGACTGGCTTTCCGACAATTTGGACTACGACGGCAACAGCAAGCCGGCAGTTTTGGCCTGGGTTCCGGGTGTTCTTTCGCTGCTGCCGGGATTGGGCCAAGCCTACAATTTGCATGTTAAAAAGGCCGTCGTATTCGGCATACTGTTTCTTGCCGCGCTGGGGTATGCGGTTTTCAGGCCGGAAAAGGGATCGCCGGCCGTATTGGCGATTCTCCTTCTTTCCATGGCCGACGCGTACGGAGGCGGGTGCGGGGCCGGCTTTTTTGGCGGGGTAGGGCGGAGCGTTGTCCTCGCGATACGAACACTCCTCGGCTTGACCGGATTGCTTCTCTGGACATTGCTTGCTGTCTTGTTCGGCGATACGTTGGCCGCCCGCCTCGGCGAAGGATCCAGTATAGTCGCCACACTGGACATGACTGGAGTCGGCGAAGCCGCGCGCAGCGTCAATCTATGGGTTGCGTTGGCGCTGATTCTTGGAGCGGCATTGCTGCTGTTTTTCCTGCAAGGTTTCGGACGCAAGCTGCTTTGGGCGCGTCGGCGCCCGACCCATTTCATGTTCGCGCTGCGCGTGGCGCTGGCTGCGCTTGCGCTGACCGGTCTGCTGGCGGTCTTGATTGGACGCGGCGAAGCGACGCATGCGCCAGGCATACTGGCCAGTCTGTTCGCCTTTCCGATCATGGTTCTGCGACGCATGCTCGAACTGCCGCAAATTGTCGGCAACCTGTTCGACAAATCATGGCCCGCGCTGGCCCCGGGCTTCTTGACCTCCGCCACGACAGCGTTGCACGCGTTCGGCCATTCCGCCGCCTCTTCTTTTGGCCGTTATGCCGCCACCTATCGCTTTGTTATGCTGGGCGGTCTGATCGGCATCCTGCCCTTGTTCCTGCGTTCCATGATCCGCTTTTCTCGCGATCTGCCAGGATACGGCGACTGGTGGCGCATGTGGGCGGGACTGACCAAGCAGCGTACGCAGCGCATGCGAGAGCAATGGCAGGCCTTTCGCGAGGAACGAGTGGCAGCCTGGGAAAAACGCCAGGCTCTTTCTCAGTCGGCCCGAAACGACATCGCCCGGCTGAGCGCAACTTCCGAACAACGTTTCGCCCGCCTGGAATCTGTTGTCTCGCGCATGGCTGAGCATATGGGCGTACCCTTGCCGCCCCCGGAGGAAATCGTCGAGCCCGAACTCCCTGAATCAACGATTTCGTCGGCGGAGCACAAGGCGAAATTAAAGGCTGGCGCCTCGAAAGCCGCTTTTCTTGGCAAAACCGCCGCCGCCAGCGCTGGCGTGTGGATTGGACATGGCGGCAAAGCCGCACTCCGCGGCGCGCGCGCGCTGAAAGCGCGTACGGCCGAAGGCTGGGCGCGTTTTCGCGAAAAACGACAGGAGGCCGCACTGCGGAAAGCCGAGCTGAAAGCGACGGCCGAAGAGGCCAAGGCGACGGCGTCAAAAGAGTCCGAATCCGAAAAGAAACAGCAGGAGGTCTCTAAACCCGAACCGGCTATGAAACCGAAGCCTGCTCCAATAAAACCGGAACCGGTTGTCAAGCCTGCGCCCGCACCAGAAGCAACCAAGCCCGAGCCGGTCGCCAAGCCTGCCGAGCCGCCGAAACCGACTCCGGTCACGCCGTCTGAACCGGCGAAGCCGACGCCTGTCGCGCCCAAGCCAACGCCAACGCCGTCGCCGATACCCGCGCCTGTTAAACCCGAGCCAGCCATCAAGAAGCCGGAACCGGTACCGCCACCGGCTAAACCGGAACCGGTTGCCAAGCCTGCGCCCTCACCCGAACCAGCCAAGCCCGAGCCGGCCGTCAAGCCTGCCGAACCGCCGAAACCGACTCCGGTCACGCCGCCCGAACCGGCGAAGCCAACGCCTGTCGCGCCCAAGCCTGTTCCTTTCAAGCTAACTCCAACGGCGGCAAAGCCGACTCCGGTCGCGACAGCTCCTTCTCCTGCGCCGGCAGAGCAGGAAAAGAAACCTTCCGCTCCGATCAAGTTGACGGCGAGCGCAAACGAACCCGGCAAGAGCGGAGTGATCAAGCTTAAGCCTGTATCCAAGCCCGGCTCCGACGGCGTGATCAAGCTGGGTTAAGACGGGCTCCGCTCGCAATCCGAGGCCTTAGCGCCTTTCCGGCAAAGACACACGTTTTTGCGTGTATGTTTTCGCCGGCTGCATTCGGAATCGGTGGACGATTACGGGCGACTATTACGGGTTACGACAGGATGAGAGAGAATCGTCCGCCGTAATCGTCGCCAGTAATCGTGAACCGAACGCAACCGTCGGCTCTTTCCCGGAAAATATTCCGTTGCGAAACCGAGAACGGCGCAGCCGTGCCCTTTTCGCCAGGGCGCATCTTGGCACATTTGACTTGCCATTCTGTTTGCGCGCGATCATAGTGCCTGTTTTCGTCACGTCCTATCAACCCATCGGGAGACAAGAGAATGACACAGGACAAGAACAACCAAGCCCCTCCGAAAATCAGCGACCGTCTTCGCGGACGCCAGTTGCCGCACATCGGGCTGCTTTCACGCGAGGAACTGGACGAAGTCATAGCGCTGGGCGAATGGTTTCGCGACAACCGCTACGACATGACCTACGCGGATTTGCTGAAGGGCCGGGTGCAAGCCCTGCTGTTCGTGTACGAATCCACGCGCACGCGTCTCGGATTCGAGGCGGCCATGGCGCAACTGGGCGGAACCAACGTGTATCTTTCCGCCAAGGAAACGCAAATGGGGCGCGGCGAATCCGTGGCGGATACCGCGCGCGCTCTCGACCAGTACATTGATACGTTTTGCGGCAGGCTTTGGTCGCAGGACGATATTGACAGCGTATGCGCGAACATGGACAAGCCCGTGCTGAACGCCTGCACGCCGCTCGACCACTCGACGCACGTAGTTGGCGAACTCATGGCAATCAAGCAGGCCAAGGGCCGTCTTGACGGGCTGAATCTGGTTTATACAGGCATGGCGCGCGGCATCCTCCATTCCCTGATACGCATTGCGCCGGTGGCCGGCATGAACCTGACCCTGGCCGTGCCGGAATCCTATGCGCGCACCATCAACGCAGACATTCTCGCCGAAGGACAGGCGCGTGCCAAAACGGCCGGTGTTCGGCTCGACGTTTGCACGAACCTCATGGAGGCCGTGCGCGATGCCGACTTCATCCAGGCCAGCACGCTCATCCGCAGCATGCTGGCGGGCGAACAGTCGCCGGAGGAAAAGGAAGTGGACGTTCCGCGCTGGACCGTGACCGACGAAATTCTGGCCTGCGCGAAACCGGACGCGCTTTACAGCCATTCCGGCCCCGCCCATCGCGGCGTGTGCGCCACCGACGCGGTCATGGACGGTCCGAAATCCATCATCCCGCAGGAAGCCCTGAACGCGATCTACTCGAAAAAAGCGCTGCTGGCCATGATGGTGAAATAAATTGTTGCGTTGCAAGATGCGACGCATAATTTGCAATGTGAAATATGAAATTTGAAATTTGGAATGCGGGCGCGGCCCGTTCGAGGGGGAAGGCATGGAGCGAAAAGTCAATGTGGGAATTGTAGGCTCTAAATTCGCGGCGGACTTTCACTGCGACAGCTACAGCCGCAACGAGAAGGTGAACATCGCGGCCGTGGCCGCCATTGACAATCTGCAGGAAATTTCCCGAAAATGGAACATCCCCGATACGTACGAGAGTTATCGGGAGATGCTCAAGCGCGACGACATCGAACTGGTCTCCATCTGCGTGCCTAACTTCCTGCACCATGAGGTGGCCCTGGCTGCCGCGCGCGCGGGCAAGCATATTGTCTGCGAAAAACCGCTGGCCACATCCGTCGCCGACGCGCGCGAAATCGTGGAGGTTTGCGCGCAGGTCGGCGTGAAATTGTTCTATGCCGAGGACTGGTGCTTCGCGCCGGCCCTGAAACGGCTTTTGGCCATCGTTCAGGAAGGCGCCATCGGCGACGTCGTGTACGTCAAGGCCAAGGAAGCGCATTGCGGCACGCACAGCCCCTTCGCGAAGAACGCCCAGACCTGTGGCGGCGGCTCGCTCATCCATCTGGCCATCCATCCGATCGGCTGGATTCTGCACCTGCTCTCCGACGGCGGCAAAAATCAGGTGGTCGAGGTGATCGGCAAGACGAACGGCGGCGGCGCGGACAACTACGTGCACAAGGACAACACCGGCGAGGACTGGGCGCTCGGCGTCATGAAATTCGCCAATGGCCAGCATGCGTTTGTCGAAGGCAACTACGTGACCGTGGGCGGCATGGACGACAAGGTCGAAATCTACGGCACGCAAGGCCTAGTCAAAGCCGATCTGACGATGGGCTCCTGTCTCGACGTCTACAGCCGGCCCGGCTACGCCTACGCGCTGGAGAAGACCGACAACACGCTCGGCTGGACGAAGCCGGCCGTGGACGAGTTCTACAATCTCGGCTACGTGCACGAGCTGGCCTACGTCGTGGACTGCGTGCTCAAAGACGAGCAACCCATCTACGGCGCCAGTGGCGCGGCCGGCGTCGCCTGCCTGGAAATCGTGGACGCCATGTATCGCTCGCAACGCGAAGGCCGAACCATCGCCGGAGCGTGGTAGGTTCCGATATGTTCACCGGACTAGTCGAAAAGACAGGCGTACTGAAAAGCCGCGCGGCGCGTGGCGCGGGCGCGACGCTCGATATCGCGTACAGCCCCTGGGACGAACCGTGCCGATTGGGCGACAGCGTGGCTGTGCAGGGTGTCTGCCTGACTCTTACCCATGCCAAGCCCGATGTCTTCTGTTGCGACACTTTGCGCGAAACCCTCGACAAAACGACGCTCGGACGCTTGCCGCTCGGGGCGCCGGTCAATCTCGAACGCGCCTTGCGCGTCGGCGACCGCGCCGGCGGCCATTGGGTGTCCGGGCATGTGGACGGACTCGGAACGGTCGAGTCCCTCGCCCGCGCGGGCGAGGATCATGTCCTGCGCATTTCCTGCGACGCAGGCCTGCTTCCCATGCTGGCGCCGAAAGGGTCCGTCGCTCTGGACGGGATCAGCCTGACGGTCGCGGACGTATTGTCAGACAGTTTCACCGTGCATATCGTTCCGCATACTTGGTCCGTTACAGCCTTGAGCGAGATTCGCGCCGGCGACCAGATCAACCTGGAAACCGATCTGCTGGCCAAGTATGTCCATCGCGCCGTCGGCTCGCTGCTCGGACGGGCGCCGAAACGCGCCGACACGGAATTGACCGAGGAACAGATCGTCGGCGCAGGGTTTTAACGCCTTCAACGAGCCAAAGAACCGTAAGCCCGCAAAGGAGTGAATACGCTGCTGTGACCGTCTGGAAGAAGACATTCGTTTCCGCCTTTGTCGCCCAGATATTCTCCATTCTCGGCTTTTCGTTCGCCATGCCTTTTCTGCCGTTTTTCATTGCGGATCTCGGGATCGAAGATCCCGGCGAACAGGCATACTGGTCCGGTATCGCGCTGGCGGCGGCCGGGTTGACCTTCGCCCTCTTCGCTCCGCTGTGGGGAATACTGGCAGATCGGTACGGGCGCAAGCTCATGGTCTGCCGCTCCATGTTCGGCGGATTTGCCGTCCTCATGCTCATGTCTTTGGCGCGAACGGTGGGACAACTGATCGCCTGCCGTCTGGCGCAGGGGATGGTAACCGGCACGATCGCGGCCAGCGTGGCGCTGGTGGCCAGCGTTACCCCGCAACGGCGTAGCGGACTGACGCTGGGCATGATGCAGGCCGCCGTCTATATCGGCGCCACGATCGGCCCTTTTTTCGGCGGGTTCGTCGCCGACGCGTTCGGGTATCGGGCTAGCTTTCGCGCCGGCGCGATTCTCTGTCTGCTGGGCGGGCTGCTGATCCATTTTCTGGCCGAAGAGCGTTTCGATCCGATCGAGGCGCGCGCCAAGAACGAGGTGTCGCCCGGTTTCCGGGAACTGTTCGGTATCCGTGGCTTCTTTCTGGCCGTCGGCATCATGCTGGGCGTGCAGCTGGCCAACACGCTCATCAATCCCTCCTTTCCGCTAGTGATCAAGGAGATCGTGCCGCAGACGGACAACATCAACAGCCTGGCCGGCTCGGTTATGGCGGCCGCGGCGCTGGCCGGCGCAGTTTCGGCGGCTTTGCTTGGCCATATTGGCGACCGCCTGGGGAAACGTCCGACGCTGATCGCTTGCTGCCTGGCCGCCTCAACGGCGGCTGTCGGACATTTTTTCGCCCGCAGCATGCCCGCGCTTTTTGTGGCGCGCGTGGCGTTCGGCCTGGCCATTGCGGGCATGCTGCCCACGGCCAACGCCATGATCCACGCCGCCATAGACACCCGTTACATCGGCAAGGCCTACGGCGCGGCTTCTTCGATCAGCATGCTCGGCATCGCACTTGGCCCCTATTTGGGCGGAATGCTTGCGCACGCCGCCGGCTTGCGCGCGCCCTTCCTGGCCACCGCCGCCATGCAGGCGCTCATGGCCTGCGCCGTCTTTCTTGCCTTCCGCCCAGCGCCCTGCGCCGCACGGCAAACGCAGGATGGGGCAGGGGACTCGTCGCCGAACCCGTAGCGCCTTGATCGCGTATGGCAAAGCGCGAACCTCGACACAGCCAAAAGCGACTTGCGCCCGTGCGCGCCGCGTTGTTCAGCAATTCGCATTATGACATCCGGACACGCCGCTGAAGCGGCGGGATAGCTTCCGGCTGAAGCCGGGACTCTGACAAAACAATCCGGGGCGCCGCCTTTAGGCGGAAGTTCTCCGGGGCTTTAGCTCCCGGCAGATACAGTTGGTTGCCATAAATGGAACGGCTGTTCGCAACCCCTTGACATGCGGTGTCGCGCCCTGTACAAGTACGTCAGGAATTGAGAGACAGTCCCGAAAAGACACACGCTTTTGCGTGTATGTTTCCGCGCTTGCCTCGCCGTCTTGTTCGCCGTAGCCCGAAGGGCGTAGGCGGAAGGCTTTGCGAAGGCGGGTCTTCCGCGCATTCCGTGGTAGACAAACAAATTGGGTTGCGGGCGAAGCCCGCCTTGAAGAATTGTCGCCGGGAAGGAGGCCGATCATGTTCGAGTCGTTGTCGCGAAGCTGGACCTTTGCCAAAGCAAGCTATGGATTGGTGTGGAAAAACAAGCGCATGCTGATATTCCCGATCGTATCCGGCGTGGCGGCCTTGCTCGTTCTGGGATCGTTTCTTGTGCCGCTGCACTCGACGGGCGCGCTTGCGGTTTGGAGCGAGGCGGCGACAGGCTCCGAAGAGGAAGCGATGCCCGTGGCGGCATGGATCACGCTGTTCGCCTACTATGTCGTCAACTTCTTTGTCATCGTGTTTTTCAACTCGGCGCTGGTCGTATGCGCCATGCGGCACATGCAAGGCCAACCCGTGCGCATAGGAGACGGTCTCGCCGCGGCCGCCAGACGCTGGCATGCCATTTTGTGCTGGGCCATCGTTTCGGCCGTGGTCGGCGTCCTTCTGCGCGCGCTGGAATCGAACAGGAAAACGGGCCAAATCGTTTCCGGTTTGATCGGCATGGCATGGACCGTCATGACCTATTTCGTGGTGCCGGTCATTGTGGTGGACAATCGCGGCCCCATACAGGCAATCCGCGACTCGGCCGCCGCGTTGAAACGCACGTGGGGCACGGCGCTCGCTGGAAATTTTTCGCTTGGGCTCGTCAATTTCCTGCTGTTCATTCCCGTCTTGATCGCGGCCGTCGCGCTGGGGGCTGTTGGTGTCATGTCTGGCTCGCTTCCAGCAACCCTACTGGCATTCGCCGCCGCCGCCCTGCTGATTATTCTCTTCGCCTGCCTGAGCTCGGCGGCCGGAACGGTCTTCAAAACCATTCTGTTCAGCTATGCCACCGGCAAGGGATTGCCCGACGACATGGCGCCGCAAGCGCTGGAAAGCGCATTCCGCTCGAAACAGGATCGTTAACGACATGAGCAGGCAGGCCGTTATTTTCGATTTGGACGGCGTAATCGTTTCGACGGACGAATACCACTATCGTGCCTGGCAGCGGATGGCCGACGAGCAGGAGCTGCGTTTCGACCGTGCCGTCAACGAACGCCTGCGCGGCGTCAGCCGCATGGAAAGCCTCGCCATCATTCTGGACCATTCCGGCGTCCGGCTCGCTCCGGAGACCATGGCGGAACTCGCGTCGAAAAAAAACGCCTGGTACCGAGACTCTCTTGCGCAACTGACCCCGCAGGACGTTCTGCCCGGCGCTCTGCCGCTTTTGTCCGAACTGCGCGCGCGCGGAATCAGGCAGGCGATCGGCTCGTCCAGCAAAAATGCGCGAACCATACTCGATCGCATCGGCCTGCGCGACTGGTTCGACGCCGTGGCGGACGGCAATGGAATCGTACGCAGCAAGCCCGACCCGGAAGTGTTTCTGCTGGCCGCCCGTCTGCTGGGCGTCGTGCCGGAAACGTGCGTGGTGGTCGAAGATGCCGAGGCGGGCCTTGCGGCCGCGCGGGCCGCCGGCATGAAGGCGGTTGGCGTCGGCGCCGCGGCGAATTCCCCGCTGGCCCATTGCGCGGCAAAAGACCTGACCGGCGCCGCGCTTGACGAGTGGCTGGCGTAGAACTTGGCGGAGAGAACAGGTTTAAGAACGGAGATGGCCATGTCCGGTTTTCAAGACGCCCCCTTCTTCCTGAACGACGAAGCGACCCGTTGGGTGGATAACACGCTGGCGGCCATGAGCGAGGAAGATATGATCGGGCAGTTGTTCTGCCTGATTGCCTATGAGAACGACGCCGACCTGCTCCGCAGCTACGCCGAGGAACGCAAGGTTGGCGGCGTCATGTGCCGGCCCATGCCATTGGCCGATACCGACGCCGCGATCAAAACGCTGCAGGACCATGCAGCTATTCCCATGCTGATCGCCGCCAATCTCGAAGGCGGCGGCAACGGCGTTGTCCACGAAGGCTGCGGGTTTGGCTCTCCGCTTCAGGTCGCCGCTACCGACGACGAAGACATGGCGGCCAGACTGGGCGATCTCTGCGGTTGCGAAGGCGCGGCGGTCGGCGTCAACTGGACCTTCGCTCCCGTCGCGGACGTGGACGTCAATTTCCGCAACCCCGTCACCAACACGCGAACGTTCGGGTCCGATCCCGACCGCGTGCGGCGCATGGCCCGGCGCTATGTCGAGGCCGTGCAGCGGCATGGCGTAGCGGCCTGTCTCAAGCATTTTCCGGGCGACGGCGTGGACGAGCGCGACCAGCACCTGGTCGCGTCGGTCAACAGTCTCGCCCGCGAGGACTGGGACCGAACCTACGGCGCCGTGTTTCGCGCCGGCATCGAAGCCGGCGCGCTCACGGTCATGACCGGACATATCCTGCAACCGGCCTGCAGTCGCGATCTCGTTCCGGGCATCGACGATCGCGACATCCTGCCGGCCAGTCTCTCGTATGAACTGACGACAACACTTCTGAAAGACAGGCTGGGTTTCCGCGGCCTGGTCGTAACCGACGCGAGCACCATGGCCGGCATGGCCGTTTGCATGCCGCGCGCGCAGGCGGTGCCGCAAGCGATCGCGGCGGGAAACGACATGTTTCTGTTCACGCGCAACCTTGACGAAGACTTCGACTGCATGCGGGAGGGCGTGCGCAGCGGCACGATCTCCCCGCAGCGTCTGCGCGAGGCGGTCGGGAAAATACTGGCCTTGAAAGCCGCGTTGCAATTGCCGCGTAAACGCAGGGAAGGAACGCTTGTTCCGGCGCCGGATATGGCCGAGGCCGTCCTGGCCTCTCCCGAACGCAAAGCCTGGATCCGCGACTGCGCCGACAAGGCGATAACGCTGGTGAAGGAAGAACCGGGCGTACTGCCTCTGTCGCCCGCCCGACACAGAAGAATCCTCCTGCATGCGATCGAAAGCAAGGAGGGATTCATTCAATCGGTCCGGGCCGACGTTGCCGATACGATCCGCAGCAAGCTGGAGACGGAAGGGTTCGCCGTCGAACGGTTCGATCCGAAAACAGGCAGGGAATGCCGCATGCGCGCCTTTCGCGACGTGGCGGCAGCCTACGACCTGATACTGTATCTCGCCAATATGCGGACGCAAAGCAACCAAACCGTTGTTCGTATCGAATGGGCGCAGCCCATGGGCGTTGACGTTCCCGTGCATGTCGCTTCCGTACCGACCGTGTTCGTTTCGCTCGAGAACCCCTACCACTTGCTGGATGCGCCCCGCGTGCGCACCTTTATCAACACCTACGGTTCGAACGACGAGACGCTGGACGCGCTCGTCGAAAAACTCATGGGCCGCTCGCCCTTCAAAGGGACAAGCCCTGTAGACCCTTATTGCGGGATGTGGGACACCCGCCTGTGAACCGAACGGGAGGACACGGAAAAACCCGTTATGACGCCGTCCCCCGCGACCTTGTGTGCCACGCCGTAGCTTCTGGACGAAGGCGGGCGTCGCGGGAACGGGAGATTGGTGTGGAAAGACGCCACACCAATCTCAGGCCCATGCCGCACAAGGCGGCAGGGGGCCAAGCCAAAATGCGAATTGCCAGGAAAGACAAAGACGGAATTGACATCGGCATCCGGCTCCGCTACTTTTCCCGGAAACAAATTTTAGGGGAAAGAGGGCAGGGAAGGGGAGAACGGTGAATCGAACGCTGGAAAAACTGTTGGCCTTGCAGGATCTCGACGTGAAAATTCGCCAGGCGGAAAGGGAAATGCGCGACATACCGGCACGCAAGGAAGCCCAGGCGTCCGCCTTGAACGCGCACAAAGCCGCCGTGGAACAGGCGCAGGTACAATTAAAAGAGCATCTGGCAAGCATCGCCAATCTGGAAACCGAAGTGGCGGCGCGCAAGGAAAACATCGGCAAACTGCGCGTGCAGCAGTACGATCTGAAGACCAATGAAGAATTCCGGACCATGGAATCCGAAATCCGCGCGATCGAAAAGAACATTCATGAAATCGAAGAACGCGAATT